>CAYLJO010000065.1:0-27828 GCA_964383905.1 uncultured Blastocatellaceae bacterium
AGTTTGAGCAGGGCGCCGTGAGGACCTTGAGTAACCGCAACAATATTTTCAGTTTTGAGATCCGATTCGTCAAGAGGTTTTAACGGGTAATCACTGGTTTTGCCATCAGCCTTTGCTTTTACTGGCCACTGATTACTGATTACTTTTATCCGTGAAGTTTCATCGCCTTATCTTCATCATCGCTCTTCTGCTGGCCCCCGCGCCGCTCTGCTTTGCGCGTGACATGCCGGGCCTCGGAGACTATGAAGGGCGACCCATTGCTGACGTCGAGGTCGTGTTCGAAAACTCGCCGCCTGATGCGGCCGCCGAAGCCGAGTTCAGATCGGTGTTGTTAGCCGCACTCGGCAGTGAATATTCGGCGGTGCGCGTGCGGGCCTCCCTGCAATCGCTCCTTGACACCAAGCTTGTCGCGTCCGCACGCGTCGAGGTGCGTGATGCGTCGGGCGGGGCGGCGCCGCCCCGGGATGGCCGGACTAATCGCCCCGTGCGCTTGCGCTATACCGTGCGCCGGCGAGTCCAGGTCAGAGACGTCAGGATTGATCTCACTCCGGTGATCAGTCCCGCCATCTCGGCAGACGAAATACGCGCCCGCGTGACTTTGCTCGACCCGGGCTCGCCGGTCTCGGAGCAGAACCTTCGGCGCAACGCAGACGATATTCAAACCTACCTCCGAGACCGCGGCTTCTACAATGCCGATGTGACTTATTTAATGCAGCCCGACCCGAGCGGCGTCCGTGCGACCGTCACCTTCAGTGTCAAACCGGGCGAACAAGCGCATGTCGGGTCCTTTAACATTAACGTTCAAGGCTTTGATCCCTCGCGGGTCCGACTGGCCCTCAGGTTACAACAGGGCGCGCCTTTTACGCGCACGGCGCTCGGCGATGACGTGACACGCATCCGCCAGGCGATCATCGCTCAGGGGTATCTCGCGCCGGTGCTAGATGATCCGCGGGTCGTGAGGGATCCGCAGAACAACCTCATCAACGTAGAGCTGAACGGCTCTATCGGTCCACATGTCACGGTGCACGTCAACGGCTACCAGGCGAGCGAAAAGGCCGAGCGCGACCTCCTGCCGGTCAAGCGCGAGGGTAGTCTTGACTACTCGGCGATCGTCGAAGGCGAGCGGCGGATCCGCAACAAGCTCCAGGAGGATGGCTACTTCTTCGCCGAGGTGACGGAGGTCTGTAACGTCACCCCGCCGACCCCGTCCGTGGAGGCGAACAATTCCCCGACGGCCTGCCAGAACTTGAACCCGGAAGACCTGAGCGGGCATAACGTCGACATCACTTATAACGTTGACCGCGGCCGCCGCTTTAAGCTGACGGATATCCGCATCGAAGGCACTAATAAGATCAGCTACGACGATGTCGCCGATCAACTGAAGACCCGGAAGGCCAACGCGCTCGGCTTCATACCGCTTCTCGGCTACGGCCGCGGCTATACGAGCAAAGACTCGCTGGAGAGTGACCGGCGGACCATCGAAGCGCGGATGCATGACCTCGGCTACAGGCGCGCGGTCGCAACCGTGCGGCAGGGCGTCTCAATTAACGGCGAGAATCTGATCATCACCTTCGACGTCAACGAAGGACCGTTAACGCGCATCGCCGGCGTCGAGCTCAAGGGTAATGAGATTTACACCGCCGCGCGCCTGCGTAATGAGCTCAACCTGGTGATCGGGGCGCCATTTTCCCGCTCGCAGGCCCGCGCCGACGGTAATCGTATCCTTAACCTCTACGCGCGCGACGGCTACATCGATGCGAAGCTCGATTTCTCAGTCGTTGACCTCCCGAAGAAGAACGGTGATGAGCAGGTGCGGCTCGTCTACAGCATTAGAAACGAGGGCGACAAGGTTTTCATCAACCGTATCGTTGTCAACGGCGTGAGGCTGACCAAGAGGGAGGCCGTCCTGCGAGCCATCCCCTTAACCGAAGGTCAGGTGCTCCGCGCCGACCAGCTTTCAGAGAGCGAGCGCATACTCTACGCCACGGATGTTTTTCGACAGGTCATCATCTCCACCCAGCCCGCGGGGGAAACGGCCTCCGGCTTTAAAAAGCGCGACGTGATCATCGACGTCGAGGAGCTCAAGCCGCGTGTCCTGACCTACGGGGGCGGGTATTCAACCGACAGCGGCCCGCTGGGCTTCGTCGATCTCCGCAACGTCGACCTGTTCGGTAAACTGCGCCAGGGCGCGCTCAGGACCCGAGACAGCAGGCTCCAGCAGTTGCTGCGCCTCGAATATCTCGACCCTTACTTTCAGCGCTACGGTAAGAGACAGTTCGCGCCGCTCACGTTTTCAGCACAATACCTGCGTGATTTGACCATCACGCGCTTCTTCCGCACGACGGGTGACCGCGGCAGCTTCGGCATCGTGCAGCGGCTGGATCAGAAGAATAATCCGATCGACATTACCGGACGGCAAACCAAGCAACCCACCCTCAACCGATTTACCCTCACGGCCGAAACACAGCGGGTCCTGAGCCAGAAAACGCGCAGCATCGTTTTTCTCCGTTACACCTATGAAGACGCGCGACTCTTCAACCTTAGCAGCCTGTTGATTGAGTCGATCTTAAGACCTGATCGCGCTATCCGCACCTCGCGGTTCGGCGTCTCGTTCGTCCGCGACACCCGTGAGCAGTGCGCGGATGACGCCTCACAGCGGCCGCTGACAACGCCGCCCGGTGCGCCCGAGCCGTGCAAATATAACCAGTTTGATGCCACGCACGGCGACTACCTGTCGCTCAACTACGACATCGCGCTCCGCCAGTTGGGCGGCAATATGTCTTTCAATAAGCTCCAGGCGAATTACCGCCGCTATTACAAGGTGGAGCCCTTGCACGGCACCGTCTTCGCCGGAAACCTGTCGCTCGGTCTCGCCAACGTTTTTAATCCGCGCGACCGTACCGGGAAGGGGTTAAGTGATCCGACTAACTCGACGCTGCCCATCAGCGAGAGGTTCTTCGCCGGCGGCTCGACGACTTTGCGCGGCTTCGGCTATCAGGAAGCGGGCCCGCGCGACGTCGCCCCCGAATGCTTCAAGGATCCGAATGTCTTCAAAGATCAGAAGCTGCTGGACCAATGCCGAATCGTACGCAACGATAAGGGCGAGCTGACCGGTCTCAACCCGTTCACCGTGCCCATCGGCGGCAACGCGATGGCGATCGTCAACCTGGAGGCGCGTGTGCCGTTGACGAAGCTCTTTCAGGTGGTGCCGTTCTACGACGGCGGCAACGTGTTCCGTTTCGTCAGCGACATTTTTCACCGCGGCCCGCGCCCCGGCGAAGACCCGAACCAGCGCGCGCACTGGACGAACACGGTGGGCCTCGGGTTCAGGATCAAAACGCCGATCGGCGGCTCAATCGGCGTCGACTACGGTTACCTTCTCAATCCGCCGGCCTTCGAACTGCCGACGCCGGGCCCCCAACATTCTATCTTTCGGTTGAGTCCCGGGCGAATTAATATTCGATTCACACAGACATTCTAAAGAAGACGCAAGGTGAAAGGTAAAATGCAAAAAGTTAAAAGCTCGAAATTATATAGTTATTCTCGTCTTGTATTGCTTACCTTTTGCCTTTTCTTTTGCCTTACCCCGCTTTGCTTTGCGCAGGATGTGGTTGACAAAATGGTCGCCACAGTCAACAGCGGCGCGCATGACGGCCTGATCACTTACTCCGACCTCTTGTGGCAGATGGCACTTCAGCCCGGGACGCCGCTCTCGAATCCGAGATCGGAAGACTTGAATAAGGCTTTGCGACTGCTCGAAGACCAACGGCTGATTCTACAAGAGGCGGAGAAACTACCGGCGATTACTCCAACGGACCAGGAAGTTAAGGACGCGTTAGACGAGCTTACCAGGCAGTTCCCATCACAGGCGGAGTTTCAACAGCGTCTTGAGACGGTCGGGTTAAGCTCGGACCAGTTGAGGGAGATCGTGCGGCAGCGTGTATCAATAGATAAATATCTGGACTTCCGCTTCCGTTCTTTTACAGTCGTCACGGAGAAGGAAATCGCCGACTATTATCGTGATGTTTACAGGCCGCGCTGGCAGCAACAGCACCCAGGGGTTATCGTGCCAACGCTTGAGAAGGTCCACGACGTTATCAAGAATCAGCTCACCGAATCCAAGGTTGAGTCAGACATTGATACGTTCCTGGATACGGCACGACAGAGCGCCGAGATTATTGTTCTAAATCCGGTCTGAGTCATCCCTACTTAGCAGCCGGCCTGCCGGGTTGAGCCGAAGGCCAACTGTTAAACAACTGATCGATGTACCGGGAAACCCGGAGCGGGCGCTCTTCTTCTAAGATATAGAGCGCCCGCCTCCGCTTTTGGGCGCGGCGGGATCACATCGCATCACGAAGGAGATATGTGGCGTAAGCACTCAGGCAAGGATTCAGGCGGGAAGCAGAGGCCGCTCGTCGGGCTCGCGCTCGGCGGGGGGGCCGCGCGCGGCATTGCGCACGTCGGCGTCCTGCGAGTCCTAGAAGAGCACAAAATTCCGATTGATTTCATCGCGGGCACGTCAGCCGGCGCAATCGTCGGCGGCGCGCTGGCTTCCGGTTTGCCACTCGCCGACATTGAAAAGATCGCCTTGAGCTTGCGCTGGCGCGATATGGGCCGCCTGACGGTCTCACGCCTCGGGATTCAGTCGAATGCGCGCATGGAGGATTTTATCCGGGCACGCTTTCCCGTGACCCGTTTCGAAGACCTACCTGTCCCTTTTGCTGCCGTCGCCACGGATCTTCATTCCGGCTCTGCGGTCATCATGAGCGGTGACGGCGATCTCCCATTTGCCATTCGGGCCAGTTGCGCGATACCCGGCTGGTACGTCCCCGTCACGGACAAACGCCAGCGACAGTTAGTCGATGGCGGACTGGTGGCCAACGTTCCTTCGGCGGCGGCGCGCTCACTGGGCGCGGATCTTGTCATCGCGGTTGACGTTAACGCCGAGGGCGCGAAATTTTTAGGCCCCCCGCAATCCGTTTTCGGCGTACTTTTGCAGTCCATAATGGTCGTTCAGCGAACTGCCTCGTCCCACCAATGGCAGGATGCCGACATAGTTATCATGCCTCGAGTTGGTCATATCCGCTGGGATGAAATGACGCGCGCCGGCGAGTTGATCGCCGCCGGCGAACAGGCCGCGCGCTCAACCATTGAAAGGATTAAACACCTGCTCGAACCTGCTACTGAACCCCCTCTCAAATGGTATCAACTCCGCCGCCGCAGCCGCACTCAGCAGCCACCAGAAGACAAACGCCGAATGTCACTGCTCCGCTAGCTGTTGTACTTTGGATCACTCATCTGAAGTCCGGGATTCTCAAAGTTCAAATTATGTATGAATCGCGAACACTGCTCCCCGTGCCTCTCTGCTTACCGTTGTCCTTTCAGCGCTTGATAATAGCACTTAAACCCTTTTATACCCTTGTGATCCGCAATCCCGGTAACCTGGCCGCAGATGCTGAGTAGGCGGGTGGCACATCCGTTGCTGAGCGTTAGGGGTGCAGTAGAGTCCAAAAGATTTTGAGGGGTAAAGCAAATGAGAGAGTTAGCCAACACCTTCGCGCAACTAGCAGCGATCATCATGATTCTGATCACCCTGGCCATTTCAACCGCAGCATTTTCCCAATGGATAAGCTAACCACAAGCGCGCTGTCGGGGTCGGTGAGGGTGTGTGGTCAGCCTCTTAATTGAAGTAGCCCGAATCGCCTCTCCTACGGCCGCGTAACGCTCTCGATCAAGCGTGAGAGCGCAGGAATAGAATTCGACGTCAATTGAACGTTTATCACCAGCAATCAAGGATGAGCTTTGGGCAATGGGAGGCACGCGCCACCCGGGGGATCCGTTTACTTAAAAACGCATGGCTATCGAAGTTATATCCGTACCGGAACGGCGTCGCATTATCGGCAGCGTGGGCCAGGCTGTCCGGCGAAGCGCGAAGATTGCTGCCATGCATCGACGTCGAATCATCTTCCGCTCTATCGCCGCCCTGCTAGCGCTTACGCTCGTCGCAGCAATTCTCTTCCTCTTTTACTCTTACAACTCGTATTCAAAAATCGTCGACGCGCGCCTTGCGAGCGGTTACCTGACGAGCCGCGCCGGGATTTACGCCGCGCCGCGCTCGTTGCGGGTCGGCCAGGCGCTATCGAGTAACCGGTTGGTCTCGCTTTTGCGGCGCGCCGGTTATATCGAGGCGGACGCCAGTGACGTCTGGAGCGGGAGTTTCACCGCGCAAGACGGAACGGTTGAAATCCACCCGCGCCGTTCGGGCACGAACAACGGACCGTCTATCGTGCGGGTCGGCTTCGATAAGAAAGGTCGGATCTCGGAGTTGACCGGCGACGTCGTTTCGTTCGAGTCTTACACGCTTGAGCCGGAGATCCTGACGAATGATGCGGGCATGAAGGCGGGCACACACCCAACACTCGCTTTCCACGACATTCCGCCCGTGCTTGTGCATGCGATACTCTCCATTGAGGATCGCCGTTTCTTCGAACATTCTGGTCTCGACCCGTTCGGCGTGGGGCGCGCGCTCCTGCGTAACGCCGGCGACGAACGGATCGGACAGGGCGGCTCGACCATCACACAGCAGCTCGTCAAAAACACTTACCTCTCGCCGGAGCGCACCTTCCGCCGCAAGTTTGCCGAAGCGATGATCGCCTTCACGCTCGAGCGACGTCTCTCCAAGCAGGACATCTTTGCGCTCTACGCCAACGAAGTCTACCTGGGCCAGCGTGGCGCGGTGGGCGTGCGCGGTGTCGAGCAGGCCGCCCGTCTCTATTTCGGGAAAGAGTTAAAGGAGTTGTCGCTGGCGGAAGCGGCGACGATCGCCGGGATGATTCAAAGCCCGAGCCGCTACGCCCCCGACCGCCATGCGGAAGCCGCCACCGCGCGTCGCAACACGGTGCTCGGCGCGATGGCGCGGGACGGCGCTATTACAAACGAACAGGCGGCTGCCGCTGCGAAAGAACCGCTCGCCGTGGCGTCCCTGAAAGGAACTGACGGATCACTCGCGCCCTACTTCATAGACTATGTCAACCGCGAAGTCGTCGCCCAGCTTGAGGCGACAGGCCAGCAGGACGAGCGTGACCTGCGCATCTACACGACGATCGATCCGGATTTGCAGCAACTTGCCGAGGACGCCGTCAAGCGCCAGCTCGAACGGCTCGACAAAATTTATCGGGGGCGTGGTGTAGCGCCGCAGGCGGCGCTCGTCGCGCTCGATCCCGAAACAGGAGACGTGCTGGCCATGGTGGGCGGGCGCAACTACGCCGACTCGCAGCTGAACCGCGCGACGGATGCCGCGCGCCAGCCCGGCTCGACCTTCAAGCCCTTCGTTTATGCTGCGGCGCTTGAGAGCGGCATCTCGCCCCTGACGATGTTCAAAGACGCGCCGCGCGAGTTCTTCTATGACCGGCACGCCGTCTACCGCCCAGCGAATTATGGTGGCTCGTATTCAATGCGTGACGTGACGATGCGCACGGGGCTCGTTAAATCGCTCAACGTGGTGACAGTTGACGTGGCGATGCGCACGGGATTAGCCCGCGTCTCGCGTCTGGCTGAAAGCTTCGGCTTAACGAAGCCGGCACCCTACCCTGCGCTCGCACTCGGAACGAATGAAGCGAGTCCGCTGAAGATGGCTGCCGCTTATACGGCATTTGCCAATAACGGTCAGCGTGTTGCGCCTCAAGTCATCGCACGCGCCACGAACTCCTCCGGCGCAACCGTTTTCCAGGCCCGTCCGCAAGCGCGAGAAGTCATTAGGCCAACCACCGCATACATGGTGACGGACATGCTCGCGGATGTGATAGATCACGGCACGGCGCGCGCGGCGCGCGGGGCGGTGAAGAAGACAGCGGTCGCGGGCAAGACGGGGACTTCGCGTGACGGGTGGTTCGTCGGCTACACGCCGAATCTTGTCTGCGCCGTGTGGATAGGGTTCGACGATAACAAGCAACTCGGCCTGACAGGCGCGGAGGCGGCCTTACCAGCATGGACTGAATTTATTAAAGGCGCGGTCGAGTTGCGCCCGGAACTGGGCGGCGAAGCCTTCAAACGCCCGGCCGGAATTATCGATATCGAGATCGATCCCGAGACGGGCTTGCTCGCCACCCTTTCATGCCCGCAACGCGAGCGGATGGCTGTGACGGGCACCTTCGCCCCGACCTCCGAATGTTACAAGCACAGCGAGCTTTTACAACTCGTCGCTTCGGCTAACCAAACGGAATCTTATGATCCCGCAACGTTCACAAACGCGCAGGCGGAAGACGGGCGCACCGCCGCGAAACAACCTGTTACGCGCCAACCGCCGCGCCCCACCACCTCCGTCGGTGAGATTGAGGTGCAAACGCTAAGATCAACTCGCGTGGAAACGGATGCGTACGGGCACCCGACGCTCGTCAACGAGATGCGCGCCAATTCAAGAGGCGGGCCGAAGTGAAGGTCATCTAACCGCCATCACCGCGCACGGCTTGCAACTGCGAGCAGAGACGCGTAAGTTAATCGAGAGGGCGAACGATTGATGATGTCGAATCGTTCGCCCTCTCGTTTGCTGAAAGAAGCAAGGATACCGGTGCCGGTTTGATACCACCTTTTTGCGACCGCGGCCGCCCGCCGGATGTGGGACCGCGGCTTTCCGGCTGAGGTAAGCTCTAACTTCTGAAGAGGTTGCGGCGTGAGCTTCGCATCCTTAACCGTTACCTTCCAGCACGACCTGCGCGATGGCGTGTTCGGTCGTATGTGAGATGGAGAGATGAGCGGCGGTCGCGCCGGATTGTTCGTACAGCTCGCGCACGCGACCGTGAAAAAGGATGACGGGTGCGCCCGTTTCGCGTGAGCCGACTTCGACGTCCTGCCAGGCGATGCCGCCTGTCCAGCCTGTTTGCAGTGCCTTGAGTGTCGCTTCTTTGGCAGCGAAGCGTGCGGCATAATGTTGCGCGGCGACGGCCCCGCGCCCTTCGCAGTAAGCTCGCTCCCGGGTTGTGAATACACGTTCGGCGAAGCGCGGCGTGCGTATTAAAACTTCACGCACGCGCCGGACCTCGATGATGTCTATGCCGATGGAAATGATCACAGAAGAAGTAGGGTTACAACGCGCCGGGTACTACTGGCGCGAGACCGGCGGCGTACGCGGTCTCGTTTGCGCGCCGCTCGAAGGTGACGGTTTTACAAACGCTTTCTCGACCCGCCTTGGCGGCTCCAGCCCGATGCCACAAGACGCGCTCAACCTCGCCGGGTTCAATGACGACGCGGCCGAAAATATTTACGAGAACCGGCGCCGCTTCCTCAATCTCTTCGACGGCGAATGGAAGCTCGCCACCTGCTGGCAGGTTCACGGCGCGGACGTGCGTGTTGTGCATGATACGCGAGACGCCGGCTCCGACACAGAATATTTCGACGCGCTGACCACTAACGCCCCGTATATCCTGCTCGGCGTTAAGGTGGCAGACTGCGTGCCGGTTATTTTAGGCGATGCGCGCACAGGGGCCTGCGCCGCGATTCATGCCGGCTGGCGCGGCACACTCGCGACCATTGTTCAGCGCACGCTCGAGCGCATGCGCGCGGAATACGGAACGCGTCCGGTCGAAGTACGGGCGGCCATTGGCCCCGCCGCCGCCGCATGCTGCTACGAGGTCGGTGGCGAGGTCATCGAAGCTTTCCGCTCACGGTTTCCCGAAGCCGGCGCGCTGTTTACGGAGACGCGCAACGGGCATGCGCTCATTGACCTTCAAAGGGCTAATCGCGATCAGCTCCTGGACGCAGGTGTTGACCCCGAGCGTATCCATACCGCCCCGCTCTGCACGATGTGCCGTACGGATCTCTTCTTTTCTTACCGGCGCGAAAAGCTGGCTCATGGCCGCGTCGGTCGCTTGCTCGCCGTCATCGGGCACCCCTAGCGCAGACCGAGGGGCCGTCCGTAGATGCGGCCAAGCCTTCACTGCCTCCGCATCCCCGTGCGGCCCCGTCTCCGCGTCCCAACCGGTCGCCTGCCTCCGCCGCCAAATATCTCGGCGTTGATGCGCGAGACGGAATCGTTCATATCGACAATGGCGATTGGCAGCGTGAGCTCGCGCGTCTGCGGGGGAAAGCATATTTCGTCATTGCAGCTCTGAAACTTCACTCGCGCGCGCAACTCTGTGATGCCTATCTCATGGGCGGCCGGGATGGTGACGCTGAAGCGCATCACCGCCTTGCCTTCGTAAACCGCCAACTGGTCTTTTGAAAAACTGAAATGCCGCACCGTAGCGCGCGGATAGCTGATGACACCGATTTTGATCCCATCTCGTGATTCGACCTGCAGCGTGGTCGGGATGGCGAATTTGCTGAGCGGCCTGCTGGAGTTAACGTGATAACCGGCAGGAATGTCTAGGACAACCGCCGCTAGGATTGTGCGTCCTCGCTGCGCCTTATCTACGGCGAAGAAGCCGTTGACCCCAATGTTCGGCTGAGGCCGCGGGCGCGCAGGCAGCGTAGCATAAAAGTCTGTCGGAACAATTAGCAGGAGAGAGGCCAGAGCAAACAGGCTGGTGTTTCGGATCAAAGCTTTTCGTCTCATTTCGGAATGAAATTCATCTTAAATTCAGAAGTAGTATTGCCGGACGATTGTATCTGCAACGGTTGAAATCCCAAAATTCTCAATGCGCGCAAATTAAAGATGATAGGATTGGCAGAGAAGTTCGCCCTCACGGGTACCCATTAGACCTATGTAGACTCTCCGACAAGCAAATTCCTCTAGATTGCTCCGATTTTCCCCGCAACCTTCAAATTCATAAAATTTAATGAACCCTATTGCAAATTATGACGTTATAATATATGGTCTTTTGTTCGCTGAACCGCCCAGATCAGCGAACACTCGAGCTAAACGCTTGTTATAGCATCAATTGGAGCTTTAAAACGGGCGCTCGGCCAACAATCAGCTACCAGAGGATGTAAAAATTTCGTACCCTAAGCCACAAGCAAATCCCACTGCCTGCCGATAAACATTATTTTAGCCGTGCCAAAGTGCGGCCTACCGCCGCTTGAATGTACGGTACATCTTCCAAGCCAACGTCTTAGCGCATTTAGCTGGCTTGGGAATTCTCAATCATGGAGTTTCATCGTATGTTTCGAAAGGTACTCATTCCTCTTAACTTCATCGCGCTCTTGATTTTATGCGCAGCGTCGGTGTTCGGTCAGGTGACCGGAGGTCGTGTCAGGGGAGTCGTCTCAGACTCTACGGGCGCAGTTTTGCCGAACGCGACCGTTAATTTGCAGCATAAGGACACCGCTCACACGCTCACCACACAGACTAATGAAACAGGGGCTTATTATTTCCCGAACGTTCCGGTCGGGGACTACAGCATCACCGTCACCGGTAAAAACTTTCAGCCCGCAGTCCGTGAGTTGACTGTAGTACTTAATCAGGAATCGACTCTGGATGTGTCGCTGCTGGTCGGCAGTGTCACGGAAAACGTCGAGGTCACGGCGGCGAGCGAAGCGTTGGTGCAAACCGATAGTTCGCAACTGGGCCGCAGCTTCAGTGGGCGGCAGGTGCTTGACCTGCCCATCTCCGGAGACCAGAATACCCTCGCGCTGCTCTCGCCACACGTGGTCGGGCAATCGGCGGGAGTCCCCGGGGTGGGGGGCACGGTCGGCGGCACACGCCCTCGCGGCAACAGCTTCAACATCGATGGAGTAGATAATAACGACCCGACAATCACCGGCCCGTCAACCAAAGTTATTCAGGACGCGGTCCAGGAATTCACGCTGCTTAACAATAACTTCAACGCCGAGTTTGGCACCGGCTCCGGCGGTCAGTTCAATACCATCACCAGATCAGGCACTAACGAGTTTCATGGTTCCGGCTTCCTGTATTTTAAGAACCAGAGTCTCACCGCCGCGTCCTCTTTAGAGAGAGAACAGCTACAAAGTGGGCAACTGGCAGAGAAACCGCATTTTAAAGATTCGCGCTACGGTGGCACATTCGGGGGGCCGCTGGTTAATAATAAGCTCTTTTTCTTTGGCGCAGTTCAGCGCGAGTATCAGGATCAGCAGACCGTTCCTGCGAAGTATTCCGCCCCGACGGCGCTCGGACTGGAAGCAATCGCCGCGCTGCCCGGCGCCAGCCCCTATATAGTTAACCTACTGCGTAATAACCTGGCTCTGGCGCCTATTGCCTCGCGCACGGCGACGGTGCTCGGCGTCCCCGGTATCCCCTTCGGTGACGTTGTGCTGGGCATCCCTTCCGCGTCGTCTGAAACCCTCTCACAGATTAACGTTGACCATCTGCCCAATGCTAAAGACCAATTGCGTTATCGCTTCAGCCTGGAGCGGACTCGGGCGGAACAGGCCGGGATCGGCAATCAGAAGTTCGACAACCTGGCGGCCTACGACACGCGCCTCTTCTCGGCCACGTGGATCCATACATTCGGCCCGAGCATGGTCAATGATCTGCGGCTCGCGTACCGCCGCGTGACCGAAAATTACCCGTTGAAAGACTCATCTCTTAACAGCTTCCCGAACCTCTCCGTGCCTTCGTTCAATCTGAGCTTCGGCCCGAATATGGTTCTACCGCAGGGCTCTCCCGTCGATAATAACTATCAGGTATACGACGCCGTGACCTACGTCCGGGGCCAGCACAACTTCAAATTCGGCGGCGAGTTTAGACGCCTGATCTTCACCACCAACTTCGTCCAGCTCGCCCGCGGCTATTACGAATATGACGACCTAGACCAATTGCTTCGCGACCAGGTCCCGGGCTCACAAAATATTCGTGGGGTCAGCAACCGGCCGTTCACCGGCAATCAGTCTAAGTTTTACGGCTTCGGCCAGGACGACTGGAAACTGACACCGCGCCTGACCCTCAACCTCGGCCTGCGTTATGAATACACCACACTGCCGCGCGACCTCGCGACGCAGGAGTTGAACGCCCTCGCGAGCGTGCCCGGTGTGATCGAGTTTCGGAGGCCGAAGACCGATAAGAATAACTTCGCCCCGCGAGTCGGTCTCGCCTACTCGCCCGACTTCGAGCGCGGGATCGGCCGCCTTCTCTTCGGCACGCGTGGCCAGAGCTCACTTCGCGCCAGCTTTGATGTCTCCTACTACGAGCAGTTCCAGAATCTGACGCTGACATCACTGCCGCCGCAGTTCACCCAGCAGTTGGATATCGCCACGTCGGCGGTGGCCTTTGGGTTCGACCCGAATCGCCCGTTCCTACAGAACGGAGGCATCCCGAACATGCTGATCCCGATTACGACGCCTCAGGATGCGCGGGCGGCCACCGGCTCTTTCATCCCTGATCAGGTCACTCCCTATTCGATGTCGTGGACCTTCTCCTATCAGCGCGAGCTGACCCCGTCCATGGTCCTTGAAGTGGGGTACCTTGGCACGCGCGGGAGGAAGCTCCCCGTGCAGCTCCGCCTGAATGCGGGGGTGGTCAACGAGAGCAATCTGGTCATCCCGACGTTCTTCGCGATGCCGACCGCAGGTCAGCTAAGCGGACTGCCGACCCTCGGTCAGATCAAGGCGCTTCCCGGTATGAATACGCGGCGGCTTCAGAGCTACGGGTTCTCAAGCCCGTTGACCTCTTACCAGTTCGCCGGCAATTCCCAGTATGACGGGGCTTCCGTGAGCCTGACGCGCCGCTTCAGCCGCGGGCTGGGGATGACGGCCGCCTATACGTGGAGCAAAACGATCGATGATTCGACTAACGAGTTGAATACCAGCGTTCCGAATCCACGCCGTCCGCAAGATCCCTTCAACTTGAGAAATGAGCGTGGCCTATCGGCCCTCGACATTCCGCATCGCTTAGCGGTGTCATTCAATTACGCCCTTCCGTTCTTTAATCAGAGCCGTTCCGGTCTGATTAAAACAGTGTTCGGAGGCCTCGAAGTTAATGGTATATTTCAGGCACAGTCCGGCCAGCCCATCACGGTGTTGTCCGGCGTTGACAGTAACCTGAATTTCGATTCGGTTGGCGATCGCACAATCGTCAATCTTAGCGGAGTGCCGGGAACAAGCAGTGCCGTTCGGGCGATCAATGCCGCCGGCCAGTTTGTCCCGATGCGTAGCAGCTCAACCGTTGCTTACGTCGCACTCGACCCGAACGCGCAGTATATTCAAGCGGGCCCCGGAACCCTGGCCGACGCGGGGCGAAACACCCTTCGCACCCACGGCTTCAACCGCACCGACGCCAGCTTGATCAAGAATTTCCGGTTCGCAGATGATCGCTTCAACGTCCAGCTTGGCGCTGAAGCCTACAATCTGTTCAACCAGCGCATCCGAACTATCACCGGGCTTGGCTCGCAGACCGGGGTTGCCGCAACAGCATTTGCGACCGCCGGCAACCCTTCGTTCAACGACTACAGCCTCGGAAACTATGGCGGGCGCGAGATTCAACTGCGTCTCAAATTCATCTTCTAACCCACCGGCCCCGCCCGGAAATGCGACAGGAAATCTACCGGAAGATTCCTCAAGCTTTTTCGAGTGAACAGACGGTGATCACAAAGTCACAGGGGTTGAGGGTAGACCCTCAACCCCTGTGACTTTGTCTACGTTTCCTCCGTAAACTCTCAGACCTCGGCGGTTCATTCCTCAATACTAAATCAGGGAGCCTAACTTTTTGTGCCTTTGTCAGGCAGCCCATGAGCAAGCCTCGCTCATGCAGTCCATTCGTTACTTAAAACCATTTATCAAAACAACATCATTTGTCTTGACGCCGCGTGAGCAGGCCAGCCATTTGCCGTCTTTCGACCAGTCGAAATAGAAAATTTGATCAGACCTGAACTCCGTCAAGCGCCTGGGCGATCCCCCGTCGAGCGGCTGGCCCCAGATATTCGAGATGCCGTTACGCGTATCAATGTAGGTGAGCGCGCGTCCATCCGCCGTCCATCGGATAAGATCGGGCAGGCCGACGGTTGGGGGGACGCTAAATCTCTTTGCCGCCCGCCCGCCTTCAAACGGTATTACTGCTATTTCAAACGTCGAATGCGATTCCTCCCGGTAAGTACAGGCGATCAGTTTGCCGTCGGGCGAAACGGCCGGCCAGCTTGAGAGCTTATCCGTTAGCCGCACCGGATCGCCCCCGTCGATAGATACCTTCCAAAGGATCACCCTGCCGGAGCCGTAAGACGCATAAACAACCCACCCGTCAGGTGAGCAGTGCGGAAAACTTGCCATGCCTTCGTGGGTTAATTGCTTCAAATTTCGCCCGTCAACATCCATCCTCCATATGTTTTGGGCGCGCTCGATCGGTCGGAAGTAAAGACGACGTAGCGGCCGTCTGCTGATGCGGTGGGGAAGCGGTTCGTGTGACCATCAAAGGTCAGTTGATGTTGGTTGCCCCCGTCGGCATCCATCATCCAGATTTCCCAATTACCGCTCGCCGCCGAGGCATATATTAGTTTGTTATCGGGCGTCCATGAGACAGACCCGTTGTACCTGCCGGCCGAGATGATCTCCTGTGCGCGACCCGCCTCTCCATTCGGAGCTATCCAGATGCCGGTGAGATACTCGGTCCGGATCGTGGCCAGTGTGCTGGAGTCATCCGTCGGACTGACATCAGTGTAGTCGATAGTATCATTGGTGATCTTCCGCACCTCCCCATCGGGGTGGTGGATGAACCAAACCTGTGCCGGACTTGACGCCTGCTCCTTTGCAGTGATGACCAGGCCGCTGCCGTCTCTGAGCCAGGCGACCTGTCTCACGGTGAACCATTTTTGGGAGGTGGCGGGTTTCTCTACCCCGTCCTCTACCTGCACCTCGACCACACTCATGTAATTATCTCTGTGGCTCCCGGCGGCACAGGCTATAGTTTTCCCGTCCGGTGACCACGACGGTCTCAAAAAGTAAAAAAGTCGGTTCGCCTGAAAAACTCGGGCCGCCGGCAGGTGGCAAGTTTTTGCTCCTGTGTGCCGTCCACGTTGGCTACAATCAACGAGTCCTCGCCTTTGCTGGCGTATCCGCGCACAAAGGCTAACCGCTTCCCATCGGGAGAAAAAGTGATCGCGCTATCGACGTCTTCCATCAATTTCCTCTGCGAGTCGCCTAAAACAGATATTTGGTAGAGTGTGGACAATGAGCTGTTGCCTTCATACCTGACGCCGTAAACGTAATTCCCGTCGGGCGAGAAGGTTAACGCCTGGTACTGAACATAAGCAGGGCCCACCATCTGCCTTTTCTCAGTCCCGGCCACCTGCCTCAGCCAGAGGCTTTGCTGCCCGCCATCGTCTATCAGGTAAACGACATATTTGCCGTCAGGAGAGATCGCGACATCCACCGCCTGGCTCGTATAAGTAAGCCTGCTGACACGCATTTTACCGAACGAAACCGCCGGCCGGAGTTGTTCATACAGCCACCAGGAGACGCCTGCTAAAAGCAGACAAAGAATCAGAATTGCGCCATTCTTCTGTTGCTTGATTTCGCTGATGATCTGCTCAATACTATTTGTTGGGCTCGCCGCCCGCACCGGAGATGTTTCAACCGGTAACTGTTCGCCGGCCAAATTCACGTCCGCCCCATCCTTGATTTCCGGCTGTAAGGAAATGTTCGTTTTAGCTTCAAATTCCAGCTCTTGATCCAGGGTCTTCAGGTCGATGAGCAGGTCTTTCGCCGTTTGATAACGCTCCTCCCTATCCTTTCGCAAAGCCTTCATCACTATCCTCTGCATCTCAGGCGGAACTTCCAGCGAGTACCTGAAAAGCGGCGGGGGCTCGCGGTCAAGGATCAAGGCGGTGATCTCACTGCTCGTTGCGCCTTCGAACGGCGTGCGGCCGGCGATCATCTCATAGAGCATCACGCCAAGGCTCCAGATATCAGTGCGGGCGTCCACCTTCAACCCCCGCAACTGTTCAGGCGACATGTAAAGGGCAGTGCCGATCACCGCCCCGGGACCGGTATTGACATTGGGTACGGTTGATGCTTCGAGATCGACCGAAGCATTCGGCGGGTTTTCTGCCAGCTTGGCGAGGCCGAAATCGAGCACCTTCACGTAGCCGTCCATGCGCAGCATAACGTTCTCCGGCTTAATATCGCGGTGCACGATGCCCGCCGCGTGCGCCGCGGTCAGAGCGGATGCGAGCTGGATGGCGACCTTGAGCGCCTCCTCGATCTTCATTCCGGTGTTTAACATGCGCTGTCGCAGTGTGACGTCGTCGATAAACTCGGTAACGATGAAGTGAGCGTCATCTATTTGCCCGATCTCGTGGACGGTAATGATGTTGGGGTGATTGAGAGACGATGCCGCGCGCGCCTCTTGTTTGAAACGGAAGAGGTGCTCTTCGCTTTTTGTCAACTGAGGAAGCAGCAGCTTGACGGCCACGTGGCGGTCCAGTTGCCGATCCTTCGCCAGGTAAACCTCTCCCATCCCGCCCGAGCCTCTCTTCTTGAGCATGCTGTAACGAGGGAGTGATTCCACTGTCATCGTCTTTTCTGACACCGATCCCCCTTTGTAACGGCCAGCCCGGTCAGTATCTACCGTCCGCCCCAAGGCCACTCCTGTGCCGCACCTCTGCAGAATGGCGCAACCGATCCCCTTGTTGTCATGATGTGATTGGCGGTAGAAAATCAGGGATGAAGATCCACGTCAAATAAGCGGCAGAGGCACCAGATAGCGGTATATCGGTTCTGATATTTTTTTCAGGCCATCGTATATCAGAACAGATATAGCTGAACATAGGCCTGCGATGATATCAGCATCGAGATGATGTCGGGGTGCGGCTCTATGCAGAGGACGCGCTGTTTATTGGTGGAATGGGGAGGCCCCAAACGGGTAACGCGCCAGGCATGTCATAATTGTATGACAGGGTGAGCGTGAGGCGAGCCGGGAAATACTCCTAGCTTGCGAGAAAGTTGGTGCTGTCCCCTGACTCTACCTCACGGGCGTAAGGTAGCACGAGTCGCTGACTCTGTCTGTACGCTGGCAGGACTTTGGGGCTGCCCCATGACTTTTTGCCTCACAGTGTATCAAGTGTACGGTAGCGTACAGACAGGCGGCCAGTTCTGTTATACTTTATACCGTTTTGGGTTAGGAGAAAGCAGGGCCGCCGCAGGTCTTGCCACGGCGCCAACGCCTCGCCGACATTGACGCCATACTCACGGCGACCCTGCTCACTCACCCGGTAAATAAATCCGATGGGTGATGCGATCTATATACACCGCGACAAGTCCGCCAGTCTGTCCGTTACCGTACGAAGAACCACGTTTGCAGTATCTACAGAGCACATTACTGTATGCGGCAATAGAAAAATGCTTGACGGAACTGTTGGCATTCAGCTCCGGTACGAATATTGGGTGGGTCGAGTACTGTCCGGTCAATCAAGTGACGGATCGGGCCCCTTTCCGGACTACTTTCTCCAGAGGGTGAATTCGCATTGCCCTTGCCTCGCCGCTCGCCCCAGTAGCCGAAGTCGCGAGGCCATCATCGCTACTGGCAACGCTCACCGAACGTACCGGCCAGGAGATCCTCATGCGAAAATTGAAACGCCGCATCCTTTGCGCTGAATCTCACGATGACACCTGCTACCTCTTAAAACATCTGCTCGAACGATCAGATTACGAACTTCACACAGCACACTCCATTGTTGAAGCGTTAAATTTAGCTCAAAGTCAAGGCTTCGACTTGTACCTGCTCGGTGGGATCTTTAAAGACGGCACCGGCGTCGAATTGTGCCGTCAGATCCGTAAGATAGATCCCCACACCCCGATCCTGTTTTTCTCATCTTATGCCCGCGAATCTGATCGGCAGCAGGCGATCTGCGCCGGCGCACAGGATTATCTGGTCAAGCCTGGAAACATTTTTGATCTGGCCGACACGATCAAGCGACTAATTGATCAGGCAGAGCGGGTCAATCTTGAGAAGACAAAAGCACCAGACCAGATAGACCGGCGTGGTGAGCCAAGGATCAATGAACCGTTCCCGGCGGTAGTATTCGGCGTCGATGCATGTGGCGCCGAGTTTGAGACCAAAACAGTACTGGATAACCTCAGCTCCAGCGGGCTCCATCTAAGGCTGGCGCAAAGTCTCAGACAAGGCGCGAAACTAAGCATCGTCGTCAGGCCCTCGACCGCTCCCGACGATAAAGTGCCGACGATTCGGGTGGCGGTAAACGGCATGGTCCTACGCGCCGAGTCGCAGCCTGACGGCAAATATGGCTTAGGCATCGCGCTGCATAACACAGATTTCTTTGAAGAATGGTCCTGGTCACTGCGAGGATAAAGAAGTCGGCCTTAATTTCTACCGGTATGGTCAACCTTGGGCCCGCGCATCGTTTGCCCTGGGAGGCAACAGTCGGAAGTGTTAATTTCCCAAATGGGGGACCGGTTCCGTGAGCCTGAGCGGATCTGTGGGCTTTTCAGACGGCCGTCGAATCCAGACCCGCGGGGGCGCGAGCGGTGAGACAGGCTCTGGCTTTAAGACTCACCTCATCATAAAGCTGGGCCACCAGCGGCCGGAACTTCGGCTTTAGATTTAACTCACACATACCGCCTGCTAATATTGCGTAGAATCGCCTCCATAACCATTTAGCCGTCGGCCCGATCCGTGGGCCTGAGTAGCCGAGCCATCTACGCGCCGGACTCCAAATCAGGAAGCCCGCGCTGGAGTCCCGACCTCCAACGAGATATTGGTCGTATTTGAGGAGATCCGCGCAAACGGTTAGACTGATGGATGAGTACATCGGTGTTTTGGCTCAACACTTCAAGCTGTGCCGCGCAAGTTCCCGCGCGGCACCCCATGAGGCCGGCATCCCGCGGAGTCTACGGAGCGGACGGCGCGACGTGTCACACCTTACGTCATACGTTCGCTTCGCGTCTCGTGATGGTAGGACTAAACATTATTACGGTCGCCGGGATACTGGGCGTGCTACACTACGCACGCCCCGGCACCACACTCGCGCAAGCACGAGCGTGAAGCGATGGGCCGTCGAGTTGCTCAACGACGGTGAGGTGATTGAAATCGGAGCGCGCACGGGCCTGAAAATGGGGCCTGGTCGTCGCAATTTTACATCAAGGGGGGCATCAAGTGGTGGCAGAATATGCAAAATAAGCCTCGTCTCTTGCTGGTTTTCTATCATCGGGGAATGGAAAGCAAATCAATCACCCTTGAAAATGAGCACGACATCGCTGTGGCGCGTGGTGAAGTGCGACGCATCGCCGCCACTCTCGGGTTTCGCCTTATCGATCAAACAAGACTTGCGACCGTCACGTCCGAACTGGCGCGTAATGTTATTAAGTACGCCGGACGAGGGCGCCTGATCGCACAACCGACCGGAGAGGCAGGCGGGCGGGGCGGCTTGCGCCTCATCTTCGAAGATAAAGGCCCAGGCATTCCCGACATTGATGAGGCGATGCGCGACGGCTTTTCGACCGGCAGTGGCCTTGGTAAAGGGTTGCCCGGTTCAAAGCGGCTGGTTAATGAATTTAGCATCGAATCGGAGGTCGGGGTTGGCACGCGCGTGACGGTTGTGCGCTGGCTTTAAAATGAGAGAAATTCGATCCATCGAAATTAGAGACGAAGCGCAGGTCGGAACGGCGCGGCGCGCGGTGCACCAATATGCGACCCGCTTCGAGTTTAGCGAAAAGGAGTTGGCCGAAATCGACATCGTGGTGCAGGAGATCGGCACCAATGCCGTGCGCTATGCGACTGATGGGGGCTGGCTTCATTTCACCACACTGCCCGGGTCAGTGCCGGGCCTTGAGCTTTTCTATTGGGACACGGGGCCGGGCATTTATAATATTGATCGCGCGATCCGTGACGGCGTTTCGACCAGCGGCAGTCTTGGCGCCGGCCTTGGAGCGATACGGCGCCTGACGGATGAATTTGATGTCTATTCGACAGTGCGCACGACAATGCAGCCCACTTCTGCGGCGGCGCGGCGGACAACGCACGGCACAGCAATGATGGCCCGTAAATGGGCCGCTAAAGATAACTGGACGCCCTCGATGATTGATGAGGCACGACGCGTCGGCGTTTGGAGTCGCCCGCACCCCGGCGAAGACATCAACGGCGACGCTTACTTTATACGCCGGCGCGGGGGGCTGACACTGTTCGCAATTATTGACGGCCTCGGGCACGGGGATGGGGCCAAGCAAGCCACCGACGCGGCGCTTGAATCGTTGGACGATTGGGCGGGCGAGCCGCTCATTGAAGTCATCCAGACGGCGCATCAGGCCCTGCACGCGACGCGCGGTGCGGTCATCGGCGCCGTCATCATTGATAGCGAAGGCGGGCATTTCCATTACGCCGGCGTCGGTAACGTCTTGGTAAGAGTGTTTAATACGTCCGAACCCATCACCCCTATTTCATCCAACGGCACGCTCGGCTCGCGGCTCGGCACCGTGCGTGTGTGGTCGCACCGCTGGACAAAGGGCGCGACTCTGGTGATGGCCAGCGATGGGCTGAGTACGACGTGGGACATCGGCTCCTATCCCGGTCTGCTCAAGCGCAGTCCGCAGCTTCTGGCGGGTATACTGATGCGCGACTACGCACGCGACGCCGACGATGCAACTGTGCTCGTCGCCAGGTAAATTAGGAAAAAGGTAAATCAGCAGTCAGTGATCAGCGGCCGGCAGGGACTGACTGCTCAATCGCTCTTTTACCCTTAACATTGACAGCATGGCGATTTTTCATGACCCCGGGCCATTTTTGCCGAGCGACACACGGCCACCGACTCGGCTTTTACTGACTATTGAATACTGACCACTAAATCTATGAAGGATGTTAGCTCGACCCGGCTCGGAGAAATTTACGTTCGTCGCGAGTCGGATATTATCAAAGTGCGCGATCGGGTGCGGCGGCTGGTGCGCGAGATGGGTTTCGACCCGACGACGCAGATTAAGATTACGACGGCCGTATCCGAGGTGACGCGCAACATCTATGAGTATGCGAAATCGGGAGCCATTTCGCTGGCTGTGGCCGAGCGGGAATCGGACCTAGGCTTGCTCGTGACGGCGCGCGACGACGGCCCGGGAATCCCTGAACTGACATTGCGGTCGGTTCTTCGCGGCACCTATCAGTCAAGTTCCGGGCTGGGCGTTGGACTGTCGGGGACGCGCAAGCTGATGGACGAGTTCGATGTTCAAACTAAAGACGGCGCGGGCACGCGTGTGACGGTCATTAAGTGGCTGCCGCGTGCCGCGGCTGCCGACGTCAAAAGCCGCGTCGAAGAGTTGCGCAAGTTTCTTGGTGAGGACGTGAAGGATTCGGCCGTTGAGGAGCTGCAGCAACAGAATCGCGACCTCGTGGCCGTCCTCTCCGAGCTGGAAGAGAAGCGGGCGCAACTCGAGCGGCTCAACCGGACGCTCTACGAAACGAATCTTGAGTTGAATGAGGCCAACACGAAGCTGCGTGAGTTGGCGGAGATGAAAGAAGAGTTTCTCGCCCTCACAACGCACGACCTGCGCTCGCCCTTAACCGTCATCAGTGGCGTCATCAGCTTTTTCACATCCGGACGCCTCGGCGAGTTATCACCCGAACAAAAGAACATGGTCGCGATGATGGAGCGCAATGCGCAGAACCTGATCGAACTCGTTAATGATCTGCTCGACGCCTCGAAGCTGGAATCCGGCACGATGCGCCTCGACATCTCTTCCATCGATTTACGCGATGTCATTAATGAGCTGCGCGAGACGATGGGGCCGCTCGCCAGAGAGAAGGGGATCACCCTTGAGGGAATCTTGCCGGATCAGCTTCCGCCCATCGAAGCCGACCGGGCTAAGCTCCGCCGCATTCTCCTCAATCTGCTCTCCAACGCTATGAAGTTCACACCTAAGGGCGGGAGGGTCGAGGTTAAGGCTGAGCCGGTGAACGGGGTTATCCGCATCTCCGTCTCGGACACCGGCGTTGGCATCGCGCCCGAAGATGTCGCGCGCCTTTTTGACAAATACGAACAGACCCGCAATCGCGCGACACGCGGGGAGAAGGGAACCGGACTTGGTCTTTATATTACCAGGCAGCTGGTCGAGCTACACGGCGGCGAAATCACCGTTGACTCGGAGATTGGCCGGGGCTCGACTTTCTCGTTTACGCTGCCAATCAAGCGCGCCGGCGCTAACGCTTAGGACCCATAGCCGGAGTGGTCTGACTTGATTAACCATCCCACCGCCGGTCATTGTTTCACGATCTCATAACGGATCTCACACGAGTGTGACTCCACCGGGGGCGCAAGCATCCGGCCGGTCTGCGGCGGGCCGCAAGCCTCCCGGCTTACACCCGACTCGCTACCGCACGCAGTAGGGATGTCTCACTATTTTTCACCGCGCTCTTTTTCCACGGTGGTTTCCAGTTCGACGACCAGTTTGCGAACGCTCGGCTGGTCCATGGGTTCGAGTAGCCGCAGCGCTTCGTCCAGAACGCGCCGCTGGTGGTCGCGCCATCCCGGCTGCCCGGCGACGCTTCCGAGCCTGCCCGCATAATACCCGGCGCGCGGCGGCCGCACGGTCTCCACAACGTCTCTCGCGACCGCAACGGTCATTGTCGGAATACCTGCCTGCTCGAGGGCGCGCGCCGCAAGCGCAACGGACTGGTGACACAGACGCGATGCCGGAATGAGCAATGCCGCCTGGACTTCGTAACGATTCACGCGCGTCACCAGTTCCGGCAACATCGTTTCCGCCAGCCGCGCGGCATCAGGAATGAAGCCGCAGAAACTCCAGAACACAGGATTGAGCTGCCCGATGATCCCGTTGCTCTGGAACTCGAAGAGACGCGCGAGCGGTACCTGTGCGTTCATGTCCTGCTCGACAGCCTGCGGATCATAGCCGCGGGCCGCGAAGCGCAAGTCCTCCACCTCGATCTCCGTGGGTATCTCGCGAAAATTGAGATCGCCGCCCGGCGCGCTCACATCGAACGGATCGGTGCCGTCAATGTACGCGCCTGCCGAAGAGATAAGGGCGAGGTTCATCATCGGAAGAGCACGGCGCGCGGGAACAAAAGGCGCGCGCCTGTTTTCCACCCATGGGTAATCATCCGGCACGTCGGCGTGCACGTTCGCCGTACCGCGATGCCCCTGTTGCCACGAAGCGTAGTGTTCAAGCCATTCATCAAGTCGCTCAATCGTCTTCACCAGGAATTTACCGCCCCCTACGTTGAATTTGCACGCGAACGGTGCGCAATAAGTAGCAGCGCGGCGAGCGCGCCGATCATGCCGATACCCAGCGCCGCTACGGAGTAGCCGTGAAGGCTGTTGAAAGCGAGGCGCAACGGATCATTTTTGGCCACCTCGTCAATCGGACGGCCCAACGCGGCCCGCAATGCCAGCATGCGCGCACTGATCACCCACTGCCCGATGCCGGCCGCGGCCCCTAGCAACGCCAGCGCGATGACCTCTGCGTAAAAAGCGCGCCGGCCGACTGCGTGGCCGGAGAGAAAAGCGCTCGCAATCAGAAGCAGGCCGATCATGAAGCCGCCCACGTTGATCATCGTGAGTGTCCGCGCCACGATAGTGCCCGCAATCTCGTTGGCGTTAGCCAGATGAAAAGCGCGCAGCACGGCGAAAACGCTCGGCGCGACCGCCGCGCTAAAGAACACGGCCGCACCCAGCCATAGCGCGATGAGCAGCAGTCGGGCATCGTGCAGCACGGTGATCATGAGCGCGCTCTTTCGCACCCACCCGTCAGCTTCGCGCGCGGCAATAGTATGCCCCCTCCTGCCCCCGACCTCGATGCTCATAAGTCGTGTTCCGTCACTCCCGGCAGCAGCCTGATTAACGGCGGCTCAATTTCCGGCGGCGTCAATTCACGCGGATCAGGCGCAGTCAGTAGCCACGAAAGCGCGCGGTCAAGCTGCGCCTGGTAGTCTTCCAGATCGAGCGACATAAAGCAATTCGTGCGCAAGCGCGCGAACTTCTCTTTCGCCATCTGGTACATCCGCCGCGCCGCCCCCGGCCGCCCGATCTCCAGATGATGGAAAGCGACCGCGGATTGAATCAGCGCCTGGAGGAAGAGCTTCTCGGCGGGCCCAACCTCGCCCATCCAACGCTCCTCCCACGCATCATGCGCGGCGTGAAACTCCCGCGCGTTATACAGGTCAATGCCCGCGATGTACTCAACCGGATAGGCCGCCACGTGCTCATCCGTGTATGCCGGACGCCCTTTAATGCTCTCCATAGCTCAAACGATGAACGCGGAACGATGAATAAAGCAGAACCGTTTTTCATCCGTCGTTCCGCGTTCATCGTTCATCCTTAACTTTTTCCTCACCAATCTTTCTTCAGTAACAACTCCTCGATGCGGTAAGCGTGCAGCATGTCATGCATTGCGAGATGGCGAAACATGATGAAGACCGAATAGTGCGTATACTCTCCGTGCTCGGCGGTGCGTTGCCATTGTTCTGCGGATAGCCCTTGTAATCGTTCGACGAGCCGGCGGCGGTCGTGTGAAAAACGGTCGAGGGCCTCACTCAAATCCGTCTTCAGCAGCGCGTCTTCTTCCATGTCCTGATCTGGATCATACGGGGTAATGCGCGGCGCGGGTTCGGTCAACATCAACTCGAGCCGGGAAAAGAAGAGCGGGTGCACTTCAGCCAGATGGCAGGCATGCTCATGCGCCGACCACTTGCCGGGCCGCGGTCGGCGCTTCAGAATCGAAGCCGGAACTTCGCGGACGAGTGGGATAATAATCGCCGGAGCGTTTCCCAACGCGGACACAACTGCTTCAGGATTGTTCATCAGGTGCACCTATTAGACAGAATCAGATTCTGATGGCTAACTAATAACGTGGCGCGCGTCAACCTCGCCTGACCAACGGTTTCCGCCTGCCTTTTGCCTTTTACCTTTTGCCTTGATTGAGCCGCGCGGCGATCACGTTGGCGGCCGTCGCGCCTGCGCCGGTTGCGCCGCTGATGGTTGGCGCCGCCGGGTTAGAGACATCGCCGACCGCAAAAACATTGCCGACGCTCGTCTCCTGCTCGCCCGTTACCACAATGTAATTGTGCTCGTCTACGCGCACTTGATCGCGAAACAACTCCGTGTTCGGCTCAACGCCCACGCGTATGAGCACACCGCGTACGGCCATTTGAAAAGGCTTGATCGCGCCGCCGCGCTTGATTTCCACCGCTTCGACCTCATCCGTGCCGATAATACGCTGCACCACAGATTCTGTGAATACGGTGATGCAATGCTCGGCGCGCAAACGCTCCGTAAACTCTTTGCGCGCGCGCAATCTCTTCCCCCGGTGCACGAGTGTCACGGTCGGGCAGACCTCCGCAAGCAGCAAAGCGTTCTCAGCCGCCGCGTCGCCCCCCCCGATGACGCATACATCTCTTCCGGCGAGCAGGTCACGGTCGCGCGTGGCGGATTCAATAATGCCGCGCCCGGCCAATTCCTCTTCGCCGGGAATCCCCAGCCTCCTCCGGCGTACGCCGGTGGCAATGATCATGCTGATTGCCTGAAGCTGCTCGCCGCTGCCCAAGGCGAGGCGTTTCGCTCGAAGGTCAACGCCCTCGATCTCGACATTCGTCCACAGGTCGAATTCAGCTCCCGCCACCTGTTCTGCGAACAGATCGCGCAGCTCACGCCCGTTGCTCGCACGCACGCCCAGGTAATTCCCGATCGGATTGTAGACCCAGAGGAGTTGCCCGCCAACCTCCGTGCCCTGCTCGAGTACCAGAGTATCCAGCCCAAGCTCATCGCACCACAAAGCGGCCGACAGCCCGGCAGGCCCCGCGCCGATGATTATTACGTCGTGCATAACGAGCAATTAGCTTTGCGCATTCAACCAGAGACGGGCCGCCCTTATGACCTTGAAACTACCCGACAAGCCGAGTGGCCGAGAATCACATCACCTTTTTTCAACATAGATGGTTTCGGCTTCCAACCGGCGCTCAATCGGGCGTTAAGAAGTTCGTCCGCACTCGGATGATGATCCCAAACGGCGACCGCCGCCACGCCGCCCAGTCACGTTGTGTCATAGGTAAGCACAAGACCGTCGCGCCATGGGACCACAACGTCATGGGTGAACTCATCCTGCACCACGACTTCCGCCACAACACCATGAACAAACAGGCCCGTTTGATCAGCGAGCCCCCACTTCACAACATCTTGAAGGTTATGTTGCTCCGGCAACTCACACTCAATCAGGGCAAGCTTTTCCGGGGAGATGTTTGCACGGTTAATAAGGCGCATGCCCATTCCTCGCGCCACTCCTTAAAGCTGTGATAGGGGCCGATCTAAAAACTTGCTCTTACTTACCACTTATTGCCTGTCACCATTCTTTGGTCGGCGCGCAATGATCTCGGCCGTTCGCCGCTTGTGGTCATCGTCATCCGGCTGACCCTCTCGGTAGTGGATGATCTCCCACCCGCGAAACTCCGAGCGCAGTTCTCCCGGCCGGAGCGAAAACGCCGGGTTCGCGAGGCGTGAAGCCGGGTCTTCATCAACCACATGAATCGCGGCGACCAACGTGCCGCCGGCTTTTAGGCCGGCGCGAATCTGCGGAAAGAGATCGCGTTGTAAATAGTAGAAGACGGAGATGAGATCGTAAACATCCCGGGCGATCACAAATTCGCCACGCTCAAGGTCCGCGACGCGCGCATCGAGCGTGACGCCGCGCTCGCGCGCACGCTGTTCGGTAATTTCGATGGCGGCGTGCGAAGAATCAACCGCAGTCACCGTGAAACCACGCTCGGCTAGAAAGACGGCGTGACGGCCTGCGCCACAAGCTATGTCGAGCGCACGACCCGGCGTGAGATCCTCTACGGCACGCACGAGCAAACGGCTCGGCTCGCTCCCGGCGTGCTCGCCACGACGGTAACGATCATCCCAATCAGCCATGCTGCGCTCCGGCCACAGACGCTTCCCTTTCATCATGGTGCCCGCGCAGTATCTCCTCGGCCACCTTCTCAGGCGCGAGGCTTGAGGCGCA
>CAYLJO010000066.1:0-27818 GCA_964383905.1 uncultured Blastocatellaceae bacterium
ATTGAATTGACAATTCCCGCGGCAAAGGCCGCGGCGAACATTATTCCGTATGTTAGTATCATCCGATCGCACAAACGCGGGCCAAATGGTCATGATAATATTAATACTCGATCTTGACGATCCCGCGTCATGTGAAAATCACAATTGTTTGTTTATTCAGATAAGTATGCCCATCAAAGGATGAAGGAAGATGGAGCGCAGAAACTTCCTGGCAAGTCTGGGCGCGGCAGCGGCCCTTCCCGCGATTAGGCGACTGACCTTTGCCAAGGCATTGCCCGATGATCTAATCCGGCCGAGAGCGCTGCGCTCCGGTGAAACGGTCGGGTTAATTACTCCGGCCACCTACGTCGCTGATCCCGACCGCCTCGCGTTAGCCGAACGAACGCTGAAATATTTCGGCCTGCGTATGAAAGTGGGGAAGAATGTGGGAAGACGGTCGGGGTATTTTGGCAGCACCGTGGACGAGCGGCTCGACGACTTTCACGCGATGTTTCGCGACCCCGAAGTGCAAGCCGTTTTCGCTATCCGTGGCGGCTACGGCTCGGCCCAGCTGCTCGACCGCATTGATTATGACCTGGTCCGCCGTAGCCAGAAGATCTTTCTCGGCTATAGCGATATTACGGCACTGCACCTGGCAATCAACCGTCACGCCAGAATCGTCACGTTTCACGGCCCCATCATGCTCTCCCCGTTCACCGACTACACGCAACAGCATTTTCGTCAGGCGCTGTTTGAGACACGACCCATTGGCCGGGTTAGCAACCCGCCTGAGAGTAATCATCTCCGCCCGGCCCATTATCTGCGCACGATCCGCCCGGGCGTCGCCAGGGGGCCTTTGATTGGCGGTAACCTGACGCTGATTTCGACCACGTTGGGGACGCCTTATGAGATCGAAACGGGTGGCCGGATCTTATTTCTCGAAGATGTCGGTGAGGAGGCCTATAGTATTGATCGGATGCTGACGCATCTCCGGTTGGCAAAGAAATTCGACCGTGTGGCCGGGATCATCTTCGGCGAATGCAGGGACTGTGGGCCGCGCGACTACAAGCCGTCCATGGAATCAAACTACTCACTCGGCGAAGTGCTCGACAGCATTCTGGGTGAACTCAAAGTGCCGGTGCTTTACGGGCTCACGATCGGTCACACGGCGGATCAATTGACGCTTCCCTTAGGCGTGATGGCAACGCTTGATGCGGATCAGGGCACTCTGGACATCACCGAAGCCGGGGTGAGATAGCTTCCTGCTGAAAAGCAGATTACTATACTGTCGGAGCGGGATTTGTCCGCGGCTCGGCTTTAGTTGGCGCAATTAAGAGGAGAATCAATCAACTCATCAGGACGATTAGCTTGTGATGCAGAAGGTTCGTTGGGGGGTGCTCAGTACCGCTAGGATCGCCGTCACCAAGGTGATCCCTGCCATGCAGCGAGGAAAATGGTCGCAAGTTATCGCCGTTGCCTCAAGAGACTTGGAGAAAGCCAAAGAAACGGCCCTCGCGCTTGATATTCCCAGAGCCTACGGATCCTATGAAGAGCTGCTGGCCGACGCGGAAGTTGAGGCCGTCTATATCCCGCTTCCGAACCATCTACACGTGCCGTGGTCCGTAAAAGCTGCCGAGGCCGGTAAACACGTCTTATGCGAGAAGCCGATCGGCCTCATGACTGAGGAGGCCAGGCAACTCCTCGCGGTGCGAAACCGTACCGGAGTGAAGATCGAAGAAGCCTTCATGGTGCGTACTCACCCCCAGTGGGTTGAAACCCGTGATCTGATCAAGCGGGGCCGGATCGGAGAGCTCCGCTCCGTCATGGGCTATTTCAGCTACTTCAACCGAAATCCCGAGAACATTCGCAACATCCGCGAATATGGCGGTGGGTCACTGATGGACATTGGCTGCTATCCGATCACCACCTCACGGTTCATCTTCGGAGAAGAACCGGCCAGAGTTTTGGGGCTGGTGGAGCGGGACCCGGAGATGAAGGTTGATCGGTTAACCTCCGCCGTCCTTGATTTCCCCTCGGGACAATCTGTCTTCACGTGCAGCACCCAATTAGCTTCCTACCAGCGGATGCACTTTTTCGGTACCCGAGGACGTATCGAGATCGAGATTCCGTTTAACGCGCCACCCGACCGGCCATGCCGGATATTTATCGATGACGGGTCAGACCTTTTTGGGAGAGGGATCGAGACTAAAGAGTTCGAAATTTGTGATCAGTATACGATCCAGGGTGATCTCTTTTCGCTGGCCGTCCGGCAGGACACGGAAGTTCCCATCCCTCTGGAAGACGCCGTCCGGAATATGGCTGTCATCGAAGCAGTCTTCCGCTCGGCGGAATCAGGGAAGTGGGAGGTCCCTTGAGAGTGAATAGGCGTGCAAACACTGACGGGCGTCACTCTCGACGCCCGTCAGTGTGAAAACTAAAAGTCAGCCGAGCACGGATTGATCTTGCGAGCAACTGACTCTTAATCAGCTGCTCGCAGAGTTAATGGTTTGCCTCCATTAGGCTTGACCAACGGACCCGCACGGCGATGTCCCTAATCTTCTATTAATCGTGTAAAGCCGCGGTCGATTCAGGTGATCCGTTCCCGGAGAGGGCTGCTGACCAGTTAATCTTGGCCTCTTGCGATTTCGCCGGTTCGCTGCTCTTCGGTGTGGCCGGCGCGCTGGCCGCACGATCGTGCTGGCGCTGCTTCTCCTGCGCGTTCTTCAGGTGAAGCATACGGCAGCTGCCCTCAAAGACTGCGCCCTGCTCGATGGCCAGCGCCGGCGTCTGAATGTTACCGGTGACTTTGGCGGCCCGACCCATCTCAACGCGCTTGCTGGCAATGACGTCGCCGTTAACCGTGCCGTAAATCTGCGCGACGGCTACTTCGATGTTCGCCTCAACCCTTCCATTTGTGCCGACGATGAGCGTTCCGTCTTGGGAGCTGATTTTTCCCGAAAGATGCCCGTCAACACGCAGCATTCCTTTGAAGGTCGCTTCGCCCGTCAGCGTTGTGCCGTTGCCGACAAAACCATTCAGAATGCCTTCTTTGATGTCACGCGCCAGCGCTTCGCTTTCCGTGGTGGCTCGTGACGTCGTAGATGACGGGACAGTTGTTTGAGAGCGCGCGTTTACATCAGTTCCAGAGGGCTGTGTTTGATTGTTGATGGTTTCGGTGCCTGCAGGATTGGTGCTCGTATGTTTTTCCGATCTGAACATATTACTCTCTCCGCTAAGTTAGGAGCGCGCTGCTTTTGCTCCAGCACGCTGTTGCGCCTCAGTCTGGCGACAAGAGTTGCGCGCGCGTCTGTGTGTTACGTTATGAGATTCGCATCGTAAGGACTGATTAGATTCACTTATCCAGGGGCAAACGCTTTTAGCAAGCGCAAAACGATGATAAACCAGTTTTTTGAATGTGTCTAGTCATTTCTCAGGAAAAATTTCCTCAACCGAACAAAAATAGGTTCGCTTACGGCCAATGCGCAATTTTTCGCCTCGATTTATGTCTAATCCAGCGCGATACTCAAGGGGCATGGGCATAATAAACTGAGATACAAATACTTTTGTTCCACCTACAGCCAGATGTTTGAAGGAAAGACTGCGGCTCAGCTCGGCGGCTGAGGTAAGTCGCCCCCGCTTCGTCTGGAACACCTGCCTCAATGCATATCTCCTAATGGATAAGGCTTTCTTGAGTTGCGCCGGGCCATCTGCTTCTCTATCGGGTCACCTGAAAACCCCTTGCGCCTGCCTCCGCGCAATCTCCCTAAGCCTTTTATCGGCAGCATTTGTGTGCGATAGCGGACAGTATGATAGAATATAAATATCTTGGTGTCTCCCGAGGCCAAGCTAAGGCGTCACTGGTGGCCGGACCCCTATATCGAGATTTAACAAGTTTATGCCAAAAATAACTCTCATTGGCGCGGGCAGCGTCGAATTCACCTTGAAGCTATGCAGCGACATATTGTTGACCCCCGCGCTGCAAACCAGCACGATCGCATTAATGGATATTGACGCTGGGCGGCTGGCGCAGGCCCGCGATATGGTCCAGGTGATCATTGATCAGCGGGGGCTCAAAGCGCGCGTCGAAGCGACCCTCGACCGTGGTCAGGCATTGCGCGATGCCGACTATGTTGTCACCACTTTTGCGCAAGGCGGCCTGGAGGCCTTTACGTTGGATGTCGAGATTCCGTGCCGCTATGGCGTCGAACAGTGCGTGGGCGACACCCTCGGGCCGGGGGGCGTCTTCAGAGCATTGCGTACCATCCCGGTCCTGGTCGACCTGTGTCGTGACATGGATGAGGTGGCGCCGGATGCGCTGCTGCTCAATTATGTGAACCCGATGGCGGCCAACTGCTGGGCGATAGATACGGCCACGGGGCGCCCGCACGTAGGCTTGTGCCACAGTGTGCAGGGCACCAGTCAAATGCTCGCGAGGTGGCTCGGTGTGCCTTACGGTGAATTAAAATTCCTCTGCGCGGGCATCAATCACCAGGCCTTCTTTCTAGAGCTCTATCGCGGCACACAAGACCTTTATCCACAGCTCTGGGAGGTTATTAAGCGGGAAGAGGTCTACAGCCAGGAGCCGGTGCGCATCGAGCTCATGAAATATTTCGGCTTTTTTGTGACGGAGTCCAGTGCCCACGCGAGCGAGTATGTGCCCTATTTTCGTAAGAGCGCGCGGATGGTGAATGAAGAACTGGCGCCCCTCTTCAAAAACGCCGAGGACTACTGGTTCGACTTTGGTCGTACGTGCGGAGTTTTGCGTTGGAGTAAAAGCAGGAGTGAAAGCTCGCACAAGGAGTTTGAGGAGCTGATTAAAGGAGAGAAAGCACTGCCCAGCCAGCGCACGCCCGAATACAGCTCCTACATTATGGAAGCGATCGAGACTAACCAGCCCCTGCGTATCAACGGGAACGTTCCTAATCGTGGTCTGATTGATAATTTGCCGCCGGGTTGCTGTGTCGAAGTGCCCTGCCTCGTCGACGGCAAAGGCATCCAGCCCATACCCGTGGGCAAACTACCGACCCAGCTCGCCGCTCTCAATCGCAACAGCATTAACGTGCAGGAGTTGGTCGTCGAGGCCGCACTGAGCGGCAACCCCGAGGCGGTCTACCATGCCGTCCTGCTGGATCCTTTGACTGCCGCCGTGTGTACGCTCCCTCAGATTCGATCAATGGTGGACGAGCTATTCGAGGCGGAAGCGCGTTGGTTACCGCAGTTCAAGAGCAGTGGCTCTCTCCTCCGCCAACGCTAAATCGAGCCCCGACCTGCCGGGCGGCGGGTACCGGCCCTGAAAGGGGTTTCTCCGCGCAGCTCACTTGATCTGCCGAATCAATCATCGATTCGCCCGGGTGTTGCGCCAGCCACCTCCAGTTTAAAATCCCCGCGCAATCCTTTGGCGATGGTATCCCGGTTGATAACGACGTTCTGACCGGCAGTGGTATTGTGGTCGGTGACGGCCTTCTCATTCGGGCCGTTAGCGCTTACTTCCTCATTAACTCCAAGACGGCGGAAGTCATCGCTTTGACTCCTGTTCTCAACGTCGGTTCCGGCAGCGGCTCAAACAGACTCGAATGGAGTGAGGGCAGCGGAGTCCCGGCCTTCTTGCTTTCCGCGACTTTCACCGGGTCGACGGCGCCCAGCCAGAACATGCTGATCGGAATCTGATGGTCCAGGCCGAAACGCCCGAAGTCTTCGCTCCCCATAATCGGCTGCCACCTCACCACATTCTGCGCGCCGAAGGTTTTCTCGAACACGCCCGCCAGCCGCTCGGTCAGACCGGGATCGTTGTACGTCGCCGGCGTCACCTCCGTCTCACTGACTTTCACAACCGGCGATCGCTCTTCCGGAATTCCGGCGGCGATGGCCACGCCTTTGGTGATCCGTTCGATGGACGCGAGAATCCGCTTCCGGACATCTTCTTTGTAGGCTCTGACGGTCAGCTGTAAATGGACTTCATCCGGGATGATGTTGTATCTCGTGCCGCCGTGAATCGAGCCCACCGTAACGACCGCCGGATCAAGTGGTGAATTCTCCCGGCTCACGATCGTTTGCAGCGCTAAGACCACTTCTGCCGCGACAACGATCGGGTCCTTTGTCGCCTCCGGTCTTGATCCGTGTCCGCCGACGCCGCGAATCGTGATGTCAACCGACGTCGAGCTGGCCAGCGCGTAGCCCGGACAGTAGGCGACTTTGCCGGCCTCCAGCTCGGCATTATCGTGAAGCGCGATGGCGTAATCGGGCTTCGGAAATCTAGTATACAGCCCGTCGTTGAGCATCGCCTTCGCCCCATCAATGGTCTCCTCGGCGGGCTGCCCCAGTAAAATGAGTGTCCCGCGCCACCGGTCTTTTAGTTGAGTGAGCATCTTCGCCGTTCCCAGCAGCGACGTAATGTGAATATCGTGTCCGCAGGCATGCATCACGCTCGTCGCCTGCCCGGCATCGTTCTTGGTTTTGACCGTGCTCGCGTAAGGGAGTCCGGTCCTCTCTTCGACCGGCAGCGCGTCCAGATCGGTTCGGACGAGGACGGTCGGGCCGTCGCCATTCCTCAGCACTCCGACAACTCCGTACCCGGCCCACTCCGGCCGGTCATACTTACCTATGTGCTCGGTGACGGTATAGCCGAGCGCCCTCAGCTCGCCCGCTACGAAAGCCGAGGTCTTCTCCTCATGGTGGGATAGCTCTGGGGCAGCGTGCAGCATTTTGTACTTGGCGACGAGGGACGCGATCTCACGATCAATCAACCCGTCCAAAGACTGCTGAGCGCTGGCGCCCCCCGCGATCAGGAATACGCACAATATAGTGTTTAAAAAGGTTCTGTAGATCATCGGACGCTCCTGCGATGTGGGCGAATCTGGACAGGTATAACCGGAACATTGTAGCCGGGTTCGGCCGGGCGCGCCAGACTACGAGTCGCCGGGTGTCAGGATTCTTCGCAGCCATTGACACTTTATTTCAGGCTTGCATACTGTGACCATGTTTAAGCTATCACAAGAGTGCAGAAAATCCGCATGGGGAAACAGAAACGGCGATCGGGAAAGAGATTACTGCTCGTGCTCGGAAGTTTCCTCTTCGGCCTCTTCATTATGGAGATAGCGCTACGCATTATCGGTTATTCGTATCCGATCTGGTACATGACGGATCCCTACCGGGGTTATTCGCTTCGCCCCGGAGTCGCAGGCTGGTACAGGGAAGAGGGCGGCTCTTATGTTCGCATCAACAGCAGCGGTCTGCGGGACCGCGAGCACACGAAGGCTAAGCCCCCCGATACGGTGCGCATCGCCGTCCTTGGAGACTCCTACGCGGAAGCTTTGCAAGTGCCCGTGGAAGACACCTTCTGGGCGTTGATGGAGGGTAAATTAAGAGCGTGCCCGGCGTTTGCCGGGAAAAATGTGGAGGTGATAAACTTCGGCGTCTCGGGTTACGGAACGGCGCAGGAACTGATCACATTGCGTCAACAGGTCTGGGACTACTCGCCGGACATCGTTGTGCTCACCGCCACGACTAATAATGATATTGCCGATAATGCCCGCGCCCTTAAAAGAAATGAAGAGGTCCCGTATTTTATCTACCGTGGTGATCACTTAGTACTCGATGATTCGTTTAAGAATTCGCCCGCATTTCGTTTCCGGCAATCCCCTTTGAATAGGCTGTGGAGGCGGATCAGGGACAACTCGCGCGTTGTCCAGGCCATTCACCGGGCACATCATGCGATCAAGACCTATATGGCGTCGAGGCGGGCCCGGATCAACACCTCTCAATCCGGGCCGGGCCACCATGATGGGCCTCAATCCACCCCGGGACAGGATGTGGCTTCTCAATTCGAAGAACTCGGCATAGATAATTTGATCTACCGTGAGCCCCATGACGCGGTGTGGAATGATGCATGGTGCGTCACGGAAGGATTGATTGTGCTGATGCGGAATGAAGTCAGGAGCAAAGGGGCAAAATTCCTGGTCGTGACTTTGAGCAACGGGGTTCAAGTCCATCCATCTCCGGCGGCCCGGCAGGCGTTCATGCGGCGGATAGGCGTTAACGACCTGTTTTATCCTGACCGGCGCATCAAGGCTCTGGGCGAGCGGGAAGGCTTTGAAGTCTTAAACTTAGCCCCCCAATTACAGGCTTATGCCGAGCAGAACAATCTCTATCTACACGGATTTGGCCGCGACATAGGTAACGGCCATTGGAACGCTGTCGGCCACGCGGCCGCCGCCGAATTAATCACCCGAAAAGTCTGCGAGATGCGTGAGTGGCGTTAAGCATCCCCGGAGGTCCTATCGTATAATCTCAAGCCTATGTCCGGATTCATGACCTTACTACGTGAGCTGTTCGCGTTCCTCAAGCAGGAGAGGAAGTGGTGGCTTATCCCCCTGTGCCTGACCCTGGTGCTGATGACCGTTCTCATCATCGTCGCGGAGAGTTCGGCCATCGCCCCGTTCGTTTATAGCCTGTTCTAAAAGAGTAGCGCTTGTAGTTAAAGATGACGACCGTTGTTCTGGGCCTCTCTGCTTTTTATCACGATTCGGCGGCGTGCCTCGTCCACGACGGCAAGATCGCCGCCGCCGCGCAGGAGGAGCGTTTCACACGCCGCAAGCACGACCGCCGCTTCCCGCATCACTCGGTCGCCTACTGTCTGAAAGAAGCGGGCATCACAATTGGGGATGTTGATTACGTGGCTTTTTATGACAAGCCGCTCGTCAAGTTCGAGCGGTTGGTGGAGACCTACCTGGCTTACGCCCCCGTCGGCTTTGCTTCATACCTCAAAGGCGTGCCGGCATGGTTGAAAGAGAAGCTCAATCTACGGGGACTCATCCGCAAAGAACTGGGATACAGGGGCAAGCTCCTTTTCGGCGACCATCACGAATCGCACGCGGCGAGCGCCTTTTACCCTTCGCCCTTTGAGGAGGCTGCTATCTTGACGGTTGACGGCGTGGGCGAGTGGGCCACGGCGAGCTACGGCGTCGGGCGCGGGCGCCAGCTTGAAATCTTAAAACAGATGAAGTTCCCGCACTCGCTCGGTCTTCTCTATTCGGCCTTCACGGCCTTCACGGGCTTCAAAGTCAATTCCGGCGAGTACAAGCTGATGGGTCTTGCGCCTTACGGCGAGCCGAAACACGTGGACACGATCCGGCGTGAGCTGGTTGACGTGCATCAGGACGGGTCGCTTCACCTGAACCTGCGCTACTTCATCTTTCCGCATCACGCGGCGAGAATGACGGGCACAAGGTTTGACGAGCTTTTCGGCCCGCCGCGTAGACCAGAAGGCCCGATCACGCAGCGTGAGATGGACCTTGCGCGGAGCATTCAGGAGATTGTCGAAGACGTCATTCTTCGCATGGCACGTTACGTGCACCGCGAGACCGGGATGGAAAATCTCTGCATGGCCGGGGGGGTCGCGCTCAACTGTGTGGCCAACGGGAGGCTCTTGCGTGAAGGGCCGTTCAGGCGTTTGTGGATTCAACCGGCGGCGGGCGATGCGGGCGGCGCGCTCGGCGTCAGTCTCGCCGTCTATCACCGCTACCTGGAGAAGGAACGTAACGGTCATCCGGTTGAGGACGAGAGCGGCGGCGGCGAGCGCTACTGGGATCGCATGAAAGGGGCACTGCTCGGCCCGGCGTTCGGCGAAGCCGAAATCGAGGGGTTTTTGAAAGCGAGAAACATTCCCGCCGAGCGCATCGAGCGGAACGGGTTGCCCCAGCGTGTGGCGCGACTGATTGCGGAAGAGAAGGTGATCGGGCTCATGCAAGGGCGCATGGAGTTCGGGCCGCGCGCCCTGGGGGCGCGGAGCATCATCGGCGACCCCCGCAGCCCGCGTATGCAGTCGGTGATGAACTTGAAGATCAAGTATCGCGAAAGTTTCCGCCCGTTTGCGCCGTCCGTCCTGCGCGAGCGAGTGGGCGACTACTTTGAAATGGGAGACGACAGCCCGTACATGCTTCTCGTAGCCAACGTGCGCCCCGAGCACCGTCTTCCCGAACCGCCGGGCTCGGAAAATCTGCACGGGATAGAGAAGCTTAAAATCCCGCGCTCGACGATCCCCGCGGTCACGCACGTTGATTACTCCGCGCGCATTCAGACCGTCCGGCGCGAGACCAATCCGCTCTACTACGACATCATCAGCGCGTTCTACGAACAGACCGGTTGCCCCATCATTGTCAACACTTCTTTCAACGTGCGCGGTGAGCCGATTGTTTGCACGCCTGAGGACGCCCACCGCTGCTTCATGCGGACCGAGATGGATTATCTGGTGATGGAAAATTTCATCCTGGACAAACGCGCACAGCCGCCCCGGGAAGAGAAGGACGACTGGCGACAGGAGTTCGAGTTGGATTAAACGATCGTGTCAGTCTACCAACAAAACGGCAGGAAATTCGGTTTCACGATGGCGGCTGCGTTGAGCCTCTTTGCGCTTATCTTTCTCTATAAGCAGCGCGCGACCGCCGCGACAATCTTCGGCTTCATTGCGGCCTGCTTCATGCTCTTTGCCCTCATTGCTCCAAAACTGCTTGGGCCGGTTGAGACGGTGTGGATGGGCTTCGCGCGCGCGCTCGGCGCAACCAACACGCGAATTATCATGGGCCTCATCTACTTCCTCATCTTCATCCCGCTCGGGCTCCTGTTCAAAGCCCTCGGGCGAGACGAGATGCGACGCCGCTGGGCTTCGGGCGCTGAAACAAACTGGGAAGAATACCGGCCGCACCAGCGCAACTCCCGCCACTATGAAAACATGTTCTAAACGAAAGCAGCACCGATTCGTGGGATCGGGGATGAGCTACTTTCGCCGGCGATCGGCGGCTGGGCTACAGCGGTTTGCAAATGGATGCGACCCATGCAGAGGAATTGTAGGGGCAGGGACAAGAGCACAAGAGCGGAGATGCTCCGCTCTTGTGCTCTTGTCCCTGCCCGCGTTTTCGAGAGGCCACAGCCAATTGCAAACTGTATTGCGCAAGGCGTCCGCCACGGCCGAGCCACGCAGCAACGGCAATCGGCAGGTCATTTGACCCGTCCGTAGTCCGAGCAGGACGGCAACCGCTCTCTTCACAACACTTTTCTTTGCCACGGTGAGTTATGAATTGACGATCATTAGTGAGCAGGGCGTTCGTTCGAGAAGAACCGCGACGCCGTGGCCGAAAAACAGCTTCTCCCCGGGGCGCACTTTCACGCCGAGCACGACGAGGTTATGCCGGCCGCGCCTGATCTGGCGCAGGATGGCCGCCTCCGGCGCACGTCGAGTCTTGACAAGCGTAGTCACCTGCACCCCCTCTCGTTCACCCAGCGCCTGAATATCTCTGACCAGCGCATGCCCCGCGTTGAGGTGCTCCTGCGACCGGCGCAGCACAAGGGTCTCATTTGGCGGTGGCGAAACGTGCATCGCTGTCACTTTCGAATGGCACGCCTTGGCGATCATGATGGCAATCTCTGCGGCGCGCCGTGAGTAGTCTGTCCCTGTCGTCGGCACGAGGATATTGAGCGAGCGCATTAGCGCCTTCGGCAGGTGGCCCTCCTTCGCCACCACGATGGCCATCGCCCCCTTAAAGTCATGAACAAGCTTTTCCAGCGAAATGTTAAACGTATTTTGCTGGTCGCCGTTGCCGGAGAGCGCGTGCTCGATGCCTAAGAAGAGCATGTCATAACCCTTCTTTACTTCGGTCAGAATCGCCTTGGAACTCTCTTCGCCGGAGGCTTGATTCGTGATTACGGAGGGGGTGGTCGTCGCCGACTCGCCATCGCCGCTTCGGCTCTGTGTGATGCGTGAAGCAAACTCGACGGACATTTTAACCAGATCACCGGAGTTCTGCTGCGCGATTGACGGTTGCGAGTTCGCCCTTCGGCTCAGATCCAGCACCGTCGTCATGACGTGGCGGCTGCCCGCAAACAGTCCCGCCAGGATCGAGGCGAGCCGCCCGTCTTCACTTTTATCGACCGTCACCAGCAGCCTCTCGATCTTGGGTACAAAATCCTTGGCCTGCGCGGCCTCGCGCTCGAGCCGCTTTCTCTCCTCGCCCGTCGGCGGGATGCGTGTTAAGGCCCACCGGAGCAGCGGCGGCGTCACCATCGTTGTCGTGATCGCCATCACGACGATTAGCGTAAAGATGTCACGGCTGAGGACCCCCATTGAGAGCCCGATGGTGGCGACGATCACTTCCGTCGTGCCGCGCGCGTTCATCCCGATGGCGAGCGCCGTCGCTTCGCGGCCGCTCAAACGGCCCAGCCGCCCGCCGATATAGCAGCCGACCAACTTGCCGAAACTCGCCACCGCAATCAACCCGAGCGCGAGCTTGATTAACGAGAAACTCGTCAGGACGCTGAGATCAATCGAGAGGCCGGCGACGGCGAAGAAGATCGGCGCGAAGAGGGCAATGATCAGGCCACGGAGCTGCTCTTCAATATGCTTCGTCAGAATAGGAGACTGCCCGACGAGGATGCCAACGACGAATGCCCCAAGAACCGTGTGGACGCCGATGTAGTTGGTGAGGAGAGCCATCAAACACATCAGGACCAGGATGGCCGTGATGACGGGCATCTCGATACTGAAGTGATCGTTGGTCCAGCGGATGATGTACGCCACCCACCTGCGCCCGACGGTGAAGCTGAAGGCGAGAAACACGACCGTTCCGAGAAAGGCAAAGCCGACGTCTCTGACATTGACGGCCCCTTCGGACGCGATCCCGCCGATGATGGCGATAATGATCCACGCGATGGTGTCATCAAGGATGGCCGTGGCGAGGATGATCTGCCCGATAGTGCGGCGCATGAAGTCAACCTCCATGATGACCATCGCCACAATCTTGACCGACGAGATGGACAACGCGGTCGCCAGAAAAAGCGCGGTCAGCAGACGCTGCGACGGGTCGGGAAGCATTGAAGCGGGCAGGAACTGGCCCAGGAGGTAGCCGCAAGTGAACGGAAAGATGATGCCGCAGAGGGAGGAGAACAGCGCCGTGGTTCCCGTCCTTCTGACCAGCGTGAGGTCAGTTTCCATCCCGGTCAGCAGGAGGAGCATCAACACCCCCAGCTGCGAGATGGCGTCGATCATCTTTTTCTGTTCGGGCGAATTGGGGAAGACCCATTGATAAGCGTCGGGCCAGAGCGCGCCGAGCACCGACGGCCCGATGATGATTCCCGCAATCAACTGGCCCATCACGGCCGGTTGGCCCAGTCGCTGCATCACCTCCCCGAGCAGCCGCCCGACAAAGAGCATGAGGACGATCTCGGCGATAAAGACCGTGACCATGTGCTCCGCCGAGTGGGCAGCTTTGCCCGCGGGCGCTTCCGCCAGCGCGAAAAGACCGAGAATGACACTTTGCTTTACGTAGAACATCTCTTTCCGTACTTAGAAGCCTGATCTTACCTCTTTGACCGGCTGTCTAAAAAGGCTGGTTTTGCACCGGCACACCTTCCGTTGAATCCGGCGACCTACTCCCCCGCAAAATTGATCTCCGGCTCAAGCCTGAGCGTGGCCTTAATCGAGTTAGTAAGAATAATAATCAGTCACAACCTATTGTGAAGCCCTGCGTATTCCTGGGGGGGCGCCTTGTCTGATCTCACGCCCTATCAGCACGGCTGCGCCCCTCTTTTAAATGGAAATGAGCACAGCCACTGGCCGGTTGTTTCAACGCCCACGGCGCGGTGAATTCGCTGTAGCAGAAGACCTGCCCCTGGAAATGGAGCGGTTTCAGGACAGCAGTCAACACATCGGAATCCTCATTCGGGTAAGGGATCTTCATCTTCGGCAGCTCCAAGTATAACGCCATCGTTGGTCGAGACCAATCATATCGTGACGACTTCACCCTTCCGTACCAGTCATCAGTAGAGAACCGGAGAAACTGGCAGGTATAAGTTATGTGTGCGTAACCGGGCGCTTGGCGGGTGAATTTTATAGGAAAGCTTTTTCAGGAAGAGCGGCTATAATCAACAATTTCCCCGCCCCACTTGTAGACCTGTTAAAATACCTTTAAGATTGGCGCCCGAGATTTTGCTACTTCACCCTGCGGCAAAAGCACAGCCGCGACCTGACACCCATGAAAAGAGCCCATCTACTCAAAACGATCTTTTCCTTCTTTCTGCTACTGATCCCCGCTTACGCCTCGGCGAGAGAGAGCTGGACGAGCGTCCGCTCAAAAAACTTCGTGCTGATCGGCAATGCGGGTGAGAGCGAGATACGTAAGGTTGCGACCCGGCTCGAATTGTTTCGTCAATTTATCTCACAGCTGTTCCCGCACACGCGTATCGAGACACCGGTGCCTACCACCGTGATTGTCTTTAAGAACCACGATTCATTTAAACCCTTCAAACCCAAGTACAACGGGAAGACGCAGGAGCTGGTGGGAGGCTACTTCTTATCCGGCTCGGACGTAAACTACATTGCGGTCACAACGGAGGCTCGCGGCCTCAGCCCTTATGAGGTGATCTTCCATGAATTCGAGCACTTTATCATCGAAAACAATCTCAGGCGTGCGCCCCTCTGGCTGAACGAAGGCCTCGCCGAATTCTACAGCACCTTTGATACGCTGGACGGTGACCAGAAGATCATGCTCGGCAAATTTATCGGGAGGCACCTCGCCGAGCTAAAAAGCGCAAGCATCATACCCCTTAAGACGCTGCTCACCGTCGATCACAACTCGCCGTACTACCGACAGGGCCACAAGATGGGGATCTTCTACGCGGAGGCGTGGGCACTGGTCCACTACCTGATGCTCGGGAATCAGGAAAAGCGGCAGCCGCAGCTCAGTCGCTTCATCAGTCAGTTGAATACGGACGTGCCGCTCGAAGAGAGTTTCCGGCAATCGTTTCAGACCGACTACAAGGGGATGGAGGATGAGCTGCGCTCATACATCAGTAGGTTCGCATTCCCGGCGGTGACTTACCGGCTCAAGAGGCAGCTTGACGCCACGACAGAGATGCAGAGCGCGCCGATGTCGGAGGCGGAAGTCCAGTATTATCTCGGCGACCTCCTGTTGTGCTTCAGACGGTTTGATGAGGCCGAAGAGCGCCTGCAAAAGTCTGTCGAGATGGACCCTCACTTTGCGGCGAGCCGGATTTCCCTGGGCGTCCTGCGGCTCAGCCAACACCGGCCCGCGGAGGCCAGGAAGCTAATGCAGGCCGCCATCGACATCGACCCGCGGAATTACCTGGGCCATTACTATTACGCTTACGCTCTGGCCGAAGATCGGCAGTACGACGAGGCAGTCGCATCCTACAAGCAGTCGATCGCTCTCAGGAATGATGTGTGGAAGACGCACGCCGAGCTCGGCTACGTGTATCTCAGGTTAGGGCGAGACGATGAGGCCCTCGCCTCATTCCAGCAGGCGGTCCGCCTCGAGCCGAGAAACCAGTCCCTCTACCGGAGCATCAGCTATGCCTGCCTGCGCATGGCACGCGGCACCCTTGCCGCCAACTACGCCATGGCCTATATCCGGCTACAGGGTTGGCGCGATAAACACTCGCCGTACATGATCCTCGCAGCATATTTCGGGTACAGGCAGTCTCACGCCGACGAAGCCGCCGGCAAGATTCTTGACGAAGCTTCGGGGAAGCTTGAAACCTCCGATTGGCCTTATCCGGTCGTGCGTTATCTGCAACACGCCATCAACATGGAGGAGCTTCTCAAGCAGGCGACCGATAACGATAAACTGACTGAAGCGCATGCCTACGCGGGGCTGGATTTATCGCTCGGCGGCAACCGCGATGCGGCCCTACCACACCTCCGCTGGGTCAAAGAGAACGGTAATAAAAACTTCGTCGAGTACCCTCTGGCGTTGGCCGAACTGGGCCGCATCGAAGGCCCGTCTAAAGATTCAGCCAAGTAGGCCCGTGAACAGTTACCGGCGACCGGCTGATCACTTGCCGGCGACATAGCTCGGACGCGTAAGTCTGCTGTGGCTCGGGTTTCCTCCGGCCGCCTGGAATCCGCTCAACGTCAGGGTAGGGTAGCAATCTAAACCCGGCCGATCACCCTGCCCTGCAAACCATGAGGCAACCCGGACACCCGGGAAGGCTCTCTAAATGACAGCCCCTCTTGTGATCGCGGTTTTTGCCAGGGGAGGTGGGAAGTGGCCGTCAAAAATTGGAGGCGATTCGCGCCATTCTATTTTTATACAACGGTCGCCTTCTGCCTGTGGACGGCGGCGGCGGTCACCGAAGCGCACTCGACTACGAGCATATTGCTGCTGCTCGTTTTAGGCTTTTTGAGCTGGGGGTTGGTCGAGTACGGCCTGCACCGCTTGATCTTCCACTATGATGCGCGATCAGAGCTCTCCCGCCATCTGGTCTATAAGCTGCACTTATCACACCATGAACAGCCCCGGTCGGCAGATAAGCTCTTTGCGCGTCTCTCGATGAGCGTGCCCATCGCTGTAGGCTACTTCCTTTTGACGTGGGCTCTTGTGCGCAGTTGGCAGATAACGGCCTATCTTTTCACCGGCCTGCTTGCCGGCTACTTCAGCTACGAGTGGTTACATTATCAAGCGCATCACGGTCGCCCGCGCCTGCGCCTCTTCAGGTATCTAAAAAAGTACCATTTGCTGCATCATCATCAGACGCCCAACCTCCGCTTCGGAGTTACGTCACCATTTCTTGATTACTTGTTTGGCACATACCAATCGACAGGCAGATCCGCTCCACGGGCTAAAGTTCGTGCTTAGCTGTGCCCGATATTTATCTCGGAAGATAAACACAGTCAATTATTGGCTGCATTGTCCCGTGGGTGCTTCATGTCAATCTCATACCATTGACTCCACCTGCGGTCGCCCTTCTTTTTAAGCTCCTGAGGTGTCACAAGGTATCGCACCATGGTCTTACCCTCTTCACATTCCAGCTCGGCCGTGAACATGATCCCATGCAGAGATGAGCTGACAAAATAGGGCGTAAACCTGGTGCGAATCTCTCCCTCATAAGAGAGGAACTTGAACGATTGACGCTTGAGTCTTTTGCGTTTCATGTGCCGGGCGGTGTCGACGAGAAAATTTCTTATCTCTTCGGAAAAAGGCACTCCGCTGTACATCAGGCAATGAAAATCCAACATCTATCGATTCCTTTACTGCTATGACGGATACCGCTTGCGTCAGGGGCAGTTCTCATATAGCCTTTCATGCCGCCGAAATATTCTTCACCGCCTCATTATATGTCGCTCAGGGCGTTTTGTTGACCGGGCCGTAGCATTTGGTCAGATATCATAGAACGGGTATAGAAGGAGATAGAGGATGGCCGGAACAGGAGTCGCACCTTACGGCGCGTGGAAATCGCCCATCACGTCTGCCCTGATTGTCGAAGAATCAATCGGGCTCGGCCAGATAGCCCTTGATCAAACGGATGTCTACTGGATTGAGATACGTCCGTCAGAGGGGGGACGGAGTGTCATCGTACGCCGCACGCCGGACGGGCAATCGATTGAAATGACGCCGCAGCCTTTTAATGCTCGCACCCGCGTGCACGAGTACGGCGGCGGCGACTTCGCCGTCGCGGACGGCACGGTCTACTTCTCAAACTTCGCGGATCAAAGGCTTTATCGCCGGTCTTCGGGCTCGACGCCGCAACCCCTCACGCCGGCGGTCGATATGCGTTACGCGGACATGGTGGTTGACCGCGTGCGCCGTCGCTTGGTCGCCGTGCGGGAAGACCATACGGCGCATGCGCGCGAGGCGGTCAATACTCTGGTCAGTATCCGACTTGAGAGTGTTAATGAGGGCGATGTGCTCGTTGCGGGAAACGATTTTTATTCTTCGCCGCGTTTGAGTCCGGACGGGTCGCGACTCGCCTGGCTCACGTGGAACCACCCGAACATGCCATGGGACGGGTGCGAGTTATGGGTCGGCGAGATCAAACCGGACGGCACGCTGACCCACCCGGAGCGGGTGGCCGGCGGCCCTGATGAATCTATCTTCCAGCCGGAATGGTCGCCCGAGGGTGTGCTGCATTTCGTCTCAGACCGGAGTGGGTGGTGGAACCTGTACCGCCTTGAGCGAGGCGGTCGCGCCCGCCCGCTCTGCGAGATGGCGGCCGAATTCGGCATGCCACAGTGGGTCTTTGGGATGTCCACTTATGCGTTCGAGTCAGGGCACCGCATTATTTGCTCATACACCGAGGGCGGCGGAGCGCGCCTCGCAAGCCTCGACACGGCAACGGGCCGTCTTGAGCCGATCGATACGCCGTTCACCGATATTACATCCGTGCGCGCAGCGACGGGGCGCGCTGTCTTTCGTGCCGGGTCGCCAACCACGCCGGCGGCCGTGGCCCAACTCGACATCGCCACACGCGAGATCAAAGTGCTGCGCCGCTCGAGCGAAGTGGCGATTGATGCGGGTTATCTTTCGATCCCGCAGGCGATTGAGTTTCCCACGGAAGACGGGCTGACGGCGCACGCCTTCCTCTACCTGCCCCGTAATCGCGATTACACGGCCCCGGTGGGCGAGCGCCCGCCGCTCCTCGTCAAGAGCCACGGAGGCCCGACGTCAGCCACTTCGACCACGCTCAGCCTAAGCATTCAATACTGGACTAGCCGCGGCATCACCGTGCTCGACGTGAACTACGGTGGCAGCACCGGCTACGGCCGCGCCTACCGGCAGCGTCTGAATGACAAATGGGGGATTGTTGATGTTGATGACTGCGCCAACGCCGCGCATTACCTCATCGGGCGGGGACTTGTTGACGGCGCGCGATGCGCGATCGACGGGGGCAGCGCAGGCGGCTACACCACCCTCTGCGCGCTGACCTTTCACGACACATTCAAAGCCGGCGCCAGCTACTTTGGCGTGAGCGATCTCGAAGCGCTGGCCAAGGAGACGCACAAGTTCGAGTCGCGCTATCTGGATCGCCTGATCGGCCCATACCCTGAGCGCGCGGACCTGTACAGGCAGCGCTCGCCGATTCATTTTACCCACCGGCTCTCATGCCCGGTGATCTTCTTTCAAGGGCTGGAGGACAAGGTCGTCCTGCCGAACCAGGCTGAGATGATGGTCGAAGCTCTGCGCGCCAAAGGGCTGCCTGTGGCGTACGTCCCCTTCGAGGGCGAACAGCACGGCTTCCGCCGCGCCGAGAACATTAAGCGCGCGCTCGACGGCGAGCTTTACTTTTACTCGCGCGTCTTCGGCTTCGTACCCGCCGACCCGGTGGAACCGGTGGTCATCGAAAATCTCTAAAAGATAGGGGCGTGGAGGTTCTCCATCTCCTGGCATCATTTTGTTAGGCCGGCACAACAGTGGCATACTGAATTGTAGGAAAGGATCCCTTCATGTAAGTTTGTCCGGGCGCTTTTGACTCGGGGCGGCACGAAAGGGCTTTCCATAATAAAGAGGCTGCGAGCGGCAATATAACGCGCCGAATGAAGCATGACAATGAGGCTACCCTTACCCATTAACAGCGATTCTGAGCCACACCCTCATCCCCCAGGGAATTAAAAATAATGGATCGGATACTGGACGAAATTGAAGTGCGGATTATCGGCTCATTAATCGAGAAGCAGGTCACCACGCCGGATTATTACCCGCTGACCCTCAACGCTCTCATGCATGCCTGTAATCAACTGTCCAACCGCGACCCGGTAGTCTCCTACGATGAGAGGACGGTGGCCCAGGCGATCGAGAGCTTGCGGGGGAAGAATATGACGTACGTCTTCTACGGCAGTGACAGCCGCGTCCCAAAATATAAGCAGATGATGACCGAACTCTTCCACCTGAGCCCACAGGAGACGGCCGTTATGTGTGTGTTGATGTTAAGGGGGCCGCAGACAATCGGCGAGTTGAGAGGAAGAACTTCCCGCCTCTTTGAATTTGCCGATCTGGCGGAAGTCGAGGCGACCTTGGAAGGCTTAATCGCGCGAGACGACCCGGCCCTTGTGATTAAACTGCCCCGGCAGATTGGCCGGAAAGAATCACGCTACGCCCACGCCCTCACGGGTGAAGTCCCAATGGTGGAACAAGTGTCTCCGGGAAGGGAGCCCACCACCTTAAAAGTTAAAGCGGAAGACGAAAAACTCTCTCGACTCGAAACGGAAGTGGAAGCGCTGCGTCAGGAGGTGGGTCATTTGAAGCAACAATTCGAGGACTTCAAGAGGCAGTTCGAGTAACCCATCGCCGTATCGCTTAGAATAGCTCCATCAACCTCCGCATCTTTCGCCAGGATTCACGAAGGTACAAAGATGCTCAGAGTCCACCCTTTGTTACCGAACCCCTCTTTTTAGACTCGCTCAAAAGAGTCCCGGGATGAGTCCCCGTCTCAAGCGCCAACAGTTGCGCCGCCGTTCTCATAAAGTCTTTGGGGCTCACATGAGTGCCATTAACAATTACATCAAGGTGAAGATGCGGTGGCGGTTTCTGCCCTCCACTGTTACCAGAGAGCGCGATCACCTGCCCGCGTACCACGCTCTCGCCTTCCCGGACTAGCCTATGCGAGAGGTGTGCGTACTTGGAGAACACTCCGCCGCCGTGGTCAAGGCAAACAGTTTCGCCGGGCGTCCACTGCTCTGCCGAAAGCACGACCTGGCCGTCATTAATGGCGCGGACTGGCGTGCCATAGGGCGCATGGAAATCAAGACCGGCATGGCGGTAACGCTTAACCCCATTAACGATTCTCCGTTCGCCAAAATTATTTTTGTCAGCCCCGATCACCGGAAGCATAAAAGCCTCGCGCCAGAGGCGCGGGGTGCGCCGTTGGTAGGTCTGAACCATCTCCTCGAATTCGCGCCGCGTACGGGCAGCGACCTCGGGTGGTGGCGTGCTGAAACTCCTGTCAAGAGTTAGTGAGCTACTGCGATAGATTCCTCTTTGAATGAGGTATGGAAACTCCCATTGAGATAGTGTGCCACCCCATTCTCTGGCAGAAAGACGCAGCGTGTGCGTCCCTTTGACCGAATCAAGAGGCGCGGAGATGATCGTATGAAATGTGCGACCATCACCCGCCGCGTAGAAATAGAGCGGCTGCGCTTCTATCAATATCGCCTCAGTCGCCGGTGCGGGTTCTATCTCGACAGGAAAAGTTCCATTCAAGTCATCAACAGCCGACGGAAAACTGAAAGTCGCAAGAATCGTCTTCCCCTCGGTGAGTATTGCTTGCCCGGTCGAATTATGGTCTTTGACCAGCGGTTTTTTTGCGCTCTCAAAATCTTGCGCATTGCCAATCGTTAACCATTTACCTGAGAATATTACTGGCGCCGAGTAAAGAAGTGTGCCAAGAAATCTTCGGCGTGAGACAAACATCCTTTAGCCTCTCCCCCATGTTTTTCACTGCAATTCGCAGTACTTACTACTCAAAAGTGACGGGTGGAATCGCGCGGATTTGCTTAAAGGCCTATCGATACAGCCTGGGGATGAGATTTTAGTTACGGAAATTTCGCCTAAACCGAGCGCTGGAGTGCTCACACGTCCAGCCGATTCGAGCGTTGTCATAAAACTCGACCCATCTACCTATCACTTTTGAGTTGCTAACGCTCAAGCATGAGCTAAAGAGGAGTTGTTCCTGCCATGACGCACGGAAGGGAGGGCAAAAAATATGCCACAATAATTTTTGCTTATACCGCAGGTGATTTATACTTGCTATTCTTGAAGAAGAAAGAGATAGGTGAAGGAACAACACAAGCAGGGCAGGGCAGCCACAGTCGTCCTACAAATCTAATGTATCAGATTGAAACAGTCACAGGCAAAGAACGGTGCAGACCAGGGCAAACGCATCTAAATTTGTAAGTAGTTGAGTGACTTGCAATTCAAAGTTTCAGATGAAGACTCACGCGCTTCACGACTTGGGTCACGAAGTCTTGATGCGCGGGAACTCGTCTTTGAGTAAAAGGTCGATGAGTAGCTCAGCATCTCGCCGGTCGGTCTTCTGCCGCGAGCGAGCGCGGCGACGAATCTGGGTGGCATCGCCCACCCAGACTTCGTGACCCAAGTCGTGAAGCATGCGTTCGAACCACTCGCTGTAGCCACAAGCCCCGAATCGGATGCGTACCTCGCTAGGTTGTGTTGACATAACTATCTGAGCCACACGACTATGCTAGCGAAATAGATGAAACTCAAGTAGTTCTTTGCCAACTTATCAAATCGTGAAAACACCCGACGAAACTGTTTCAATTTGCCGATTTGGTTTTCAATCAAGTGTCGTTCCTTATACAGATGCTCATCAATCTTTCGCTGCACTTTGTCAGTGATGCGTGATGGAATGACGACTTCGGAGTTTCGCTCTTTCAGTTTCCAGACGAAAGCCTGTGCATCATAGCCCTTGTCGGCAATCACATAATCGGCAAAAAGGTTTTCAATTAACCGTTCAGCTGGCGTGATGTCATTGCGTTCACCGCCGGTTAAGATGAAGCGCAAAGCGTTGCCTAAAGCGTCCGTTGCCAAATGAATCTTGGTCGAGAAGCCGCCGCGACTGCGGCCTAAACTTGGTGCGCCATCTTTTTTTGTGCGCCGGCCGCGCAAGCACGAGCGCGGACAATGGTCGAGTCAAGCAATAGATATTCCATGTCGCGGTCTTGTGAAAAATGCTCGAACAACTTTTCAAAGACGCTCTCGTTCACTCCATCTGGCGAAGCGTTTATAGACCGTGTTCCAGTTGCCATATTGTTTTGGCAAGAGTCGCCATTGCGCTCCCGAACGAGTGACCCACAAGACGGCTTCGAGGAAACGGCGGACATTGCGTCCGGCTCCGAGTCTGATCTGTGGACAGGTTTTCAAAACGGGGAGAATCTGTTGCCATTGGTCATCGGTTAGCTTAACTGTCATCATGTAGCATAGTTTAGCTTCTTTACGTCAACACAACCTAGTGAACTGCGAGTAAAACTTACGAACATCGTCCAGCGAGTCGTGGAACAATCGCTCTTCTTTAATCTCGCCATCGCGCGTGTCGCACCACATGATGAGCTGTTGCCGAGTGTGTAAATCTACGCCACAATAGATGGTCATGGTGACTCTCCTTTCTTGCATTCGAGCCCGAACGCAAGTTTATGCCTCGCGGCAAGGGAGAGTCATCTGTTTCATCACATCAGGGTAGAGCATCGAGTCTGAATTCATCAAGCCTTTCCTCTCTGATTTCATACCGCTCCTCGTTCACTGACGTGAAACTTGCTCTAATTTTTTACCCTTAGAGCCACACTGGCAGATCCAGGGCTCGCCCCTTTCTTCGACCGTCGCGCCACACCTTGATCGCATCCCTCGTGAGCTTGAAAATTGGCCGCCGGTTCTGGGCGATCAGTTTGACCCACGCCCCCTTGCTCATCTGTGGGAAGTAGATCCCCCGGAAAAACAGCCGCGCGATCAGGTGGCTCGCACGGTCGTCAACCGTCTTATCGCTGATCGAATCAATCGCCCGCTCGTTGCTCCACGCGCTGTACGACGCCTTCCACGCCTTATCTACCTCCATGTGCGCCTCTGAAATGCTCATCTTCAATGGCGTGTGCGCCATCCAGAATGGATCGAAGTCCATCCAGTGCCTGGGCCGCGTCAGCCGCCCGGACGCCTCCAGCCTTTGGTACAGTGGCGTCGCCGGGAATGGCGTCAATTGACCGAAGACGGGCAGCACCGGCGGCCAACGCTCGATCTGCTCAAGCGTCCGCTCGGCCACCCCCACCGTGTCATTATCCATCCCGAAGATAAACGAGGTGATCGCATAGACGTTGCGCTTCGCCAGCCGATTGAGCACGGCAGCGTACTCACCGGGCTTGTTGAAGTTCTTGTTCACATCGGCCAGGTTGGCCGGGTCGATCGACTCCATCCCGATGAAGATCCACTTGCCGCCCGACGCCGCAATCAAGTCCACCAGTTCCTCATCACGCAGCAGGTTGGCGCTGATCTGCGCCGTCCAGGGCAGTTGCGCATCGGCGGCGATGATCTCCCTGAGGAGCGACTTCGTGCGCTTGATGTTGATCGCGAAGTTGTCGTCAATGAAAAAGACCGCAATCTGGCCGACGTCTTGACGCGCGCGCCTCTTGAGGCGTAAGAGTTCCTCCACCACGCTCTGGTTCGTCCGGAACCGGATCGAATCTCCAAAAAATCCGGTCACGGTGCAGAATTCACACCCGTAGGGGCAGCCGCGCCCTGACTCGATCGGGATCACGCGGAATGTGCCCCAGCCGGTCCCGTGCCGGCTCAAGAGCGGGCGCACGAGCTTTGGGATCAGGTTGAACTGGTCAAGGTCGAGCGTCTCCCAGGGGATCACCGGGTAGGGCTGCAGGCTCGGCTTGCGCTCCCGGCCCGATTCATCAACGGGTTGATAAATCTCCTTCAGCGACCCGCGCGCCGCGTCCTCGACGATCCGCGGCCAGGTCTCATCGGCTTCCCCAAGCGCGACCGCGTCGGCGTGGCGCGGTCCGCCGTCCCGCCCCAATGCCTCATCCGGCACCTCCGTGACGTGCGGGCCGCCCATCACGACGGGGACGCCTGCGGCGCGGACGGCGTCGGCCATGCGGTAGGCTTTGGCGGCCATTCTGGTCATCGCGCCGATGCCGACCAGGCCGACCTGTTGTTCGCGGACGAACTGTACGAGCTCCTCTTCATTCATTGGTCGCGCGTTGCCGTCAATCAAGAGCACCTCATGAGGGGGCGGGGTCAGTGTTTGAAGGAGGAACATCCAGAGGTGGGGCATGAAGTTGCGGGTCACGCCGTTATCAGGGTTGTAGAGGAGGATTCTCATGGGTCATTGCCCTCTGGTTGAAATATGCAGAGCTTAAATGGCCCTGGCACGGTCGTTATCGGAGTAGAAACGGATACAAGGAGAGAGCTCCGAGGCTCGATCCCGATGCCGGTGTCAATTTTGATCGGAGTATATCAGAAATGTCACACACACCATGCAACAGAATCTTGAGTACCTTTAGCCGTCTCATAATTTCTTCTTTAACCCATTCTCCGGTTTAAAGCGGACAAATTTCCACGGCCGGAAGGTTGTCCGGCCAGGCATGGAAGATCTGAATCCCCCCGGCATAAGGTGGGCAGAACAACCGCCTCCGGGCCTTGGCATTTGGCTTGGGCCAGGCAATCTGTCAAGTATGCTGCCCCGGCCCGTCGGTCTCACTTTGAAGCTATAGAACAATTCATGCCAGAAAGGGATGATATCGTCGCCCGTTGTGTGCAGTGTCACCAGTGGGCGCGTCACCTGGCCCGAGGTCTCGTAAGGGGCGAGAGCCCTGAGCGCGGCTGAACAGTTCCGGCGACCGTTCGATAAGCAATGTCGAGATGATACCGCCCTCGGAGGCTCCGGTCATATAGGTGTGAGCAGGCGGCCCCCCGGCGACGCCCGTGAACGCTGCGACCAATTGGCGGATATCATCAACGCCCTCAAGGATCGCCAACCCGTTCTGACGGTAGCTCGTCGTGGCGAAAGCAAATCCTAAGGTTTGGACCAGATCAGGCAAATAGATGCCACCAGGAAGATTCAAGTTCTGAAAATCGAGCGGTTGATTGAAGGCCGTGTAGCCATGCGCCCATACAACCAGGTCGCCGTTCCAGCCGCTATTAGGAACACAGATCAGCGAGAGCGCCCCACTCGGTAAGGTGCCTCTCTGACATGTGCCGATAGAGGCCTGAGCCGCCATCGCATCGGCCGGGACAACCACGAAGCCGCCCCCGACGAACAACGCCGCGATCAGGACCAAACGAAACAGTCTGAGCATCTTTTATCTCCTTTATGTATTCCCTCCTGGGTCACCGCCGTATCAACTCTTCACGAGCCGCCGCAGCGGTAACCGGCCCGGCACTCTTTCAGGGGGTGTTAATGTTCAATGATAGCTTCATTCCCCTCCGGCACGGCCTCCGGATCGGCATTGTCTATTTCTGGCGAGAGTATTAGGAATTTTGTGGTAAATGAATTAAACCCAAGTCCGCCATGAGCCCTCTTGCGGCGAAGCTTTGATGACAACGACGTGACCGGCTTATTCTAGCCGAGATCGGCTGAGGGCGCTAGAGTTTTGTGCCGTGTGGCTGGGTTGACACCCAACCCCTTCTGCCCGTCTCGTACGGGAGTGGAGCGTACGACCGAGCAGTATCTATCGCAACTCTACTCGACATACCACGTAAATTTCCCGCAAAAACGCCCTGTATTGCTGCGCAAGTTTGCCTGTCATCAGCCTACAGTTTTCCACAGGTTTTTCCACAGCCGCCCTGCCGGTAAGTGCCAGACACTTAAAGTATTTTCTGCTTGACATGCCTTCACCAGACTGTATAATGCGCATCCTGTCACGGGCTCACGGGCACGTGACCGACGAGGAGAAGAGGAACGGCGCGGTGACGCATCGTTCGCGGGAGATAGCAGGCGGCTGTTATTTCTATTACGCTCCACGTTGAGGCCGAAAGGCTTGCTAAGAGGAAGTCATTGACTTCCTTGAGCGCCCGGATCAAAACGGGTGGCGCCCTTTGGAGAGGACCCGCCAGGGGGTAGCAGAAGCCGCTCAAGTCGAAAGGCTTGGGCCTCGTTGCCGGGGACGTAACCGGCGGTGGAGGAAAAGCCACCACACCAAAAACCAAACGGCAGAAGCGTTCCACAAGAGCGCCGTAATTCATGAAAATGAGTTAAAGCCGACCGGGTTGCGCCGACCGCCGGCGCACACTCCGGGATATAAATCGGTGACTCCTGCGTGTACATGCGGAGTTGCCAAAACCCCATGAACCGCTTCGGCGGTTTAACGGGATCAAAGATTGCGCTGCTTTCACGTGTGGGAAGCAGCGCAATTTCGTTACTCTGAACTACTATTTGCTTGATCCTTTGACTCGATTAAAGAACTCCTTCTGCAACTCCAAAGCCTTCGTGTCGGCTTTGGCCGCCCGTATTGCTCTCGCCAGTGTTTCCACTTGATGATCCGTGATCAGTTGCCCCAGCTCGCGAGTGGCTTTGTCCCCCTCCCCCGCGTAATGGTTGGGGAAATCAGCATACCACCAGATGGCAGTATAAAGGTCGGGGAGTGAGAGTCGCTTCTGGTTCTCTCCCGACTCCTGTTTCGCACGTTGCATTCTGACGAGCTCCGGTCGCAGGTACAGCAGGACGGATGTTTCCCTCTCCCCCGCATGCATATCGCCCGCCGGGTCTGACTTGCGTACCTTTTTTATCTCTTCCGCCAGGGCCGGATCAGCTGCCGGTTCGTAGAAGTAGACGACGTAATCACGAGGGCGCTCAAGCTGCGACTGCACGAAGTACCTCAAGAGTTGCGGATTCCCTCCGTGACTGTTGACGATGACAATCTTCTTGAACCCGTTGCGGGCAATCTCCTCACACGTGGCGTCCAGGAGATCCCACACGACGCGTGACGGCAGAGCGAAGGTACCCGGTTGATGCCTCGCTTCGTTGATCTGACCGTAGAAGAAGTCCGGGAAGACCACGGCGTATTCGATCCTGGTAGCGCGGGCCGCCCACTCACGAGCCTGGATCAGGTCGGAGCCGATGGGGACGTGTGGCCCATGTTTTTCCAGAATGCCGATGGGAAGAACGCAGGTGTATGCGGCCCTTTCTTGAGCCCTGGCCCAATCACTTGCCGTGAGCTCGTCCCAGCGTGAAGGTAGGTCCTGCGCGGCCGCGCAACCGATGAGCATCAGTAATACGATAAATAGTCTCATCTCGCTACTCCTTTATGATGTTAAAAACCGCTACCGACCTTTGTGTTTTGTCCAAAGTATCAGTATCGCATTGTTCTGTCCAAACCGGGGCGGCATTTATGGCTTCCTTCACAGATGTGGCTTTGAAGCCTGAACAGACTGATCCACAGATTCCATTGACACCGGTTAAAAGACTGATCTACCCTTCCCACTGCGCCTATTAGCAGTGGCCTTACTGCTTAATCCGGTGGGTAATCCTGACCTCGCTCTGTATCAAATTCTAGAGGTGGATATGAAAACGACAGCCCCCCGTACAGCCGACATGGTGATCGCCGT
>CAYLJO010000067.1:0-27809 GCA_964383905.1 uncultured Blastocatellaceae bacterium
CCTTCTCTCGAATCGAAATTTTCTCGGTTTCTATCGTCTGAAGATACTTGAATAGTGGGGTTTTGAACCGCAGAGGACGCGGAGGACGCAGAGGATGAAGACAAGCAGTCAAGTAAGTGGCGCTATCGTCGACGCAGCGATGAAGGTCCACTCAGCTTTGGGACCGGGACTGCTGGAGAGCGCCTACTCTGCTTGTCTGGCCCATGAGCTACAAAAAGCGGAGCTCAAGGTGCTTCGGGAAGTACCGCAGCCTGTAATCTATGATGGCATAAAGCTAGATGTCGGCTACAGATTGGATCTCTTAGTAGAGGATTCTATTATAGTCGAACTGAAGGCTGTTGAAGAGATACTCCCAATTCATCAGGCGCAGCTACTCTCGTACCTCAAGCTCAGCGGCAAGAGCGTCGGGCTCCTAATCAACTTTCATTCCGTCCATTTACGCAACGGCATCAAACGACTCGTGAACAACTATGCTTCGTAATCCTTTTAATCGTTTTCTCTCTGTTTTCCCCTGCGTCCTCCGCGTCCTCTGCGGTTCAATAAACCCCTGCCCAGCACTCAGGAGGGCAAATCTATGAAAAGTATCCTAAAGACCATCCTAGCCTACCTGGCCCTGATCGCCCTCGTGCTCTGCTTCGCTATTCTTCGCGGGCGCACCGTCAACCGCTTCGCCGCCGAGACCGCCCCCGAGACCGTACCCGAATACGGGTCGGCCGACACCAAACCGTTCGACCCGGACGCGAAGCCGTTCTTCTCGCTCGTCACGCACCGCACCTACGGCAGCGGTGATAAGGCCCGCCTCTGGGTCAACTATCGCGGGCTCAACGAGCTGGACTTCCGCGTCTACCGCGTCAAAGACCCGGTGAAGTTCTTCAAGCAGCTCGATAATCGTCATCAGGTCGGCGAGGATGAAGAGCAGGACGTGGCCCAGTCCGTCAAACACCCGCCGACGTTTCTGGAGAAGCTGCACGCCTTCAAGGCTGCGATCTACAACGCGATCCGCACCTACGTCCGCGCCCAGCTCCAGCGCGACTCGCGCAAGAGCTTCAACCAGAAATTCCGCGCCGACGCCGAAGACGACGAAGAGCGCAGCCGCACCCCCCTCAACGTCGCCGATTACGCGCGCGTGCCGCTCCTCAACCCCGACCAGTTGGTCAGCAGTTGGCGCGAAAAGCTCCCGCCGCTCGACAACGCCTACGACAACCGCATGATCACGCTCGGCAAACGCGACCCCGGCGTTTACCTGATCGAAGCCGTCAACGGCGATCTGCGCGCCTTCTGTGTTTCAATCGTCACAGACCTCGCCATGGTCGAAAAGACTTCCAACGACGGCCAGCTACTTGTCTACGCCGTAGACCGCAAGTCCGGCGCGCCCCGCCAAGGTGTCAAGATCGAAGTGGATAAGGGAAAGGAGATCGTCAAGACCGGCGCAACGGACGCCCAGGGCATCCTCAGGACAAAGATCGAGGACAAGACCAAACCCGATAAAAAAGGGCAAGGCGATGAAGAAGAGGCCGACACGGAAGATACGGAAGCCCCGGCGCGCGAATCCTACCTGGTAATGGCGACGGGCGGCGATAACTTCGCCATCTCCGACCTCGACTCCTTCTACTTTGGCGGTGAAGGCGATGCCGAGGGCGAAGGCACCGACTCGAAAGTGACGAGCTACATCTACACGGACCGGCCCGTCTACCGTCCCGAACAGAAGGTCTACTTCAAGGGCATTCTGCGGAAATTGACCGGCAACGGCTACCGGCTTCTTCCCGGCAAGAAGGTCGGCGTCACGGTCGAAGACCCGAACGGCTCGCAGATCTATGAGCAGGAATTAACGCTTTCATCCCGCGGCACCTTCAGCGGCGAGCTTGATATTCCCGAAGACGCTCCGCTCGGCACCTATAATCTAAACGCCGAGGTCGGCGACGCGAAGGCCAGCGGCTCGTTCATGGTCCAGGAGTACAAGAAGCCGGAGTTCAAAGCCATGGTCACGACCCGGCAGAAGTACGTCAAGGTCGGGGACAAGGCGACGTTCAGCGTCTCGGCGCGCTACTTCTTCGGCGCTCCCGTGGCCCGCGCCGACGTCAAGTACTACATCTATCGCTCGCGCGCTTACTACTGGTGGGGCGGCGACGAGGAGGACGAAGATACCGGTGATGAGTTCGGCTCTGCCGCCGGCTCCGAAGACGAAGGCGGCGGCCGTTATCATTACGGCGAGGATATGGTCCAGGAGGGCGAAGGCAAGCTCGACGCCCAAGGCTGCCTCAATATCGACTTCACCGTCCCCGAGCCGGATGCCAAGGATAACTTCGATTACAACTACCGGCTCGAGGCGCAGGTGACCGACCCCTCCCGCCGTGAGATGGAGGGGAGCGCCAGCTTCACAGGCATCCGCGGCAATACGGTCGCCAGCGCCAACCCGGAAAAGTACGTTTACTTTCAGGGCGACACCTCCAGGATTCTGGTCAACGCCAAGGACCACGAAGGCCGTCCCGTGTCTACCAGGGTAAAGCTCACGTTTGTCGAGCGGCGCTGGGAAAAGGTCATCAGGAAGACGGACCAGGGCGACGAGTATCCCGATTACGACCTGCACGAGCGCGAGCTCTCGTCCGCCTCCGTGGACACGGACGCGCAAGGGAAGGCCGCTTACGACTACACGATCCCGATCAGCGGCGCCGTCCACATCAAGACGATTGTGGAAGAGAACGGCCACCAGATCGTTTCGGACGGCGGCTCGATCTGGGTCACGGATCGCGCGCAGGCCTTTTCCGACTTCTCGTATGAAGATGCCAGCGCGATCAAATTGGTACCCGATAAGAAGTCCTACCGCCCCGGCGACACGGCCCACGTCCTCGCGCTTCTGCCGACGGAAAAGGCCCACCTGCTGGTCACGACCGAATTGATGAGCGTCCTGACCGTCCGGCAGATCGATGCGACCGGGCGGGCCGTGATGATCGATGTCCCGATCGAAGCCCGCTACGCGCCGAACGTCTATCTGGACGTCACCTACATTCACAACGGCGATATGTACACGAAGGAGCGGATGCTGGTAGTGCCGGCCCGCGACCGCCTGCTGAACCTCCAGATCATCTCGAATAAGAAGGAGTATAAGCCGCGCGAGACGGCCTCCTATACGATCCTCGCGCGCAACGCCGACGGCTCGCCGGCGGCGGGCGCGGAGGTCAGCCTCGGCGTGGTCGACGAATCGATCTACAGTATTCAGCCCGAGACGGTCGGCGACATCCGCAAAGAGTTTTACGGCCGCCGCTACAACAGCGTCCAGACCAGCTTCTCGATCTCCTGGGGATTCACCGGCTACGCCGGCAAGAAGCCGGTTAATCTCGCGCAGAATAAGCGGGCCTACCAGCTCGCCGACTTCAAGAACGACGAACGATTGGCCGAAGCGGTCGTCCGCAAGATCTTCAAGGACACCGCCTTCTGGCAGCCCAACGTCGTGACGGGGCCGGACGGCAAAGCCGGCGTCACGGTCCAACTGCCCGACAATCTGACCACCTGGCGGGCGACCGCCCGCGCCGTCACCATTGATACGCGGGTCGGCAACTCGACCGAAAAAGTGATCGCGCGGAAGAATGTCATTCTCAGGATCGCGCTGCCTCGCTTCCTCACCGAGGGCGATACCGTGACGCTCTCCGGCATCGTCCACAACTACCTGAAACAGGATACGGTGACGAAGATCTCAATCAACGTGAACGGCGCAAACCTGCTCGACTCGCCCGAGCAAACGGTTACCATCCCGAGCCAGGGCGAGTACCGCGTCAACTGGCGCGTCGCCGCGCCCCAGACCGGTAAGCTCGCCATCCTGGCTAAAGCGCTGACGAATGTCGAATCTGACGCGCTCGAGACGAGCATTGAGATCATGCCGCGCGGCCTCAAGCAGACGCGCGGCGAAGCCCTCGCGCTCTCTGACGAGAATGCCGAAAAGACCCTCACCTACAGCGTACCCGGAAACGCGGACCCCAACTCACGCTCGCTCCGCATAGAGGTCGCGCCGTCCATCGCCAGCACCCTCTTCGGCGCTCTCGATTACCTCACCGGCTACCCCTACGGCTGTACCGAGCAGACTATGTCGCAGTTCCTGCCGACCGTGATCGTCGCCCAGACGCTCAAGGACGTACAGACCGCCAGGATCAAAGAGGGTAATGACATCGGGCGGAAGGTGCAGAAGGGTCTCAAGCGCCTCTACAACTACCAGCACGAAGACGGCGGCTGGGGGTGGTGGAAAGACGACCCGACCGATCCGTTCATGTCCGCATACGTGGTTGACGGCCTGACGATGGCGAAACGCGCCGGCTACGCGGTGGACGACTCACGCCTCTCGCGCGGCCGCGACAAGCTGAAAGGGATGATCGAAGCGGGCAAGACCGATGACGGTAAAGAGATCGACCCGGAATCGCGCGCCTATTTGGTCTACGCGCTGAACGAAAGCGGAGGCGCGAATGCGCGATACCTCAACGATCTCTTCGCGGGCCGCGGCAATCTACAGCCGTACGGCCGCGCCCTACTCGCCCTGGCGCTCAAGGAGCGCGGCGACGAAAAGCGTGCCGGGACGGTTGCCGGCGAGATCGAGCAGACGGCGAATGCCGGCTCTGACGGTGCCCACTGGTCATCGCGCCATAAGGGAATGCTCGATCTGGACCAGTCAAATGATGTGGAGGCGACGGCGCTCTCGCTCAAGGCGCTGGCCCGGATCGCGCCGCAAAGCTCGCTGCTCCCGAAGGCCGCGCGCTGGCTCGTGATGAGCCGCAAGTACGGCTATTACTGGCTCTCCACCAAAGAGACGGCCTTCGCCATCTACGGCCTGACGGACTATTTGAAGGTGAGCCAGGAGCTCTCGCCCGACTACTCGGTGGAAATCTATCTTAACGGCGAGCAGCTGCTTTCGTGGCAGATGACGGCCGCCGATGCCGCTTCGGCCCAGACGTTCGTCATCAGGCGCAAGGGCGCCGAGGTCGGCGGCAACAACGAAGTGCGCGTCGTCAAGCACGGCCGCGGAATGCTTTACGTTTCGACGACGCTGGTCGATTACACGAACGACGAGCAGGTCGCCGCGCAAGGCTCGCCGCAGCTCAAGCTGGCGCGTGACTACCTGCGGCTGCGCGTCGTCGACAACGGCGGCAAGCCCGGATGGAAGCTTGAGCCGCTCACCGGCGACGTGCGCTCCGGTGACATGATCGTCTCGCGGCTCCACGTCGAAGGCCAGAGGGCGCGCTACCTGATGATCGAAGACCCGATCCCGGCGGGCTGCGAGCAGATCGATAGCGTCAGCGGCATTAACCTCAACTACAACGAGAACGGGTGGGGCGACTGGTATAGCGCCCGTGAGTTTCGCGACCAGAGGGCCGTCTTCTTCCTGAACTACTTTGACGGGAAGGCGACTTACCAGTACGCGATGCGCGTGCAGGAGCCGGGCGCATTCCGGATCGCCCCGGCGATGGTCGAACAGATGTACCAGCCCGACATCCGGGCGAACTCGGCCGGCGGGTCGCTGACCATCCGGGACAACAAATGAGCCGGAGACCTGTCGGCGGTTGATTAGCTAATGGAGTGAAGCCATGATCAAGAATGCAATGGTTGTCATCGGCACGACGGCGAGAGACTTCTTCCGCGGTTGGCGCGCGGCGGCCGTCTTCAATCTGCTCTACGCCGCGCTGCTCGTGGCGCTTTACCTGTTCGTGCTGACAAAGGAGTCCAGCGTCTGGCAACTGGTGTTGACGGCCCTTCTGGCGACGGCCGCCCCTATCCTCTTCTTCCTGATTCAGGCGGCGGGCGCGATCAGGTACACGCGTGACGAAGCGCGACCGCTGGCCCTGCTGGCGGGGTCGCTCAAAACCTTCTGGAAGCTGATCCTGATCAGCATCCCGGTGATTCTTCTCGCCGTGCTCGCCGTATACCTCCTGAACAAGCTGCAGGCCCACTTCCCTCTTCCCGCCCCGCCCGAGCCGCCGCACCCGGCGCTCGTACCCCTGCACGGCCCGGCGCAGAAGCCGCCGATCCCGTTCAGTTGGACCACCGTGCTGCTCTCGTCCCTGCGCGTTCTCATATTAGGCGTGGTGCTGCCGCTCGCCGCTATCCATCTGTGGATTGCCATCGCCCGCGATGGTCTTCTTTCAACCCTGAAGAAGGGCCTGCGCGTCCTGGGTCGCGCCTTTTCCGCCCAGTCAGTCCTGATCTACGCGATAGGACTGGTCGTCTTTGGCCTGATGCCGTACTTTCTGATCTTCACGCGCACGCCGCTTAAGAACAACTGGGCCGAGCTCGCCCTCTTCGGTCTTCGCCTGGCGCTCGCATTTATCTTTACCCTCTCGGGCTGGATCATCACCCTCGGCGCCCTCGCCAAAGCGACCGGCCCGGCGCCGGCGGCGCAAGAGGTTAAAGCATGAACCACAGAGGGCACAGAGGAAAAGCAAAGGGAAGACAGGTTAGGGAAAAGGCAATAATACAGTTCTGTAGGCCGAAACGGCGATTTCTGCCTCCCTATCTTATGTCTTCCTCTGTGCCCTCTGTGGTTCATGCTTTTCTTTTCCTCGCGTTACTTGGCTTCACACTCTGCTCATGCGCCCCGCCTCCCGAAATCAAAGGCAACCCCGTCACCCGCGCCCTCGCCGAAGACGAAATTGACGCCGCCCTGCAACGCGCCGCCCTTTCCGCCCTCGGCACACGCGACGGGTCAATCATCGTCATGGACCCGCAAACGGGACGCCTGCGCGCGATCGTCAACGCACGCATTGCCTTCGAGGAGGCCGTCCCGCCGGGCTCGACGATTAAGCCATTCACGGCGCTGGCGGCGCTGCGGGCGGGTCTCATCGACGCCGGCTCACGGATGCTCTGCCACGAGCGCTACAGGCGCGGCGACTTTGAGACCCACTGCTCCCACCCGCGGCTCAAGCCTCCGTTCAGCCCCGCTCAGGCGCTAGCCTACTCCTGCAATTACTACTTCTCGAAGCTCGGCGAGCGGTTGAGCGAGGAGCCATTCGATACCACGCTCGCGGACTTCGGCTTTGGCGCACCCACCGGCTCCGATGATGCAGAAGAAGCGCGGGGGCTACTGCCGCGCGGTGGATGGCGGGTCCAAAATGCGCTCGGCGAGAGCCGGCAGGTGCTCGTCACACCCGTTCAGCTTATTACCGCTTACGCCGCGCTCTTCAACGGCGGTCATCTATACATCCCGCAGCAGGCCGCGCCGCAGAGCTTCACCCCACGCCTGCGCGCCGCGCTGGAGATAGACCCGGCCCATCGCGAGCTACTGCTGCAGGGGATGCGCGGCGCAGTCGTGTACGGCACTGCCGCTCGCACCGGATTGAATCTGCTCCCTCAATATATTTTCGGTAAGACCGGGACATCGACGCCGCTTGAGGATTTCCACTCGCAGGGCTGGTTCGTCGGCTTTGCGGCCGATCAGGGCTCGACGAGCAATGTGGCCCCCACGGCCATTCATCTGGCGGTCCTCGTTTTCCTGAAGCACGCGCACGGCGCGCAGTGCGCCGAGCTCTCACGCGCTGTCTTCGAGGAATACGACCGCGTGTCCGCCAAAGAGTCTCAGCCCCGGCCATTGGACTACTTAAGCTCCGGCGCCGGCCGTGATGTGCGATCATCTTCTCTACCTTCACAGGTGCGCGTCCATCTCTTACGGGAAGACGTGACGAAAACCGTCTCCCTGGACGAGTACGTTTTCGGCGTTCTGGCCGCCGAAGGGAGTCTTGAAGATGAACACGAAGCGCTCAAAGCGCAGGCCGTCATCACCCGCAACTACGCGCTCAAGAATCTCGCCCGTCACGCGCATAACGGCTACGACTTCTGCAACAGCACACACTGTCAAAGGTATATTACGGTCAGGGACGAGGGAGCGCGTGCGGACTTTTACGAGCTACTGCATCGCGCCCTCAGGGAGACCGCCGGGGAGACGCTCCGCGACGAGCAGGGCCGCATCGTGGATGCCTACTTTAGCGCCGACTGCGGGGGCGCGACGGCTAACGCCCAATCGTTGTGGGAAAGGCCTGCGCCGGTTTACCTGCGCGGAGTCCACGACGATTATTGCGCGAACTCTCCATACCGCAATTGGACGGATACGATCCCGCTGGCCCGGTTGGCGAAAGCTCTCCGCACTGATCCGCGCAGCGATGTCGGCGCGCGGCTCGATAACGTGCGCGTCGTTAAGCGCGATGCGACGGGGCGGGCCGAGATGATTGAGCTGCAGGGTGAGCGCCGCCGGTTATTGCGCGGGTGGGATTTCAAGATCATCGTCGGGCGCGCGCTCGGTTGGAATGTGCTGAAAAGCTCCCGCTTTGAAGTCGAGCGCGCCGGGGCCAATCTTATCTTCCACGGCAGCGGTTTCGGCCACGGCCTCGGCCTGTGCCAGACGGGCGCTCACGTGATGGCCGAGCGTGGGGCAACTTACCGTCAGATCCTTAATTTCTACCTTCCCGGCACGTCCGTCAGCGGCAATGAAAACAGACCCAATTAATCTATTCTTTACCTTACTCTTCCTTTACCTTTGTGCCCCTCTGTGTTCCTCTGTGCCCTCTGTGGTTCATGCTTTTCCTACTTTGTCACCCCGCCTCACCCTATCCAGCGATAACTTCCGCATCAGCTATCCTGCGCGCACCGCCCGGCGCGATGTCGAGGATGCACTCAACACCCTCGAATCGGCGCGCTCCGGCCTGCTCCAGCGTTTAGCGGTGGCCTCCCTACACCCGCCTGAATTGCCGGTGCTCGATATATACGTTCACGAGACGACCGGCGACTTTGTCGGGGCAACGGGACAGCCGCCCTGGGTCGCGGCCGCGACACACAACCGGCGTATCGAGCTACAGCCGCTCGAGACGCTACGCCGCCGGGGCGTGCTCATCACTACGCTGCGTCACGAGTACGTCCACGCCGTGGTCGAAGCTCTCGGCAAGGGGCGCGCCCCCCGCTGGCTCGCCGAAGGACTCTCTTTATACATCTCCGGCGAAGGCCAACGGCTCAACCGCATAGGGCAGGGAGCCAGACTGCCGCTCGACGAGCTTGAACGCCGGCTCGGCCAGCCCGCGTCCGCTCAGGAGATGCGTACCCTCTACGGGGCCGCCTACCGCGAAGTGGCCGCGCTCATCCGCGACAGGGGCGAGGCCAGCCTCTGGCGACGCATCGCCAGCTATTAATGATTTCGCTGCGGCGTTTCTCTGCCGGCGAGGTTACGGTCACAGTAGCTTGAGCAATTCTCTGGCGGCGAAGAGAACGCTGGCTCGCTCATCGTCATTAGCACAAGGTTTGTCGAGGAGGTTACCGCCGGTAGCCGCCACCAGTTGCTCATGGCGCAGCTTTTGTCGTTCATTCTCGATCTCCTCCTTCTGCTTCGCGCGTGACGCTTCGAGCCCACCGGCGCGTATGAACTCGACGATCTGGCGGAGTTCGTCGCGGTCGAACCACGTGCCGTGCCCTTTGCACACGTCAACGATCACGCCCGAGCAGCGCGCGAAGTTGATGCGGTTCATCAGCTGCTTACATTCCGGACAGGGCACATAGCGCACGTGGTCCGGCTCGCTGCCGCCATCAGTATGTGGCGGCGCAGGTGTTGCAGCGCCCAGCACGGCTGACTGTTGCTCACGGTCGGCGCAGATCTGCTCAAAGGACGCCGCATCCACCCACAGCCCGTCACACTGCGCGCATTCACGCAGAGTGCTTGCGCCAATTACGACCGGTGCCATCTCGATCCGGCAACGCGGGCAGCGGCGCTGAGGAAGATCGGTTGTTTCGGCGCGGGCTGCTTTCGCCCCGCACCGCGGGCAGTGAAGACTCCCCATGAACATCATCCCAAAGCACGACGGGCACGCCACGGTCGCGAGTCGCGCCCCACAATACAAGCATTGTGGCGAGTCGGTAGAAGCGGCCGCGCCGCACATCGGGCAGTTGAGTGTTTCAGCCTGCATTCCTGAATTCTCCAAATTGCGCTACGGGAATAAGATCAAGCCACGCGCGCTTCAAAACCTGTGGCAACTATTCTCAAAATATTTGATTTACTTGTGGGCTTTGCTTCCCGGTATGGGCCTTTTGCGCAAAGGCGCGGCGAGCACGAAAGATGATTTGAAAGGTAGGCCCCATGGCGCGGGGCTCCGGGCTGGCTGGCGGGCCAACAGGCGCCTTCGCCAACCATTCTGAGATTAACATTTAAAGCGGGGAATTTCCATAGAAATCAAAGAAGGAAATAGAAAATGGATGCATTAAAACGATAAATAGATGCGTGTGAGCTACACCGATGATTATCGCTGAGAATAATAAATTCCGCCTCTGCATATGCTTTTGACAAAGCGTTATTTTGAAGGGATAATAAGCGGCCGTATTCACCTCATCCCCCACAGATCATTGGCGATAATCATAAGCCGTTACTTTAGGGTTTAAGCTATTCAGGGGAATCTTAATGCCATATATTCCTTACTATCGTGCGCATTATCTTCAGCCCAGGAGACCTCCTCACAAAAAACTTTTAAACCGTTTTCATCTCGTATTAGCGCTGGGCCTGGTAGCTCTAGTCATTTTTGCGCTCTTTAATCTGGGTGTTTCTGCGCAGCAAAGTGGTGCGGCGGATAATGGGGAAGGCGCACTCAATGCAAAATCAGATAAATTACTGAAGCACCTTTACCACGTTGCAAGAAAAAGGCCGGCAGCAACAAAGACCGAGCCACGGACGATGACCGATCAGGCGCCACCTCAGGCGGATGCTGACATAGAAATTGATCAGCTTTCACGCCTGGTTGGTCTCGAGCGAGCGCAAGATGGCGCCATTAAGGTGAGCGTGATCGCGCGCCTCACAAAAGGGGGTGCCGCCGAGCTGAATGCAGCGGGCTTCCCCGTAGGAGCCAGAATTGGCGATATCGTGACCGTGGAAACCGCTGTCGACAGGTTGCCGGAGCTTGCCTCGCTAACCTCGGTGCGCAATATGGAAGCGTCTGTTTACCGGCGACCGCTGAATGATCGTGCGCGCCAGGCCACCGGCGTAGACAACCTTTCCGGGCAGCGTGCAGTAACGCAGACAGGGCACGGCGTGGTAATTGGTATTATCGATACAGGTATTGATTTTCGCCACCTTGACTTTACAAAGCCGGGCAGCAACGGCCAACAGACACGCATTAAGGCGCTGCTTGATATGACCGTTTATGGCCCGCAGACCCCCGACCCGGGCTGGAATTATTCACTGCCGGGCCAGACTGCTTCTATCGGTCGCCTGTACACGGAAGCAGATATCAACGCTGCGCTGCAAGCGCCTAAACCTGCCGACCAGAGCACCGATAGCGTAAAAGAAAGAGATAAGAACGGTCACGGCACGCATGTGACAGGGACGGCAGCAGGCAATGGACTCGCCTCGCCCAAGTCAGGTACTTACGCGGGGATGGCGCCGGAGGCTGACCTGATAGTGGTCAAGGCAAGCCGTCAGAACGATGGGACCGACGTGTTCCGCATGTCTGACATTATCAATGCGTTACAGTTTGTTCAGCAGAAGGCGTCGGAACTGGGCGAGCCGTATGTCATCAACTTGAGTCTGGGTGGGCAAGCTGGTCCACATGACGGGACGGATCCTGATGAGCAGGCCATTGATAACCTCGTCAACAGCGGGCCTGGCCGCGCCGTCTGCGTCGGCGCCGGTAATGATGGTGACCGCGATATGCATGCAGGCGGAAACGTGCCGGCTGGTGCCGAATTTGATCTCAAGCTGGATGCCAGGGATCTTTCCGCCCCCGGTAACACGGTCATCTCTCCAGGGGCACTGGATCTTTACTATTCGGGTTCGGATCAAATAAGTGTGACGGTTGTCAGGCCGGATGGAGTGAGCATTGGCCCCGTCGCTTTCAATAACAGCAACACTAACGACCAGTACGTTAAAATCCATAACGTCATCAAGCCGCAGAACGGGCAGCACAACATTAGCCTGATCTTTGACGATAGCGCTAGGACTCTGAGGGACGCCGGCTCGGGCACCAGTGCTACGTGGACCATTAAGTTAAATGGAGATAGTGTACCCTCCGGCGGGCACTTTGATGCCTGGGTAGCAGAAGGGCAATTTACAGGCGACAGTGTTGACCCGGGGAAACGCATAACCTCGCCCGGCACAGCGCGCGGCGCGATCACAGTCGGCGCCTATGTGACGCGCTCGAACACGCTGGTCGTCGGGAATTTCACCCCTTATACAGGCCAGGGGCCGACAGCGGACGGGCGGCAGAAGCCGGAGGTCGAAGCGCCAGGCCATTACCTCTATTCATCAAGATCGTCAGACGTAGCCGATGCAAGCTTCGGTATCATCGGTTCTGGCCCCGACGCCCCCTCAGATGGCACACACTATACGGGTCTGAGCGGCACGAGCATGGCGACGGCTGTGGCGACGGGCGGAGTCGCGTTAATGCTGCAGGCGATCCCGTCTTTGACTGCCAATCAGATCAGAGACTCCATCACGAATACAACCAACCCCGATTCCTATGCCGTCCCGGGTGCGTGGAATCCACGTGCCGGCTTTGGCCAACTCAGCATCGCCGGTGCCATTAACCTCGGCGGGAGGCCGACTTATTCCATCTCAGGACATGTGACAAATGGAAAATCAGGATTTACTCTCGTGACACTAACGGGCACACGATCCTATACGACCGGGTTAGACAGCAACGGTAACTATTCTTTCTCGAGATTGCCGGCGGGCGGCACCTATACCGTTACACCAAGTCGCGGCGGCCCCTACCAATACACCTACACCCCTCCAAGCCAGACTTTTACAAACCTGGGTTCCAACCAGGTGGCTGATTTCACCGAGACGCTTGTGGCTTACAGCATCGGCGGTCGAGTGATGGATGCTAACGGTAACGGCATTGGCGGTGTTCAGATCGTTTTGAATACGGGTTCTTCCGGTAGCGCTCAAACAGACACCGGTGGCAACTACTCGTTTCCGAACCTGGCCGCGGGTCAAAGTTACAGTGTTGAACCGATCCCTACAAACAAATACACGTTCACGCCTCAAAGAGTGAGCGTCGCTAATTTGGGCGGAAATCAGACAGTTAATTTCACCGCCGTTTACCGCCCGCTCTATAACATAACCGGCCGCATCAACGATCGCAAAGGCGCCGGTGTCAGTGGTGTATCCGTGGACGCAACCGGTCCAACAGATTCCAGGTCCGCAACGACCGATGGCAACGGAAACTTTATACTCTGCTGCTTACCAGGAGGTGTAAATTACACGGTGAAGCCGCCGGAGATGGCCGATGTATATGACCGTTCTACCGATACCCATACGCACTACGTCTTTGACCCTCCTGCTCTGAGCTTTAATAACTTGAGTGGCGACGCAACAGCCAACTTCACGGCCATACCTTCTCACTACATTGGTGGCCGTGTGACCGATGCGAGTGGCACCGGCCTTGGCGGTGTAACGATGGCCCTGAGCGGCCCGAAGGCGGCGACCGCCAAGACCTCCAGCAATGGTCTCTACACATTCATCTACCTGCCAGAGGGCGGCCCGTATACGGTGACAGTGGCGATGCCCGGCTTCACTGCGAATCCAGTGAGCCGTACCTTTAACAATTTTACGGCAAACATTTCAACCGCCGACTTTGTGATGACTTCGCTTCCGAACGTTATCGATGATGCGCGGACATTTGTCACCCAGCACTATCACGATTTTTTGAACCGCGATCCGGACCGGAATGGCTTAGACTACTGGACAAACCAGATCACCTTGTGCGGCTCGGATGCTTCGTGCATCCTGCGCCGCCGCGTCGCGGTCTCGGCGGCATATTTCACGTCGGATGAGTTCCAGCAGACGGGCTACTATGTTTATCGCTTCTACAAAGCTAGTCTCGGACACCAGCCAAAGTTCAATGAATTCATGGCGGATAGAAGCCAGGTGATTGGCGGAGCGACGCTGGATATCGGGAAAGCTCTTTTTGCTGACCAGTGGGTCAAGCGCGCCGACTTTCTACAGTTATATTCTGCCGGAATGAGCAACACAGATTATGTCACGCAATTGTATACGAGGGCGCAGCTAGACTCTCATACGACGGAACGGCAGCAGGCGATGGCCGATCTCAATAATGGATCGAAGACACGCGCACAGGTGCTGCGAGAGATGATTGAGATTCCAGAGTACAAAGCGAGAGAGTACAACGCGGCATTTGTCATGATGCAGTACTTTGGCTATTTGCGGAGAGACTACGATCAGGATGGATACAACTTCTGGTTAGGGGTGATGAACGGGTTGGATGCGAGCGCCTTCAAAGGGATGACCTGCGCGTTCATCACCTCCGCAGAATACCAACTGCGTTTCAGCACTAACGTGACACACACCAACCGCGATTGCGGTCAATAGGCGAGAATGGCGCGAATAAACGGTTAGAAAATCACGTCACTTTTCTGCTCGGCACACCGATCCGCTTACCGGCACGCGCGTGTCTGTAGCGGGAAGCGTTTACGTGTATTTGTACGTAAACGCTTGATCACTATGCATCTTGCCGGCGCCCTGTCAATCAAAACACAACTCTGATCTCTCTATCCTCCAGCCTTTAGCGTGTGGCGGTCTGCAACCCGATCCGGGCAGTTGAAGCGCGCGCTAGACGCAGACGTGCGGAGTGTGCGATTCTGAGGGCGCCGATTACAACACGGGATTGAATTCTGTTTGACGGTGCGCTCTTTCTTTCGCGCAAGATTGCGCGAAATCGAAGCTAAATGAGCAAAAGCGTTGCGCCAGAGCCTTCGCCGTTTGTGCTCGCGCTCGACATCGGCACGTCGAGCATCCGGGCAGCGCTCTTCGACGAGCGCGGGCGTGAGCTTGATGCGACGGAGTCGCGGCTGGTGCGAAGCCTCTCCACAACTATTGAGGGTGGCGCGGAAGACGACGCCGAAAGCTCAATCGAACAGGTGGCCCGGACCATCGACGAGGCGCTCGCACGCACGACCGACCCGCATACGCGCATCGATGTCGTGGCCGTCTCCTGTTTCTGGCACAGCCTTGTCGGCACGGACCGCGCCGGCCAACCGCTGACGCCTGTTTTCGGTTGGGCCGACACGCGCGCCGCCCGCGCCGCAGAAGAATTGCGACAGCGCTTCGACGAAAACGGGTCGCACGCGCGCACCGGGTGCCGTTTTCACCCGAGCTACTGGCCAGCCAAACTTCTTTGGCTCAGCCAGGATCATCCCGACCGTTATCGCAAGGTCGTACGCTGGATGTCGTTCGGGGATCTGTTGGCGCTGCGTCTCTTCGGCGAGCTTAAAACAAGCGTTTCGATGGCATCGGGCACCGGCCTGCTGGACGAGCACCGGTGCGCCTGGGATCAAGAGCTCCTCGCGATACCGGGAGTCACCGAAGATCAATTGCCCGCGGTTGCCGCAAGGGGCGAGGCTTTTACCGGGCTCACGGGCCGGTACGCCGAGCGCTGGCCGCAGCTCAAGAATGCGCGCTGGTTTCCGGCCATCGGCGACGGTGCGGCAAACAACATTGGTGAGGGCTGTGTGACGCGCAAGAAAATAGCCCTGATGGTCGGAACGTCCGGCGCCATGCGCGTCCTGTGGGGAGGCACGCCTCCCACCGTACTTGCCCCTGAGCTCTGGTGTTATCGCGCTGACCACAGCCGCATCCTCGTCGGCGGCGCCCTCTCAGACGGCGGCGGCCTCTATAGTTGGATGAGCGGTACGCTTGCGCTAGAGCGGGCGGGCCACGACCGGCTGGCAATTGAGGACGCTCTCGGTAAGATGGGACCGGACGCGCATGGCCTGACGGTCCTACCCTTCTGGGCCGGCGAGCGCAGCACCGGCTGGTCAGCATCGGCGCGCGGCGCGATCCTCGGCCTCACCATGCACACGCGCCCGATCGAGATCCTGCGCGCCGGGATGGAAGCAATCGCCTACAGGTTCGCGCTGATCGGCGATGCGCTCTTTCGTGTCGCGCCGGAGGCTGAAACGGTCGCCTCGGGCGGTGCGTTGCGCGCTTCGCCCATCTGGGCGCAAATCATCGCGGACGCGCTGGGCCGCCCCCTGAGGCTGAGCGGCGTCCGCGAAGCGTCGAGTCGCGGCGCGGTCTTGCTTGCGCTGGAGATGGCAGGCAAAATAAAAAGCATCGAGGACACGCCCACCCCGCTCAGCCAGACTTACGAGCCGGACGCGACCCGTCATGCGCGCTACCGGGCCGGGCTTGAGCGGCAGCAGGTGATTTACGAGCGCCTCATCGCCGATCAGGAAGTTGCGCGCAGGATCGGCGATGCCGCGCGAGAAGGGTAATGGGAACGCCGCCGGCGGTATTTTAATCTGAGACGAGGAAGGATAAGAGCATGAGTGCGTCAACATCACAAGAAGCGAACAAGAGGGCGAGCAACATAGCCACCGACCTGGATCAACTTTGCATCAACACCATTCGCACCCTCGCGCTCGACGCCGTGCAGAAGGCCGAATCCGGTCACGCCGGATTGCCGCTCGGCGCGGCGCCCATGGCTTACGTATTGTGGACGCGCTTCCTGCGCCACAACCCCAGAAATCCCAAGTGGGAGAACCGCGACCGCTTCCTGCTCTCGGCCGGGCACGGCTCGATGCTCCTCTACGCGCTCCTCTACCTGACGGGCTACGACCTCCCGCTCGAGGAGCTGAAGAATTTCCGGCAGTGGGGGTCGAAGACGCCGGGCCATCCTGAATACGGTCTGGCGCCGGGGGTGGAGATCACCACCGGGCCGCTGGGGCAGGGCTTCGCCAACGGCGTCGGCATGGCGATGGGCGGGGCGCACCTCGCGGCGAAGTTCAACAAGGAGGGGTTCCCGCTGATTGACCATTACGTTTATGCCATCGTCTCCGACGGCGATCTGATGGAGGGTGTGGCCTCGGAAGCCGCGTCGCTCGCCGGCCATTTGAAGCTCGGGAAATTAATCTACCTCTACGACGATAATCACGTCACCATCGAGGGCTTCACCAGCCTGGCTTTTACAGAAGAGGTGCCGAAGCGTTTCGAGGCCTACGGCTGGCATACGCTCACCGTCGAAGACGGGAATGATCTGGACGCGATAGACCGCGCGATCCGCGACGCGCAATCGGTCGGTACGCGCCCGTCGCTCATCTCCGTCAAGACGACCATCGGCTACGGCATGCCGACGGCCGGCACGCGCAAAGCCCACTCGGACGCGCCTGGCGAGGAGGCCGTGCGCGAGACCAAGCGCCACCTCGGCTGGCCCGAAGATAAGACATTCTATGTGCCCGACGAAGCGTTGGCCCACTTTCGGGAAGCTATCGAGCGCGGCGCGCAGGCAGAAAACGACTGGAACGCGCTCGTCAAAAAATACGAGCAGAAGCACCAGGATTCGGCCCGCGCGTGGCGTGCGACGATGAGCCCGGATTTGCCCAAAGGGTGGGAAGAGCACCTGCCGGCATTCGAGAACGCGAAGCCGATGGCGACGCGCCAGGCTTCCGGCGAAGTCATCAACGCGCTGGCGCCTCACATGCCGATGCTCTTCGGCGGCTCGGCCGATCTCGGCCCCTCAACTAATACCGACATCAAAGACGGCGGCAGCTTTGAGCCGGGCTCCTACGAGGGGCGCATCATCCACTTCGGCGTGCGTGAGCACGCGATGGGCGCGACCATGACGGGCATCAGCTTAAACGGCGGTCTGATCCCCTTCGGCGCGACCTTCCTGACCTTCTCCGATTACATGAAACCGGCGATCCGGCTGGCGGCGCTCTCCGAGGTCCAGGTCATTTACGTCTTCACGCACGATTCCATCGGCCTGGGTGAAGACGGGCCGACGCACCAACCGATTGAACAGTTGGCGGGGCTGCGGGCGATACCGCACCTCTATGTGATCCGGCCGGCGGACGCGCACGAGACGCGGGAGGCCTGGCGCATCGCCATCCTGCGGCGCCATGTACCGACGGCGCTGGCGCTCACGCGGCAAAAACTTCCATTGATCGATCGCACACTTTACGCCGGGGCCGACGGCGCGCGGCGCGGCGCTTACATTCTCGCCGAAGCCGAAGGGGCAAAGGGCGATAAGGTGGAACCCAAACTGATCCTGATCGCCACCGGCTCCGAGATCCCACTTGTGCTTGAAGCGCGCGAAACGCTGCAAAAGGAGGGCACGCCGGCTCGTGTCGTATCCATGCCGTGCTGGGAGTTGTTTGATGAGCAATCAAAGGAGTACCACAACGAAGTGCTGCCGACTTCGGTCACGGCGCGGCTCGCGGTGGAAGCTGGCGTACGCCAGGGCTGGGATAAATACGTCGGCTCACAGGGTGATGTTATTTGTCTCAACCGCTTCGGCGGCTCCGCGCCCGGCGATGTGGCGATGCGCGAGCTGGGGTTCACGGTCGAGAACGTCTTGCAGCACGCGCGGGCTTTGCTCGGAGGACGATCATAGTATCAGCTTGACCTAATGCGAGGGCCATAATATGCGAATCGCTGTCGGCGCAGATCACGGAGGCTTTCCGCTCAACGAGCGTGTGATAGACGAGCTGCGTGCCAAGGGACATGAAATTACGGATTTCGGCACACACGACGGAACCAAGCCGGATGATTACCCGGATTATGCGCTCGCGGTGGGCCAGGCTGTACAGAGTGGACAGGCGGATGTCGCCGTGCTCATTTGCGGCAGCGGCGTCGGCGCGGCCGTCGCCGCCAACAAGCTTCGCGGCGTGCGCGCGGCCCTTTGCAGCGACACCTACTCGGCGCATCAATCGCGCGAGCATGATGATTGCAACGTCCTCTGCCTGGGCGCGCGTGTCGTCGGGGTGGAACTCGCGATGGATATTGTGCGCGCTTTCGTCGCCGCGCGCTTCACCGGTGAGGAGCGCCACCGCCGGCGACTGGCGAAAATCGCCGACATCGAAAAGATGAGAGATGAAAGAGGAGACGCGGAGAGGGGGTAACCAGAGAGACACCGAGACTGAGGAGACGCGGCGACGCGGGGACAAAACTTCACTTCTCTGCGTCACCGCTCTTTTCATCCTTAATCCTTTATTATACTGCCACTCGTAACGCGCGCGGCATCACGTGAAACTCCGCGGGCGTGTGCCCACGCACATTACCGTCAGCCTCTATCAGAAGTCCATCTTCAGGCGCGAAGGTTTCCACGCGCACACGCGTGGCTGTCATCACGCGCACATTTTTGTTCGCCAGGTGCTCGCCGCGGCGGATGCGTGGCAGCTCGCGCATGACCGTCGCGCGCGTGATGCCGCAAGCTATCAGAACGTCCACCTTACCGTCGTCCACCAGCGCACCGGGAGCGAACATCATGCCGCCGCCGGCGTAAATACCGTTGGCGACGGCCAACAGATTTGACGCGCATTCAATCACCCCGCTCTCGTCGGTCGAGATGCGCACCCGGCGCTCCCGCCAGAAGGCGAGCGCGCCACAGGCCGCCGCAACGAACCGAGCTTCGCCCGGCAACTGCCTCATCAAGCCGTTCTGCGCCGCCACCCGGCGTGCCACTTCCGCGCCCAGCCCAAGGGTCACAACGTTGAGGCAGATTAATTCGCGCGCGCCCTCATTCACACTCCCGTAAATCAGATCGACGATGCGGGTCGCGCCCTCACGGCGACAGTGCGCGACGAATCGCTTCAACCATTCATCCACGGACTCGCGCCTGCCGGCGAGACCCCGCGCGAAATCATCGCCTGTCCCGGCAGGCAATATGGCCAGCGTCGCGTCCCGGTCAATCAGTGAGGGTAGATCGCTTTCGGTGTGCCCGGAGCTCTTTGTGGGCTCAAAAAATCCGGCGGCTGCTTCGCTCAATGTGCCGTCGCCGCCCACCACGCCGATGGTACGGTAGCCCGCTTTAAGAGCCGCGCGCGTCGCGGTCGTGGCATCGCCCGGACGCGTCGTTTCGTGCACGTCGAAGCCGATCCTGTTCTGCCTGAGCACGGCCCTGATATGAGGCCATACCCGGCGGGCTTTGGCGGCCGTCTGGTTGATGATAATCAGCGTGCGGGACGAGGCGTTCATGTGCGCCACACTTTATCATAGTGAGACGGACGCGCTATTTGATGGTAAGCTTACCTCATTCATATTCTAAGGAGCTGAGACGAGATGAAACGTGAGATGATGCGCGCCGTCACCATTGTTTTGCACGGCGGCGTGGAAGGACTCGAAGTACGCGAGGTCTTACGCCCCGCGGATGCGACCGCCGATCGCGTGCGCGTGCGTGTTCACGCGGCGGCCCTGAACCGCGCCGACATCCTTCAGCGGAAGGGCCATTATCCTGCGCCGCCCGGCGCGCCACAGGACATTCCGGGAATGGAGTTCGCAGGTGAAGTTGAGCAGGTCGGGGATGAGGTGCGCGCGTGGCGTGCCGGCCAGCGCGTATTCGGCATCACGGCGGGCGGGGCGCAGGCCGACTACGTAGTTGTGCCGGAACACACGCTCGCGGAGATCCCCGCCAACCTTGACTGGGCCGAAGCGGCCGCCGTGCCCGAGGTTTTCATCACGGCCCACGACGCGCTGTTTACGCAGGCTGGACTTGAGATGGGCGAGCGCTTACTGGTCCACGCCGCCGGATCAGGCGTCGGCACCGCCGCCGTACAGCTAGCGCACGCCGCCGGGGCGATCGTCTATGGCACGTCGCGCACGGCTGAAAAACTCGAAAGGGCGCGCGCCTATGGTCTTGATGAGGCAGTCGCGGTTGGCGACAACCCGGCAGTCTTCGCCGGTGCCGTGCGCGAATGGACGAATGGTGCAGGCGTCAACGTGATCCTCGATCTGGTCGGGGGGCCATACCTCGCCGCCAACCTCGACGCGCTGGCGCTCAGGGGCCGGCTGATACTTGTCGGAACAACCGGGGGCGCCAGCGCGCCGCTCGATTTCAGACAGGTGATGGGGAAAAGGCTGCGTATCACGGGTACTGTCCTGCGGGCGCGCAGCGCGGAGGAAAAGGCGAGTGCCACACGCCGCTTCGCCGCGCACGTCGTGCCGCTCCTGGCTCGCGGCACGGTGCGTCCCGTGATAGATAAAATCTACAGGATCGACGAGGTGCGCGCGGCGCACGAACGTCTCGAATCGAACGCGAGCTTTGGTAAGATTCTGTTAATGATTGCTGATGAAAAGTAGTCGGAAGACTTTTAGGCCATAAGAGATCGATGACATTACGTTTAATTCTCATATCAACGTTGATCACGCTCGCATGCAGCGTTCTTCACGGCGCGGAGCACGATCAAAATGCTGACCCTTCGCCGGGCGTGGCGCGCGACCTGGCGCGATGGCGGGCGGCCCATTACGGCAACGTACGCTATGCGCTGCGCCTCGTGCTCGCCCCCGGTGCCGAGATGCTTCGCGGCGCGGAAGAGATTCACGTGACGCTCGATGCGGAAGCGGATCAGTTCGTTCTCGATTGGCGGGTGGCCGCGGCCAAACAGAACCAGCCGCAGGCGCGCGTTTGGGAAGTGGAAGTTAATGGTCGCCCTGTGGGCGATGCCCGGCAGGTCAACGATCATATCTTGATCCCGGGCGCGCATCTCGTGAAGGGTGAGAATGTCGTGCGACTCCGGTTCGAATCGCCGATCAGCACGTCGGGGAGCGCCGTGACGCGCTACCTGGACCGCGAGGACAAGTCGGAGTACATCTATACGCTCTTCGTGCCGGCGGACGCGAGCACGGCCTTCCCCTGCTTCGACCAGCCGGACTTGAAGGCGCGATTCACGCTCGACATCACCGCGCCCGAATCATGGAAGGTGGTCACCAACACCGGCATCGATAAAACTCTCCCTTCCGACTCGAAGGGGACTTCGCGCGTGCGGTTTCTGCAGACGGAGCCGATCAGCACCTACCTTTTCGCGTTCGCCGCCGGCCCTTTCGCAGAGTTTCGTGATGATTCGTCCGCCACTGCGCTCCGCATGTTTGTGCGTAAATCCAGGGAGGAGCGCGCGCGCAGGGAGGCGGCGGAAGTCTTTCGCCTTAACCGTGAGGGGCTCAGGTTTCTCGCCCGCTATTTCGATCTCAAATTTCCGTTCCCCAAATATGACCTCGTCATCGTGCCGGAATTCGCTTACGGCGGGATGGAGCACGCCGGCGCGACATTCTTACGCGAGGAGTCGATCCTGTTCCCATCCGACCCGACCGCCAACGACCTGCTGTCGCGCGCCGAGGTCATCTTTCACGAAGCGGCCCACCAGTGGTTCGGCGACCTGGTGACAATGCGCTGGTTCGACGACCTGTGGCTGAAAGAGGGCTTCGCGACGTTTATGGCGTACAAAACGATCGAAGCTGTGATGCCGCAGTACAACGCGTGGAAGGCCTTCTACCAGCGCACCAAGCCCGCCGCCTATTTAACGGATGCGACTAAGGGGACGACGCCCATCTTCCAGGAGATCGCGAACCTCTCGGCGGCGAAATCCGCTTACGGCAACATCGTCTATCGCAAGGCCCCTTCGATGCTCCGGCAGGCGGAGTTCTTTTTAGGCCCTGACAAATTTCAACAGGCCGTCCGCCGATTTCTCAAAGAGCATGCTTTCGGTAATGCGGAGTGGGCCGACCTGGTGCGGGCCTTTGAGCGCGTATCCGGCCGGCAGCTTGACGCGTGGGCCGCCGCGTGGGTGAGGCGGCGCGGCATGCCCGACGTGCGCGTTGATTGGAGCGCCGATCAAAATGGTCGCATCAGCCACCTAATACTGAGAGAGGAAGACGTGTTGCACGAAGGCGGCGCATGGCCCGTGCGCGTCAAAGTTCTCCTGGCCTATCCAGATGCTCCGGCGGAAACATTGACGGTGATGCTCGGCGGCGCCGGAGAGACGCGCGTCGCGGAAGCCATTGGCAAGCGTCGCCCCGCCTACATCTTCGCTAATGATGAGGATTACGGCTACGGCCGTTTCCTGCTCGACGAAAAGAGCCGGCCCGCCGTCATTGAGGGGCTCGGGGCGGTGCGTGATGATTTCCTTCGCGCGCTGCTGTGGGGGTCGCTGTGGGACAGTGTGCGCGAAGCCGAGCTCGCCCCCTCCGCTTACATTGATCTCGGCCTCAGGCTCGTGCCAGCAGAGCAGGACGAAGTGACGGTGCAGAGCATCCTCGGCCGCATCAGAACAGCCTTTAATTACTACCTCTCCGCGGCGCAGATGAAAGAGACGGCGCCGCCGCTCGAGCGCGCTCTCGCCGGCCGCATGTTGAGTGCCGAAACACCCGGGCTGCGCATCACCTACTTTCGCGCTTTCCAGTCGATCGCCACGACCGCGCAGGCGCGCGCCACCCTCAAAAAGATTCTCCGCGGCGAAATCAAGATTCCCGGCATGACGTTGCGCACGCGCGACCGCTTCAACATCGTCACCGCGCTCCTTGAGCGCAATGACGCCGAGGCCCCGGCGCTGCTCGAAGAGCTACGCGCGGCGGAGACGAGCGACGACGCGCAGCGCTACGCCTTCGCGGCGGGCGCGGCCTTGAGAAGTAGGGCAACCAAGGAGAGATATTTCAACGCATATCTCAACGATTCGAAGCTTGCCGAGAGCTGGATCGAGGCGAGCGTTGGGCCGTTTAATACCATTCAGCAATCAGATCTCACGCTCCCCTTTCTCGAACCGGCGCTCCAGGATCTGCCCGCCCTCAAGCGTACCCGTAAGATATTTTTCGTCAATGACTGGCTGGCCTCTTTCGTCGGCGGGCAGTGCAGCGAGAGCGCCCTCGCCGTGACGCAGGATTTCCTGCGCCGTGAGCAGTCGCTCGATCGCGACCTCCGCCTCAAGGTGCTGGAAGTGACGGACGGACTCGAACGCTGCGTGCGTATCAGAGAGAGGTACGCGCACGAAACGGTCGCCAGATAAGCAGCTTTCTCTGTCAGCGGGCGGCTGGCGGCGGCACTCGCTCGTCCGACTTCTTCTGTAGGCGATTCGCCGCCTCGTTCGTCACGATGCACGTGCCGTACACCTTTTCCTGCGTGAGCTTGCGTAGGAGCTGCAAAGCCGCCTGGTAGGTCAGCCCGGACGCCTCGCCGCCGCGTTCGCTGATTACGGCCCACCGTGGTTCATCGATTTCACCCATCAATGCGGTTTTCCTGAGATGATTTGATCGCTTACAAAGTCTATCGAAAGGCTGTCTTAAAGGCCAAGCGCGTCGTTGACGAATGAATAGAGCCGTTCGCATCCATCAAACCCTCAGATGCACCCCAAGCGATGCAAGCAGGAGTAAGAAGCTTCGGACTATTGAGGATATTGTTTGTCAGTTGGCCTGAAAGGCGGCGCGCCCTCGCCACGCGCCGCCCCTCAGTTGGAATACACCCCATAAAATGGAGTGCATCCGACTGATTATGACGTAGCGATATGCCTCCTTTTGCAAAACGACCTGTCACCCATGAGGGTTAAAATATGAAGTTTCGTGGGAATTATTTCAAACCAGGACACCACCCTTTTCGGCCTTACCTTGACTGGTTGTGAAAATGCGTGCTAGACTTGCAAGCTTTTGATACGCTTGTATTTTCTAGTATTAGCAACCTGTGCACTGTAACTTGCTCGTGTCGGGCTGACCGCAGCGTTATGATCTTTCTGGGCTTCGCCGAAAACTCTATCCAACTTGTGCCTGACGGCACTCTCTTTATTCACATCACGCTCATCCTGGTGATGGTGGCTGTTCTGAATGCCACGCTGTTCAAGCCGATCAATCGCATCCTCGCGGAGCGTGATCGTCGCACCCGCGGGCGTTTCGGTGAAGCGAAAGAGACGCTGCGGAGCGTGGAAGAGAAGATGACTCAGTACGAACGTACTTTGCGCGAAGCGAGGGCCGAGGGCTATCGCCGGATGGAGCAGGAACGCGCCGAGGCGCTCGTCGAACGGCAAGCCAAGTTGAACGCGGCGCGCGAGGCGATTGATCGTTCGCTGACGGCAGAGAAAGAGTCGGTACAGGCGCAAGCGGAAGAGGCCCGGCAATCACTTCAACGCGCCGCGCGCCAGATCGCGGCTGAGATCGGCACACACATTCTTCGCCGCCCGCTTAACGATCGGACGGTCTCAGGTCTCAGCTCAGGCTTATAATTTTCATGTCCGCTTATCTCACAACGCTAATAGGGCTGTTTGCCTTCGCCGAGGGCGGTCCGCCCTGGTGGAACTATCCGGGCTTTGAGCTCTGGAAGTTTTTCAACCTCTTCCTTTTTGTCGGTTTGATGATCTACATCTTGCGCCGCCCGCTCGGCGAAGCTCTACGCGCCCGCCGCGAAGGAATACGCCGCGATTTAATGCGCGCGCAGGAGGAGCGCAACGCCGCGCTCGCCAAGTTGGAAGAGGTCGAGGGGCGGCTGGCGAACCTCGACGCGGAGGTTGCCGCCATCCGCGAACAAGCTAACAAGGAGGCTGCCGAAGAGCGTGAGCGGATCCGTCTCGCCACCGAAGAGGATGCGCGGAGGCTGCGGGAGCAGGCCCAGCGAGAGATCGAAAGCGCGGGTAAAGCGGCGCGGCAGGAGCTGCGTCGCTACGCCGCCGAACAGAGCGTGCGCCTTGCGGAAGAGATGATCCGCCGCGACATGCGCCCCGAAGATGACGCCCGACTGGTAGATCTTAACGTCAAGGAGCTGGGAGGGGTCAGGCGTTGAGCATCCAGACGGTGGCGCGCCGTTATGCGACGGCGCTGGCGGACGTGGTCACGGCGCGGGGTGAAGCGCGCGAAGTGCAGAGCGAGTTGTCCGCCTGGGAGCAGATGATGCAGTCGAATCCTCAGCTCCTTGAAGTCTTCAGCAACCCGACCATTCCCTACGAGCAGAAGCGTAACGTCCTGAATGCGCTCCTCGCGCGAGCGCGTGTCCGCCCGACGACGGCCAATTTCCTGCAACTTCTTTTGCAGAACCAGCGGCTCGCCGACCTCGGCGAAATTAACAGGCGTTTCGCACTGGTCCTGGATGAGCGCTCGGGCGTCGTCTCTGCCGAGGTCACGACGGCGCAGCCCGTCCCGCAAGCCTCGCAAGACGCTTTGCGCGCGAAGCTCGCTCAGTTGACGGGCAAGAACGTGCGTTTGAGTTTCACCACCGACGAAGAACTGATCGGCGGGATGGTCGCGCGCATCGGCTCGACCATCTACGACGGCTCCGTGCGCAATCAATTGCAGCAGGTCAAGGAAAAACTGGCAGGCGGGTGATGAATAAATACTGTCTTTAATTCATCGCTGCGGCATTCATCACTCATCATTACTAAAAGGGGATCATATGGAACCTATTAGAGCTAATGAGATCAACGATATTATTCGAAAGCAGATCGAGAACTTCGAGGCGGGTGTGACCGTCACGGAAGTCGGCACGGTCATTAAGGTCGGGGACGGCATCGCGGAAATTCACGGGCTGGAAAAGGTCATGGCCGGCGAGTTGCTGGAGTTTCCGCACGACGTGCGGGGCCTCGCCCTGAATCTGGAAGAAGATAAGGTCGGCGCCGTGCTCTTCGGCGATTTTCAGACGATCAAAGAAGGCGACCTCGTCAAGCGCACCAAGCGCATCATGGAAGTGCCTGTCGGCGACGCGCTCATCGGCCGGGTGGTAGATGCGCTCGGCAACCCGGTTGACGACCGCGGGCCGATCATCACGGATACTCACAATACGATCGAGCGCATCGCGCCGGGCATCGTTGACCGCCAGCCCGTCAAAGAGCCCCTGCAGACCGGATTGAAGGCCATCGACTCGATGGTGCCGATCGGTCGCGGGCAGCGCGAATTGATTATCGGCGACCGCCAGACGGGTAAGACGGCGGTCGCGGTTGATACGGTCATCAACCAGAAGGGCAAGAACGTCATCTGCATCTACGTCGCCATCGGCCAGAAGGCCTCGACGGTGGCGCAGGTCGTCAAAACCCTGCAGGACTACGGCGCGATGGACTATAGCATTGTCGTGAAGGCCACCGCGTCCGACCCGGCGGCGATGCAATTCCTCGCGCCCTATGCCGGCGTCGCCATGGGTGAATATTTCCGCGACGGCGGGCGCCACGCGCTCACGATCTACGACGACCTCTCGAAGCAGGCGGCGGCCTACCGCGAGATCTCGCTTCTGTTGCGTCGCCCGCCGGGCCGCGAGGCGTACCCGGGCGACGTTTTCTTCCTCCACTCGCGCCTGCTCGAACGCGCCGCGAAGCTGTCCGAAGCCAAAGGCGGCGGCTCGCTGACGAGTCTGCCGGTCATCGAAACGCAGGCGGGCGACATCTCGGCGTACATCCCGACCAACGTGATTTCCATCACCGACGGTCAGATCTTTCTCGAAGCCGACCTCTTCAACAGCGGCGTTCGCCCGGCCATCAACGTCGGCAACAGCGTGTCCCGCGTCGGCGGCGCGGCGCAGATCAAAGCGATGAAGCAGGTCGCCGGGACCCTCCGCCTCGACCTCGCGCAGTTTCGCGAGCTGCAGGCTTTCGCCCAGTTCGGCTCGGACCTCGACAAAGCCACACAGGCGCAGATCGCGCGCGGCCAGCGCCTAACGGAAATCCTCAAACAGCCCCAGTATCAACCGATGGACGTGGAAAAACAGGTGCTCGTCATCTGGGCGGCCACCAACGGTTATGTCGACGATGTGCCGGTCGAAAAAGTGCGCCGCTTCGAGGCCGAGCTCCTCCGCTTCGTGGAGAATTCGCATCCGGGTGTGCTGCAAAATATCGCCACTAAGAAGTCGCTCACGGACGACATCAAAGCCGACCTCGCGCAGGTCCTTAAAGACTTTAAAGAGCGGTGGGGCGAAGAGACGGCCGTGGCGACCCGCGAAGCCGCAGACCGTCCGTCCACGCGAACGCCCGCGCCCAGCAAGGCCGCCGCGCAGACCCCCGCCCCCGCCGGGGCATAAAAAGCAGTCAGGAGTCAGCTTTAAACTGATCACTGACTACTGATTACTAGTTATGGCAAACCTGTTAGACATACGTCGCCGGATCAGGTCCGTCAAAAACAC
>CAYLJO010000068.1:0-27670 GCA_964383905.1 uncultured Blastocatellaceae bacterium
CTGAGTTGATGGCTGCTGAAAAGTTGAAGGCTGCATAGTGTCCCAATGTTGTAAGTTTCGATTTAGCTCGGCCAGTGAACTTGCTGACAAAGGTTTGGGGCAGAGAAGACGAAGCGCCGCTTGGGTTTATATCAAGCGGCGCCTTGCTCTGCTCTATAATTTGGCGTAAAAGCAGCATCTTACCGGCGCAGCAAGATGGGGGTGGTTTGACCGCAGCAGCAGCACCCTTTCTAAAAATGCCCATCACTTGGTCGACTTTATAGAGCGTCCAGTTATGATGCCCGCACTTCTACTCCGTCGATACCTGTGTAATAGAGCTGAGAACCTGCGACCGGTGCCGCCGCTGAGCCTGCAGTTGTTTGCACCGGTCGCAGGCCCTGCGTCACCCGGCACTAATTCGTGAATTAAACCTCCTAATCCTCAGGAAGTCGCGCTTAATGCCAGATGACACAAGCTGTAAAAGTTTGTGTGCAAGAAATAAGTTTGGCTCTGAGAAAGATCGCAAACCGCTCTGTCGCGCCGTCTGTATAACAGTACGGCCTGAGCCACTGAAAATACATCGCGCCGGTAAATAATTTATAGGGTGAAGCAAAAGATAACTGGAACTCATCACGCCTCAGCGTTATGGGTTGAAAATGCAGATTTGCGCGGTCGGTTTAACACCCATCATCTGTACGTAATAAACCTGCTTAAAAGCCTGTTATATGCTAAAATTATTAGCATGCTGCTCGAATCCCTTGAAATCCATAATTTCAGAAATCTGAGCGGCAAAGTCTTATGGGGGCCCGGCCTCAATATCATCCACGGCGATAATGGTCAGGGTAAAACAAACTGGCTTGAGGCCATCTATCTACTTGCCACCACCAAATCTTTTCGCACCCAACGCCTGCAAGAAGCGATCCGGTTCAGTGAAGATTTAGCGGTGGTGCGTGGCCGCGTGGCGCAGAGCCTTGAGGTTCATCGTGAGCTGCAGGTAACTCTCCAAGGAAATACGAAATCGATCTCGGTCAACGGCAAGCGTGAACCGGTTGCCCGCTATTTGGGGCAGCTTCATGCCGTTGCTTTCACCGCCGACGAACTCGATATCGTACGAGGCATGCCCGACGCGCGCCGTAAATTCCTCGATCGCGGAGTTGTCTCGCTTCATCCCGCTTACGTCCAAACCCTGGCCGATTACAATCGAGTTATTAAACAGAAAAATCGTCTGCTGCAGGACGCGGCGGATACCGAAATGAGCATCGCGCAAGTGGCGGAAATGATCGCGCCATGGAACGAGCAACTCGTCGGTTTAAGCGTGGGCATTCACCGCGCCCGCACAGACTATGCCGAGCGTTTAGGCAAGGCTCTTGAGCGGCGTCTTTTTGAGCGCGAAGACATCAGCATCAGATATGTCTCATCGCTCGAAGGGAAGGGCGATCTGAGCGATTACGAAGCGCTCATCAGTGAGCGTTTGCGACTCCGCCTGCAGGCCGAAATTACTGCCGGTTACGCGCTCATCGGTCCTCATCGCGACGACCTTGAGATCCTGTTTGATGGACGAGACATGAGAGCTTTCGGGAGCTCAGGTCAGCAGCGTAGCGCATTGATAATACTTGACTTAGCGGCGATTTCGGTGTATTATTTATGGCACAATGAGTATCCGCTTTTCCTGATTGATGATGTGGATGCGGAGCTCGATCGGAAGCGCATCAGCTACCTGCTGGAGTACCTCGAAGGGCGCACACAGACGTTTATCACGACCTCTAAAGAGAGCCTTGTCCGGCAGTTCGTTCCGCGCGCGAATGTGTATCAAGTTGAGGGCGGTGCGGTGAAAAAAGAGGTGACGAAAACAGAACTAATTTCATCGGCCGCGGGTACAGCTAAGGGCATCTAAAAGTTGAACAAAGAGGGGCTTCCTCCGGCGCGCCTCTTCCGATCAAGTTAAGATGATAATTTTATGAGCAGGATTAATAAAGAGGAGAGCAATTTGGCAGCAACATTACCAAAGAATAAGAGTGGTGCTTACGATTCGTCTTCAATCACCGTCCTTGAAGGACGTGATGCGGTGCGCAAGCGGCCCGCCATGTACATCGGCTCGACCGGTGACCTGGGCCTCCACCACTTGGTCTACGAGGTGGTAGACAATTCAATTGACGAAGCGCTCGCCGGCTACTGCGACACGGTCGAAGTCACCATTCATATGGACAACTCGATCACAGTCATTGACAACGGTCGCGGCATTCCGGTTGACTATCATAAGCAGGAGAAAAGGAGCGCCGCCGAGGTCGTCATGACCAAGCTTCACGCGGGCGGCAAGTTCGATTCAAACGCATACAAGGTCTCCGGTGGTCTACACGGCGTGGGCGTTTCCTGCGTCAACTTCCTTTCCGAAAAGCTTCGTCTGGAAATCTGGAGGGATGGTAAGACCTATGAGCAGGAGTATGAGCGCGGCATACCCATTACTAAGCTCGATCAGACCGGAAAGACCCGCAAGCGCGGAACAAAGGTAACCTTCAAACCTGACGCGGAGATCTTCGATGTCACGCAGTTTAGCTTTGACAAGTTGTCCGAGCGGCTGCGCGAAAAGGCCTTTCTCAATAAAGGCATTCGCATCACCATCATGGACGAGCGCGAAGAGACCGAGCGCTCGCACGAGTTCTACTACAAAGGCGGCATCGCCGAGTTTGTCAAGCACCTCAATAAAAACAAGAATCCTCTGCACGACAAGCCGCTCTATTTCGAGCGGATCGGGGATGCGCTGTCAATCGAGGTCGCCATCCAGTACAACGACGGCTACGACGAAAAGGTCTACTCTTTCGCCAACAACATCAACACCGTAGATGGCGGCACGCACCTTTCCGGCTTCCGTTCGGCTTTGACCCGGACGATCAACAATTATGCCCAGTCTTCCGGGCTCGCTAAGAATTTCAAAGGCTCGCTGAGCGGCGACGATGTGCGTGAAGGTCTGGTGGCGGTTATTTCCGTCAAGTTGCCACAGCCGCAATTCGAGGGGCAGACTAAGGGTAAGCTCAATTCTGACGTCAAAGGCGCTGTCGAGTCATTCCTGAATGAGCGTTTAACGGAGTACTTCGAGCAGAACCCGCCGGTTGCGCGGAAGATCGTCGGCAAGGCCGTCGACGCGGCGCGCGCGCGCGAGGCCGCACGTAAGGCTCGCGAGATCGTCCGCAAAGGCGCCATCGGTTCGACAATGCTCCCCGGCAAACTGGCCGACTGCCAGGAGCGCGATCCTGCGCTATGCGAGATCTATATCGTCGAAGGCGACAGCGCGGGCGGTTCGGCGAAACAGGGTCGCGATCGTAAAAATCAGGCGATACTCCCGTTAAAAGGTAAAATCTTAAACGTCGAGAAGGCTCGCTTCGATAAGATGCTCGGCCACGGCGAGATCAAGACGCTGATTACTGCGCTCGGCACGGGTATCGGCAAGGATGATTTCGATATCAGCAAGCTGCGTTATCACAAAATTATTCTCATGACGGATGCTGACGTTGACGGCTCACACATTCGAACGCTGCTTCTCACCTTCTTCTACCGGCAGATGCCTGAGTTGGTTGAGAGAGGACACGTGTTTATCGCGCAACCTCCGTTGTTTAAAGTAAAACGGGGCAAGCGGGAGGAATACATCAAGGACGAAAGATCAATGGTGCGTTTTATGATGCGGCAGGCGACGAGCGATATGAAAGTAAAATCTAATGGCTCGAAGGCTGTCACAGAAGGGCGCGATCTTGCGCGCGCTCTTGAACAGATGGTGGAGTTTAAACGCTATTGCGAAAAGGCAACCCGACGTTTAGGGGGCGATAACCATCTGCTCAACGCATTACTGGAGGCTTTTGGCGGGCGCAAAGGTGTCCTGCGCGAGGAGGGGGCGACGCTGCGCAGCGTGTTTCAGGATGGAGACCTGATGGCTCGCGTTGAGGGCAGACTAGCCGATGAAAATTACAAGACGGACCTTTCAACCGACGAAGAGCATGGCTTGTGGGAGATCGAGACAAAGGCAGAATCCGGCGCGAGCGTCTGTATCGATTGGAACCTTGCCAGCTATGTAGAGTTTCAGAAGGCTGTGGAGCTTTACAAAACTCTTGAGGACCGACTCGCGCCCCCTTTCATAGCCGGAGAAAACGGGTCGAGCGAGCAAATCTCGACGCGTGAGGCCCTGCTTGAGCGCGTGCTCGCCGCCGCAAAGAAAGACTTAATAATCCAGCGCTATAAAGGTCTCGGCGAGATGAACCCGGAACAGCTCTGGGAGACCACAATGAACCCGGAGAAGCGTACTCTATTACAAGTAAAAGTAGATGACGCGGTGGAAACTGACCAGATCTTTACAGTACTGATGGGCGACGCCGTTGAGCCACGCCGCCGCTTCATAGAAGATAACGCGCTCGATGTCAGAAATCTTGACGTTTAATCTTCGGTACACAAGGGTGTGTCATCATTGCGCGATTCCATTTGACACACTACGATTTTTCGAATAAGATATAGCTCCTTTTCCTCCTGTGGATCTTGCCGCTGCAAGCTCTCGCGCTTGCAGCGGTTTTTTTTACCCTGCCGGTCTATTAAGTGAAGGTTAAAATGACCAGTTTTTCCGGCAAAAACGGCCCACATCAGGCGCAAAGCATACACACCATAGCATTTAACAAGCACTCAGGAGCGCTTGTTAACCCTTTAACAGGTACCATAACTCCGAAAACTGTTTTACCTTTTTTTCGGAGCAGAGCAAGGCCTGGTCTTTCCAGTCCCTGACGACACACTGCGACTATAATGCGTTGCGCCTGCGCTTATCCCAATTATTTCTTATCCTTATCAAGTGAGCGGGTCGCCGTGTACTCATCCAAATCGAGGCGCTCCGATTCGACGACGCCGTGTTGATTAAAGTAGCCCCCGGGCGCAAATTGTCCCGATTCGCCGTACTCAAGCGAGCGCCGGTCATGCGCCGGGTCGAGCTCTTCGGCCGCGTCTGGAGTGGCGTCCGGCGTCAGTTCAGGGTCGGGTCTTTTTTCGGAAGATTTTCGTGAATTGTCGTTCACCATTTGTTTGCTCCTTTGTTCTTAGGTTCTGTGTGTGTAAGGTTGGCTCACGGAAACGCTCGACGCGAAAACGATAAAATCTCAGGGGGGAGCCGGGTGTGATGCCTGCCTTGCGTGTGGCAATTTCTACTTGCTGGCGCGCCGTGTTGATGCCCTCCAGGTCAGGCAACAGCAGCCCACGGCGCAACCCATCTTCGTCCTCGACGATTACTCCGTAACGGGCCGGATCAAGGTCTTCGAATCGCGCCGGCTCGGGCTGGGAAAGCACATCTACCGAGTAACGTAGATGTGTTAATTCGTCAGGCTCAACGGGCGAAAAACGCGGGTCCCGCGTCGCCGCGCTGATGGCGTTGGCAATCAACTCATCGGCAACTGTTTCTTTGACAGGTTCGATAGTGCCGATACAGCCCCGTAACTCTCCCTCACCAGTTTTGATTGAAACAAAACAGGCGGCGCGTTCGTTTAGCAACGCCGGCACCCCGGGAGGCTTTTCGATAATGCGACCTTCACGAACGAAGATTTCGATGGCCCGCCGCGCCAGTGCCGGCAAATCAGTAGCAGAAGAAGCATCCGCAGCTTGATTCACTTCTTCCGCGTGGCCCTCATCGCGGGCTCCCGCTACCGCCTGATCACGCGTTAGTTGAGCGACCATGTAGCCGACACCGAAGGGGGCTTCATAATGCAAGACATCGTACTCCGTCCCAATCTCTTGCGTCACACCGAAGGCGACGAGCATCGATCGGTAGCCGCACTCCCCCGCCCGCCTTCTCAACCCCTGATCGATGTTGATTACCCTGGAAGGCTCGCACGCACGCAGGCTCGCCACCACTTCTTCATCAAAAAGATGCGCTTCACTGTCGTACCCGGCGGGTGCGTCAGGCTTCAGCCTGTGGCTTAAGTCGCCGCTGGCGACAAAGGCAACAGGCCGGCCAAGCGTCTCTGCCGCCCGCCTGATCGAGGAGCCAAAGCGCAGATGATCTTCATTCGATAAGAAGCTGTAACCGAGAGCAACAACGCGGCCGCGCCAGCCGTAGCGCTGCAGAAAGTAAAGGGGGACGGCCGTTCCGTGATCAAGGTCGAAGCCTTTGATGCCGATGACCTCATAGCCGTCCTCGGATGCTGCGCGCATAATAGCTTTTAATAATGCTCCGTCAAGCGGCGCCTCGACTATTACGTGGGGGGCACGAAAGTTAGCGAAATCCCCATAAAGCTCCTCGTCGTGATACGCGACGAAGGCGCGTACCTCCAGCGGCGCGTGAGGAGAAACGAGCACCACGGTCTCGGCGCGGCTCGCGATAATGCGTTCGGTCAACTCCCGCATCGCGTCAATGGAGCCGCGCACTTCCGCCACCGCTTCACGCCCCACTTCCGGGACCATGATGGGGGGGTGTGGTGCGATGCCTGCATAGACAATGGCATTCGTGTCCATTTTTCTAATGAACCTGTCAATCCCAGCGCCCCTATGCAAAAGCGCGCCGGTGGAAGAAACAGATGGTCAAATGCCGCCTGACGGACGGAGAAGTATCCGAGACGGCCGCGAAAAAGCAGAACTTATAGGAGGAACAAGCGCATTTTAGCACACGACGCGAGCCACCTCGCAAGCCCGCATTGCCCCGCAGTACCAGAGCCATTTATTATGTGGCCTGAGAGCGGTGGGATGACGAAAGAAGAGGGGGGGCGAGCATCGGCATCGATGTCAATTGAAAGGTTTGATGTGTTGATCGTCGGTGCCGGTCCTGCGGGATCATTCGCCGCCGAAAGGCTGGCACGTGCGGGCGTGCGCGTGGCGCTTTTCGACGGGCGACCTCCCGGCGAGCCAAAGGCCTGCGGCGGAGGCGTCACGTCCAAAGCCCTCAAAGCATGGCCACACCTACTCGAAGCGACCGCGCGCACAATCAGCGAACTGGAGATGTATTCTCCCCGGGGAAGAAAGCTTCACTTAAAACTTAAAGAACCTTTTGCCATCTATTCGCGGCGCACGTTCGATTCATACCTTCGTGATCGCGCTAAGGAGGCGGGGGCCCATGTGTTCGCCGAAAAAGTTTCGTTCCGCATGCGCGCCAATGAAAAAGAGGATTGGATTGTACGCGGACAGAGTGGCCGTGAGTGGGCCGGCCCGATACTCGCTGCGGCGGACGGTGCAAACAGTCGCATCGCGAAGCAACTGGCGGGGCGCCTTCCCCCTTCGGAGATGGAAGTCGCCTTCGGTTATCGAACGCCGCTGCCGGAAAGCGGAGGCGCCCCGTCGGTCGTCGCATTTCTTCCCGGATGGGCCGGTTACGCGTGGGCGTTCCCGCGCCCCGATCACATCTCTTTCGGTATCGCCACATCACAGGATGCTTTCGATCATCATGCGCTCGACCGCCTGCTGTGGGACTTCATGGTCGGTTATTATCGTCTGCGCGGGGACAAGACCGCACGGCTCTGGGCGAGTCGAAAACAGGATGCTGCGCGTGACGAGCAGATCAAGGGAGAGCTAACTGCATTGGCCGAGCGCTACGCGGCGCGTATTCCGGGCCTGGCCGTGAAGACCTGGGAGACGCGCCGCGCTGCGGGAGAAGGGTGGGTGCTGCTCGGCGATGCCGCCGGGTTTGCAGACCCGGTGACGGGCGAAGGAATCTATTACGCGTTGCGTTCGGGGGAGCTCTTCGCCGAGGCCTATCTGGAGGGCAAACCGTCTGATTACGATCATCAATGGCGCGCGGATTTCGGCGGCGAGTTGAAGCGTGCCGCCGAGATGCGCAATCGCTTCTACGGGACTTTCTGGCACGCGCCGTTCACGGAAAGGATGATTGAATTTGCGTGCGCACACCGTGGCATTCGACACCTCCTCGGCGAACTCGTCGCTGGCGACCAAGGCTATCTCGACCTCAAGCGCAAGCTGGCCCGTAGCGCCATCCGGCCCCTATAAAAATAGTCTTGGGTCTTAAATCAACGGCGAATAGTAATTCCTCAGTTGAATCTATGATGATTAACCATTTACCGCAGAGGAAATTAAATAGATTTATTCATGATCTGATTACCTCTCGGGTCCTCTGCGGTGGGTTGTTGTTAATTTACTCGGAAGGTGGTTGCGTATAAGGCGCGAGGTGACGTTTGAGTTCTTCAGGGACCGGTACTGTCTCAAATGTCCCGCGGCGCACGGCGACGAGGATGAAGTGGGCTTCGGCGATCAGCGCGTCTTCGCCTTTGCGGCGTACTTCGAAGTTGAGCCGGAGTGACTTCATGCCGATACGCCCGACGAAGGCGCAGACTTCTAGCAGATCGTCCAACTGCGCCGCCCGCCGAAAGTCGCACTCAAGATGAGCCCGCGGCAGCCATATGTCGAGCTCATCGAACATCACACCGTACGGCAACCCGGCGGCGCGGAACAGCTCGGTCTCCGCAAATTCGAAGAAGCGGATGTAAGCGCCGTAAAAAATGATGCGTGCGGCATCGACATCGCCCCACCGCACGCGTTCTTCGATACAAAATTTCCAAGGCTCGGTCATGAATTAATTCATCGAACCTACTCCTGAAATTACATAACCCGCCGCCGGCCGGCTACTACTACTGCACCTGCGCCAGCGCCTTCGGGTCAAAAGGTGTGGCGAGGAACCTCTTGGCGACGGCCTGCGCGTTGTCGTAGTTGATGCCGGATCCGACAGCCTTGTTGTATTCATCGACGGCGCGGGCGCGGTCGCCCTTCGCGTCATAGGTGTTGCCGCGCTTGATGTGCGCCCAGGCCTCGATCCATGACGGTTTCAGATTACCGTCGAGCGCCGCCTGAAAATTGTCGAGGGCCTGGTTCCAGTTGCGCTGTTCGAGGTAGAGCAGTCCAAGGTTGTAATAGATCCAGGAGTTCGAGCGGTCCAGCTTCAGGGCCGCTTCGAACTGCTGCTGCGCTTCAGCATACTGCCCTTCATGCATCTGCTCAATGGCCCGGCGTGCGACGATCGAGACACGCAAATCGTCTGACATACGCAGGATTTTGTTGTTCGGATCAACGATCACCTCAACCGGCTGCCCCTTGGATTCAAAGTCGAAATCTTCGCTCTTACCTTCCATCCGCACCGTCGTCGTCTGTGTGTCGTTACCCTCGGAGCGCAGCATTAGCTCGACCGGCATGCGAAGTGTTTCAAAGTTTTGTTTGACCGTTCCGCGCGCCCGAAATTTTCCGGTGCGGGTGCGGATGATCTGATAATCAACGGTGAATTCGGGCACGCCCGTCCCTTCAACCCACTGCGCGAAAAAGTAGCGCATATTCTGGCCGGCCGTCTGGGTCGTGAGCCGTTCGAAATCGTCGATCGAAGCGTTTTTGCCGCGGTATTGCTCGAGGAATGCCCGCAGAAGCTGTGTGAATTGTTCCTTGCCGATGGTCTCCCGGAGCATGCGAAAGACGATCGCACCTTTGTAAAATACGATGGATTGATACGCCGCCGACTGATCATCGAGCGATGACGGCGCCCGCGCGATCGAGGCCGTTTGCTCGAATGCCAGGGCCCGCTCCTGCTCTTCGCGCTGCACGGCATCCAGCTCGCCGCCGGTCAGCGTGGCTTCACGAAGTGCAAATGCACTCCATTCCGCAAGGCCCTGCGAAAGCCACGCGTCGTCAAAAGATTTCAGGCCGACGGTCTGCCCCCACCACTGGTAAGCGACTTCGCGCTGGAGCCTTTCTTCCGGGACGGGGCGCGACGGGTCAAAAAGTTTTGAAGCCAGAAATAGCATGCCGGGTGCTGCGTAAGCGTCCAGAGTATCGTCGTCGGTCTGCGCGACGACCAAACGTGACCCGAAAGCGGGCGCGCCGTACTGCTGCGTGTAGAACTCAAGGGCTTTACCCATCAATTCGCCATAACGCTCGATGCGATTTTCGCTGCCGGGTTTCACATAAAACTGCAACTCGTAATTGCCGTGGCGAAGGCTGCGGGTGATATATTGACCGGCGGCGATGTTGCCGATCAGGGTGGGCTGCTTATGAACAAAGCGGTAACGCGTACCCTCGCGGCTCGATTGGGCTGCGACCGGCGCGTCGCTCGATCCGGCAACCTGCACGCCCGACGGCACGATGATCGTAATGTCGGCGGTGGCGCGGTCGGCCGCGTAGTCGTGAAAGGGGAACCAGCGCGCCGCATACATCAAATAGGAGCCTTCCGTCCCGACGTAGGCGAGGCGCTTTGTCGCCAGCGGCCCGCCTTCGGGCGAGGTGAGCGCCCCGCTCCAGCGAAGATGCAACGTGAGCGGCTGGTTCGCCGGAAAGACCTGGCCGAGGTCGATACGCACGTTGGGGCCGATCGCGCCGGCGCCCACTGCGTCCTGCACAAAGTTCGTCAGCGGCTTTCTGTTCAACTCGATACTCTCGACCTTAAGTGAGCCGTTGAGTTCGAAGACAACCGTGCGCGTTGATTCCAGCGGTATGAATGTCACGTCGGCGGCGGCGCGCAGGAAGTGCTGGTCAGGCACCAGTTGAGCTTCAATCCAGTAATTGGTCACGTCGTAGCGCGAGCCCGCCTGCGTGGGCTGCTGCGCTTTTAAAGGGGACAGGAAACAGAGAAGCGCGGCGACAAGGGCGGCGGTTTTGTAGAGTTGAAACTGAATATTCCTCATAAAACTTGTCCGTTAAAAGCAGGTGTTAAATAGCATCTGTTGATACGTGCCGTGCATTGATCGGCGAAGGACGGCTGAGGCGCGCTCCTCCAAGGGTAGCGTCCATCACCGGCAATCTCTTAAATAACTGCCTCGAACTCCCATTCGGGACCGAGCGAGAAGTACAGCGCTCTGGCTTGCTGTGCGGTCAAGCCTTGGATGATTAGGGCGGCTAGCCGGTTGGCTGGGCCGGGACCGGCGGCGCGATATTGGAGGGGCCGTCGGGGTCAACTGTTCCTCGAAATGGCGGCTTGATAGTGCCCGTACCGGGGTCTTAGAGCCGTGCACGCTCAGCCAAGTGCGCGATCTTAAGAAGCGCTCGAGCCACGCCGCCGCGCAGGTCGCTCGGAAGGTCCACGTGGATTTCAAAGAGATAACGCTCAAAAACGGCTTGCGCGTCATCACGGTCGAGGATCACAGCGCCCCGAAACACTTTATAGCTCTTCCCGGTCAGGGCGCTTCTTCTCTGTGCTCTCGGTCTTCTGTTGCTCGCTCGCGGGCGCGCTCGTTTGTGGCGCATTATCCGTTGATGGCGCCGGTAATGAGGCGGGGAGAGACGGCGGGGACTGTGAAGGCTTCGGTTCGGGCGCCGCCAGTGGCGCCTGCGGTGTGGACGACGGAGACGAGGCGGGCGTTGGCGTCACGGTGTTGACCGGCGCTGTATTGTCGCTGCCCTTTGGACCCTCCGCCGTGTTCGATGCCGGGGTCACCCCCTGCTGCGCCGCATCAGTACTGTCTTTAATATCTGACGAAACGGAAGGGCCGATCTTCGCATCGAGCCCGTCAACCGAGCCATTGACTTTGCGATAGAGCCGTTCAATAACGGCGCGCCGGATGGTATCCGGCTGGCCGCTGTTATAGCTCTTGATGTAGGCCGCGAGTGCCTCCTGTTGATTGCCGGCGGCGTCGAGTGCCACGCCAAGATGCCAGAGCGCGGTACGCGACCAGATAGTATTTTCGGGCAGCACGCTCGACGCACGCTTCAAACGCACCAACGCCTCCGCCGTGTTATCTCGATTAAACAGGGCCCACCCGGCGATGTCTTCGATCCGCCCGCGCAGTATGTTGGAAAGCACGGTACGCTGAACTTCGGGAATCAACGGGGTGGCACCGGCAGCGATGGCCTGTGCGCGTATGTCACGTAACTCGTCGGCGAGGGTCGCGACGTTTGGAGCCGGTGTGTCGAGCGCTGCTTCGACGCCGCCCGCTGCCGCGTCGGTTAAATTTAGAACCGCCGGCAGGGCGATGTTGCTCTGCAGCAAGCGAACCGCCGCATAAAGCTGGCGAAAGGTGCGCATCCTATCCTCGCCGCCGACAAATTCCTGCGCAGCCGCTACGGCGTCGGCCTCTTTAATCGCCTCGCGACCTCCCGCCGGATTCATCGCAACGGTGAATGCGAGCAAGCCCTTGAGCATCCGCGCGTTCGCCTCGCTGTCGGCGGCGGTGGCTTGAAAGATGCTGGCGCGGCGTTCGGGCGCGAGCAGCTCGATGAAGCTCTCGGCGCGAGCCGGTGAGCGCCCGGCCAGCAGCGTTTCGATCTGGCCATCTTTTAGCGTAAATGAGTGCGCGAGCTCATCCGCCGCTTCCGCGTAGAGGCCGGCGGAGGCCAAGGCGCTGGCGAGCTCGTAATCGAGCGTCGGGAAATTTCCATATTGCCGCACGAAACGCAGCACGCGTTCGGCGTCGAGCGGGCGTTTGTCGGCAACCAGGGCGCGCGCCAGAGCGATGTTGGCCCACGTGTAGCGCGGCTCGATCACGACAGCGCGCTCTGCCAATTCCAACGCACGCGCGTTTCCGTTATGCGCCGCGTACCAGTAGGCTGCGCCGACGAGGAGCGGTAAATTACGGGGCTCGTCCTTGAGCGCGGCCTCAAGCCGTGCTTCAGCTTCATCCTTCTTGCCCATGTCAAAAAGCGCCAGGACCTCGCCCGCGCGCGCGGCTTTGTCCGCCGGATCAATTTTCAACCCTTCGCGGTAAAGCGTGAGCGCTTCCTCCGTCTTACCGCCGGCCCGACGCAAATCGGCGAGGCTCCGGTGGGCGCTTGCCGATTTCGGATCCAACTCAACAGCGCGCGCATACTCCGCGGCTGCCGCGTCAAGCTGAAGCCCGATGTGGCGCGCCGCGGCAAGAGCTTGATGTGCCGCGGCCATCTCGGGCGCGAGCTTGATGACAATCTCGGCGACGCGCGCGGCTTCATCCGGCGCCTCAATGCTCAGATAAAAAGCGGTGATCGCAAGCAGCCGCTTCGGGTCATCTTTTACCTTCGACTCGATCAGGCGTGCGGTCTCAATGGCCGCCGCATGCTCGCCGCGCATGAACAGGTTGAGTGGCAACTGTGAGATGACCCCGGCAAACAACTGGTCAGACAGGTTGGCCGGGCTGCCTGTTACCGCCAGGCGAAACTGCTCGATCCCGCCCGCCGCGTCGCCCGCTTTCAACTTCTCATCGCCTAATGTAGCGCGTGAGCTAACGATCAATTCAGACGCGTACTCTTTTAAGGCAGACTGCGGGTGAGCGTCGATAAAAGCTTTGAGCTTTTCGATGCGCTCGGAGGCCGCCAGGGCGAGCGTCGCGTCTAACTCATTCTTCTCCGTTTCATCAACAGAGGCCGGCGAAGGTGGCTTCGCCACCTCCTTTTTTGGGACAGCGGCGACTTCCGCGGCCGGCTCGCGCGCCGGCGCCTCTTTTGTCTCACCACCGGCGCGTGGCGGTTGCGCTTCAGCAGTCTGTTGATCTTTGGTGGCCTGCTCTATATCATCGACGCTGAAGCCGCGTTTCTCGGCAATCGCGGCGACAAACGCCCGTACGGCTGTCATTAAGCCCGCGCCGTAATTGCCCGCCCGAAGTGGCTCGCGCAGGCGTTGGCCCATGTCCCCTACCAGCCCGTCGGGCAAATCGCCTTCGATGCCCCGGCTGATCTGCGTGAAGTATTTGCCATTATCAACCGCGACAAGCAGCAAAAGGCTCTTTTTCTTACTTGTCCTTGAACCGGTGCCCCAATTGCGCGCCACCTGAAGCGAGTAGTCGAAAATGTCCTGCTCGCCTGTGGTCTTGACCGTCGCGATGGCGAATTCAATATCCGCGTGCTGCTTCAGATTGGCGAGAATATTTTCCAGACGCTGCTTTGTCGCCGCGTCAATAACGCCGGCGAAATCGTTGACGTAGCCGGCGGGCTGCGGAAGCGGCCCGGGCGTTGTTTGCGCGTGCGCCGTGGCGACGTTCAAGGCCAGGGCGCAGGCAAAAGCCAGACTGATCAAAAAGGCGAATGCTCGATTATGCGATAGACGGATCATATTCGCGGCGTGACAGATGTGGGCCGGATGGGGCATACGTAGAGAGTATCCTCAAAGTGTATGGCTAAATCCCGCCTGGCGCGGGAAATGACAAATTGAACGCGCATGATAACATCAGGGGAAAGGCAAAAGGAAAGGGAGAAAAGGTCACAGTGTTTCGAACGCCTCTCGTCTGATCATCCCTTGTTACCTTTAATGGAGCTTGATTGTGAGCGAGCTTGATGAAGAGTGGGCGCGGGCCCTGGCGTTGGCGGAGCAGCGTGCGCGGGCCGCCGGACGTGGTGACGTGGCCGAGTACCTGGCCCTGCGCGCTTCTAACGATCTCGTGCGTACGACATCCATCGAATGGCTGTTGGCCACTTTTACGGCGCTGGCCGGGGAGGCCAATCGCGCGGGCGCCAGTATCCAGGTCACGCGGGCCGACGCGCATCGCTTTCGCGTCGGACACGCCACGATGGTCGGCCAACTCTTGACCTTTCGTTCCGGCGTCCGCAGCCTGATGATTGAGGCGGGCTGGCCGCGCGCGCCTCGCGACGGCTTTGTCCGCGGCGGAGGCCTTGCCTGCGCACACATTAAACATTTCGGAGACCGCACGTCGGACGAAGAGCTGTTGCTCGTCCGCTCGTCGGAGAGCAGTGCGCCGCAGTGGCTCGTGCTCGAAAAGAGTGGGACGCGCTCACAGCTCTTTGAAAATCGTATGCGCCATCACCTCGGGCGTTTCCTGGGCAGCAATATCGGAACATAAGACCTCAGCACACTCCTCTTGTTCCAGAGCTGGAGTCCACTCTCAGTTGAGGAATGAACCGCCGCAGGACCCGGGAGGAAAGACAAGAGGAAAAAGACGTGGTGGAAAAAGCAAGCAATAGAGGTATAGAACTTCGGTAGAATAAGCGCATGCCGGGCACTCTTTATCTGGTGGCAACGCCGATCGGAAATCTCGAAGACATCACGCAGCGTGCGCTGCGTGTGCTCGGGGAGGTCGACGTGATCGCCTGCGAAGACACACGTCGCACGCGCGTGCTGCTGGATCATTACGGCATCAAAACCAGGATGCTCAGTTATCATGAGCACAATGAACGAGACCGAGCCGCCGAGCTGGGCGAGTTGTTGGAAAAGGGTGCGAGCGTCGCCGTCGTCTCAGACGCGGGCACACCGGGCATTAGCGATCCGGGCTTTCGCGTTGTTAACGCTGCGATGGAGCGCGGCGCGCGTGTCGTCCCGGTGCCCGGGCCGACCGCTTTGGTCGCCGCGCTGGTGGCCTCCGGCCTGCCGACGGACGAGTTTTTCTTCGGCGGCTTTCTGCCCTCGCGCGCCGCCCAGCGCCGCACACGTCTTGAACAGGTTCGCGGGCTTTCGACGACGCTCGTCTTTTATGAGTCGCCGCACCGCCTGGCGGACGCGCTCGTAGACGCGCGTGAGATCCTCGGCGACCGCGCAGCCGCCGTCGTGCGTGAGCTGACAAAGATTCATGAAGAGATTGCGCGGGGGCGTTTGAGTGAGTTGGCCCGGCGATTCGCCTCTGAGGGTAGGGCGCGTGGCGAAATTGTATTGATCATAGACCGTGCTGTGATTAATGAGGCCGTGGCGGATAATTCGGCAACAACAGTTGCGGCGCGAGTGGCTGCGCTCGAAAGCGAGGGGCTTGACCCACGCGCCGCATTGAAAAGGGTGGCGCGCGAAATGGGTCTTAGTCGCCCGGAGGCTTACCGCCGTCTGACCCTCGAACGCACGCGCGAAAAAGCCTGAGCGGCGCAGGCACGCGCGCTTTCCGGTGGCGTGGCTGAATCTCACTTTATGCAATTTTCTCCACCCCTTCCCGAAGACCCGCGGTGCCGCATCTGCCGTGCCTCGGTTGCGCCTGACGCGCTTTTCTGCGCGAACTGTGGGTCACGTACAGGCGAGGCGACGGCCAATGAGCTCCAGGCCGTGAGCTATCTACTATCGGAATTGGGTCGATGGGAGGCAGACGGTCTCATCAGCCAGGAACAGGCCACCGCGCTGCGTCAGAGTTACGAGCGCCGCCGCGACCAATTGCGCGCGCTGCTCACATCCGACGTGACCCGCGCCAAAAGTTTTACACCCGAACGAAATGCCCAACAGCCGGCGGAAGCTACCGAAACAGCTAGCCGGCCCGCCACCCTCGCTTCGTCCGAGCGGCGCCCGGCATCCACATCATTGTCACCGGGGCGCACGCTTTCGACAAGAACACCGCGCCGCCCGCTCGTCGAAACGCTGACCGATCCGCATACTCTGCGCCTCCTGCTTTATGCGGGGGCGTTGATGTTCACCGTCGGCATCATCATCTGGCTGCGTGATGTGCTCTACCTCAAGCTGCAGGAACCGGCGGTGCAGGCCGCGCTGCTGGCGCTTGGCACGCTCGCCATCACGGCGTCCGGCTGGTACGCAATCTTGCGCACGCGGCAGCGGCTCACGGGTCGCGCCCTAACACTCACGGGGTCGCTGCTCGTTCCCGTCAACTTCTGGTTTCTGGTGCGCTCCGGCCTGATCGCTAATAATGGACGCGCGTGGGTGGTCTGCGCGTTCTGCACCATGCTTTACGCGCAGATGGCGGCGCTGTTGCGTGAAAAACTCTACGTGTACCTAGCGTGCTCGGCGAGCGTCGCGACCCTCTGGGCCCTCGTTTACCGCGCGGAGCGTGAAGCGTTCGGCCTTTACGCGCTCGCCCTGATGGCGGCCTCGCTCGTCTTTCTTCACCTTTCGCGCCTTTTCCCGGTGCGTCAGGATGCGAACCAAGAAACAGGCGGAATCTCTCACGCGAAAAACACGGAAGAAAGAACGGGTGAGCCAAGCACGTCGGATACGGCCCGTTGGAGTTACGAGGTGTGGGCGGTGCCGCTCGTGCACGGCGCGCTCCTCGGAGCGACGCTGTGTGCGCTGGCTTATATGCCGCTCAGATTATGGCCGTCACCGTCCCTTTATGATGGGGTGTTTCGCCTGCGCGCGAACACTTACGATTCGAGCGTTGCCATGCTGTTGTTTGCGGCGGGGGCTTACGTCATGTGGTTCACGGGCCGCTATGTTTATCCAGACCGCCGCATTCTTCTCTATACGATCAGCGTACTCGCGCTCTTCTGGACGGAGTTTCTTGCCGGGGATGGCCTGCGCCTCAGCGACCCGGTCCAAATTCTCGCGCTTACGCTGATGGTGCTCGCCGTCTCAGTATTGATGCGTCGCGTACAGGACGACGCGCTTGCGAGGGCGCTCAACCGGGCGAGCCTCGGGGCGAGTCTTGTCCTCGCCCCGGCATCCTTCTATCTCCTGCTGAATGCTCCTGCCGTGGCATTAACGCATAGTATGGCTTTCGCCGCTCTCGCCGCGACATTAGCCGTTCTGAGCGCCCCACGTTTTAGCGACAGGGCGGCCCAGGCTGCGCTCGCACATGCTTCGGCCGTATTCGCGTCGGCGGCCTTTCTCATCGCGCTGGCAAGCGCCCATCTCCGATCAGAGACACTGTTTGCGGCAGCGTGCGCCGCCTGGCCCTTTGTGCTCTATGCGAGTGCGTGGCTGGCGCAAAAGCGGCGGCGCGAGGCACATCTCGTCACGCCGTTTGTGCGCATAGCCGACGTGGGGTTCGTCCTGCTTCTCCTGTGGGCGAGCGTCACCGTCCTGTTCCTGCATTTAACCTACCTGGAATTACATGACTATTCGACGATAGAGCCCCGCCGCGTACTTCCGTCGGTATTCTGCCTGCTCTCAGCTTCGATACTTTACGGTGCGTTGCGCGCGCTGCGTGACCGTTCAGTCTTTGGCGCAATATTAGTGTCTGTAGCAGCAATTGTTCTGGTCGCGTCGTCGCTCGATGCGTTGAAGATATTCGGCCTCTTGCCGGTCGCATGGCCGGTTGCAGCCGGCGTCATCTGTGCGGCGTTTCTCATGCAGAAGGCGAGTGCACGCTGGTTACGAACAGAGAACGGACCGGCTTCCGCCGTCTATCGCTCGCAGGATTCGGCGATTCGTTTTGTGAGCGACTCGGCTGCCGGTGTGTGCGCACTGGTATGGCTTGCGGTGGCGCTGAATTCTATCGGCACGGGGAGCTTCGGCGCGGTGAGCGTCCTTTTGCTAACCCTGCTTTACTGGGCGGAACGCGCGGCCCGCATCAATCTCCAGTGGGTTGCGTACCTCGCATTGACACATACGGGGGCATTGCTGCTCGCGCTTCTGATCGCATTACGGGTGGACGTGCGCTGGTTCGCGCTCTGTTTTACGCTGCTACTTTTTCCGCTCTTCTTCGCCCTGGGCAGGCTCGCACTCGCGCGTGGGGCCGATTGGCTTGCGATACCTGCCGGCGCTGCCGCCGGGGTCGTGGCGGCGCTTGCCTTTATCGCCGCCCTGTTTCAGGCGATGCCGTATCTTCAAGCGGGCAACCCGTTGTTGCTTGCGCCATGCCTGACGACGAGCGCAGTCGTCTTGATGTCATTCGCGGCGAGTGTGTGGGCCACGGGACGACTGCGCGTGCGATACTTCCGGGCCGGTCTCTACCTGGCGGTCATATCTTTTGCACTGGCGTGCCTGCGCGCGGGCTACGAGCCGACGACCGACACCGAGGTCTACACGTCTCCGGTCGCGGTCGTGATGCTCATCATCGCGTACGCATCAGTGCAGCGAGATTGGAATGAGTATGCGCATGACGTGACGCAGCTGTTGTGGACGGGAAGCCTTTTGCTTTGCGCGCCGCTGTTCGTCCATGCGCTTCACTTTCGACTCGTGCTGGACGTGCCCGCGCCGTGGCGTGATCTGGGCGTGCTCGTCGCATCACTCGCGCTCGTCTTGTTCGGCTCGGTGGGCCGGTTGCGTGCGCCCGTCCTGGTCGGCGCAGCCACGCTCGCGGCAGAATTGACCGTCCTGGCCCTGACGAGCGTTGACTGGCTGCAAGTACCTTTGAAGTACTACCTGATCACAGTCGGCGCACTGTTCCTGTTCGTCTTCGGGATGATTGAATACCGCCGCGATCAACTCCTGTTGATGCGCCAGCGCTTCCATGAGCGGCGCGAATACATGCGCGAGCGTTTCGGTGAATGGAGGTGACTGAAGAGATGCGGGGACACGGGGACGCGGAGACGCGGCGACGTGGAGAAGGGGAGACACGGCGAAAGGCTGTTATTCTCTCCGCGTCCCCGTGTCCCACACTCTCCGCGTCTCTTCTTCCTTTCAGTTGCCGCTTAACTCTGAGGGGAGCTTTTTATCGACGCGTGGGCGCATGGGCCGGTCGGCCAACGCCCAGACCGTCAGATAAATGGTGCGCGTGACCTTTTCCATCTTCTCGTAATCAATTTTGTCGGGCGAGTCCGAAGGCTCGTGATAGTCCTCATGCACACCGTCGAAGAAGAAGATGATGGGGATGCCCTTCTGCGCATAGTTGTAATGATCCGAGCGGAAGAAGAAGCGGTTCGGATCGTTCGGATCGTCGTAGCGATAATTGTAGGCCAGGTTGAGGTAAGATTTATTGATCGCTTCGCTCAACCGGCCCAATTCGGTGCTCATCATCTTTGAGCCGATGACGTAGATCTCGTTCGGCCCGGAGAGCTCTTTGTTCCTGGGATTCGTGTCGCCCGCCTTATGACTTCTCCCGATCATGTCTATGTTGACTTGCGTAACAATCTTCTCGAGCGGGACGGTCGGAAATTGCGTGAAGTAGCGCGAGCCCCAGAGCCCCTTTTCTTCGCCGGCATGCCAGACAAAGAGGATCGAGCGCTTGGGGCGTGGGTTGGTGTGGGCCAGCGTCTCGGCCATCGCGAGCAGTGCCGTCGTCCCCGAGCCGTCGTCGTCCGCGCCGTTGTAGATTGCGTCACCGTTAACCGGCCGGCTGATTCCGATGTGGTCGTAGTGCGCCCCGAGCGCGACATACTCATTCCTGAGCGTCGGGTCGCTGCCTTCAAATATTGCCACCACGTTCTGCGTCCACACGGGCTCGGGTTTGGCGGCAATGGTAAAGCTCATCTTCTTGTCCGTGCTGAACTCGAATGGCGCGACCCATTCGCCCGCGGCGGCGCGGGTAGAAACTGTCTCCGCGCTCTGCTTCTCACCCTGAAACAGGGCCGCAGCCATTCTGGGCGTAATTAAGATTGAGGGCACCGGCGGGCCATTCTGCTCCTGAAACTTATCGACAGAGATCGGGCCCCGCGCCGTGATTCGCTGCCGGGCACGGTCCCAGCCGGCGAGAGATTGGGAATCCGCAATCATGACCAGCCCCTTTGCCCCACGCTGTCGCGCGTAAGTCAGCGGGTCCGCCCAATCTTCCCCTCGCTTGCCACTGATGTCGCTAAAGGTCAGCCCCTTCGGCAAGCCTTCACCACGGCTGATGACCACAATCTTATCTTTGACGTCGATGCCCTGGTAAGGATCTATGTTTTTGGATTTGACGAACCACCCGTTCCCGGCGTAAACGAGCGGCCCGCTGGCGCTGCCGGCAGTCGGGGAGAAGATAAAATCGTCGCCGGGGGTGAATTTCTGGCCGCTGATCTCAGCCCGTGTTTGAGCAATATCGACTTTGTCGCGATGCAGCCCGATGCGCTGGAAATAGGTCCCATTGTCTCCGGCCGGCTTTAATCCCCAGCGCGACAAATTAAGGGCGATAAACTTTGCCGTCGTATCGAGCCCGCGCGACGGCGTGTCGCGGCCTTCCATCTCGTCCGAAGCGATAAAGTAAAGGTAGTCTCTTAACTGCGCCGCCGTGATCTGCTCCGCGCCGTGATGCGCGGGGGCCAATGCTGCAGAAGTAGCCTTACCGCTTCTGCGCTGCGCGTAGGTCGCCGGGAGCGGCATCACCAGCACGCTCACCAGCACGAATATAGTTATAAGCTTTCGCACGTTGCCCCCGTATTTATAAGTAAAGAACTGACGCGGAGAGTGGGAGACGCGGGGAGTGGGAGACCAAGGAGACCGAGGCGAAATGCTGTTTTTGTCTCCGCGTCCCCGTGTCCCCGCGTCTCCGCGTCTCTCCTTTCAGGCGCTTACGCCTGCTGAACCGCCTGCACGAGCCTGGTCAGTGAGTCCTTGGCGTCCCCGTAGAGCATGCCGGTCGCGGGCTTGAAGAAGAGCGGATTCTCGATGCCGGCAAAGCCCTTCCCCTTGCCGCGTTTCAGCACGATGACCGAGCGGGCGCGGTCAACCTCCAGGATCGGCATTCCCGCAATCGGGCTCTGCGGATTATCGCGCGCGTCCGGGTTCACCACATCGTTCGCTCCAATCACAACGGCGACGTCGGTTGACGGGAACTCCGGGTTAATCTGCTCCAGCTCGTACAAAGAGGAGTAAGGCACGTTCGCTTCGGCGAGCAGCACATTCATGTGACCGGGCATACGACCGGCCACCGGGTGAATCGCGTACTTCACCGTCACCCCCCGCGCCTCCAGAATGTTCGCCAACTCGCGCACAATATGCTGCGCCTGCGCGGTCGCCATACCATAACCCGGAACGAAGACCACCTGCTTGGCGTAAGCTAACTGGACTGCCACATCCTCCAGGCTGACCTCCCGCATGATCCCCTGCCGGCCGTCCGTCCCAGCCGCGTCCGAGGCGCTGCCGAACGCCCCGAAGAGGACATTGGCCATCGAGCGGTTCATCGCTCGGCACATGAGGATGGAAAGGATAAAGCCCGAAAAGCCGTCGAGCGTGCCCGCGATGATGAGCACATTATTGGAGAGCACAAAACCTGTCGCCGCCGCCGCCAGTCCCGCGTAGGAGTTCAACAGGGACATCACCACAGGCATGTCCGCAGCGCCGATCGGCATCACCAGCAGGACGCCAAACACAAACGCCAGCCCGATCATGAGATAAAAGAAGGGACTCGCCGCCGGCACGACGACCAAATAAATAAAGCTCGCGATCGTGACGGCGAGCAGCGCCATGTTGAAGAAGTTCTGGCCCCTGTACGTCACGGGCGTCCCGCGGACGAGACCCTGCAGCTTGGCAAACGCGATCAAGCTCCCGGTGGTGGTCAGCGCCCCGAGCATCACCTCAAAGCCGATGGCCCCGATCTTGAACTCGCCGAGGCCGGCGCCGTGCTGGTGGTATTCGGCGATCCCGACCAGCGCGGCGGCGAACGCGCCGAACGCGTGGGAAAGCGCCGTCCGCTGGGGCATGGCCGTCATCGGTACCCAGATAGAGATTCCGGCGCCGATGGCCGAGCCGATGAAAAGACCCGTGATGATCCATTCGTAGCTGACGATCTCCCGGTGCAGCAGTGTGCCGATGATCGCCATGAGCATGCCGAACTCTGCCAGGTGCATCCCGCGCCGCGCAGTTTCCGGGTGGCTCAAGCCCTTCAGGCCCAGGATAAAGAGGATCGAGGCCGCCAGGTAGGTGAGCTCGATAAAATAGGTCGTCACGACTTCTTCTGATCCTTATCCTTGACTTCGACGGCGGTCACTTTCCGCTTGAACATCTTGAGCATCCGGTCGGTGATCATAAAGCCGCCGACGACATTGATGGTCGAGCATATGACGGCGGTGAATCCGAGCATCGTGCTGACCATGTCGTAATGCTTCCCGGCGGCGACGATGGAGCCGACGAGCGAGATGCCGGAGATGGCGTTGGTCGCCGACATGAGCGGGGTGTGCAGAAGCGGCGGGACACGTGAGATCACCTGGTAGCCGAGGAAGGCCGCGAGGGCGAAGACGTAGAGCGATGGGATCAGTATTTCCGGAGCCATAATGCGGTTATTCCTGTAATGGTTTTCTCTGCTTGATATCCCTGGTTGTTCATCGGCTGGCTAATTCTTCCAAAGCGGCGGCCACTCGTGGATGAACGTACTGGCCCCGGTGCGTAACACAAGACGGGCCGACGATATCGTCAGTCATATCAATATTCAGCTCTCCGTCTTTAATCAATAGGTTCAGAAACGCGGTGACGTTGCGTGAATAGAGCTGGCTGGCGTGGACGGGCACGGTAGCGGCCAAATTAAGAGGGGCCATGATGGTGACGCCGTCTCTCTCGATCACCTGACCGGCAACGCTGACGGCGCAGTTTCCGCCTGTCGCGCCGGCCAGATCCACAATCACGGAGCCGCGCTTCATTCCGGCGACGGCCTCTTCCGTGACCAACAAGGGCGCCGGGCGACCCGGCACTTGAGCCGTAGTAATGATCACATCGGCGCTCTTTGTATGTTTGGCGATCAGCTCCCGGCCGCGATTCATGGCCTCTTCGGTAAGCTCCACGGCGTAGCCACCGGCATCTTCCGTTTGAATCCCGCCGAGATCAACCTGAAGGAACGTCGCGCCGAGGGAGCGCACCTGCTCGCCCGCGGCGGCGCGCACGTCGTAGCCTTCTACGACCGCGCCCAAGCGGCGCGCAGTGGCGATTGCTTGCAGCCCGGCCACGCCTGCGCCCAGAACCAGCACGCGGGCCGGAGGGACCGTCCCGGCGGCGGTCATCAGCATGGGGAACATGCGTGGAAGGCGCTCGGCCGAGAGCAGCACGGCCTTGTAACCCACTACAGTCGCCATCGAAGAGAGGGTGTCCATCGCCTGCGCGCGGGTGATGCGTGGAATAAGCTCCATCGCGAAGGCGGTGAGGCTCTGTGTCACGACGGGTTCGAGAGCGTAAGGCTCGTCAAGGGGCCGGAGGAACCCGAGGATGACAGCACCTCTCTTAAGCCGGCTGATGTCTTCCGCCGGGGGCCGGTTAACTCCGACAAGAATATCTGCCGATGCGAGTATGGCCGCCGGGTCTTCGCTGATCTCCGCGCCGGCATTGGCGTAATCGCTATCAGCGGCACCCGCCAGGCTGCCGGCGCCGCTTTCGACCGTCACAGACGCTTTCAACGCGGTGAGCTTGCGGACGGATTCAGGCACGAGCGCGACACGATTTTCTCCGGTCTGTGTTTCGCGCAACACGGCGATCCTCATTTCGGTCTCCTTCGACGCCATCGTCCTGGTTGAGTGTGGGGGAGATCAGCGTGTGCCAGAACGTCCGTCTCAAATGCTGTGGCGCTCTGTTCTACGAGAATAATCGGCATACATCCGGGGAGTCGCGAGCCTTGAATAACAAGCTGGGAGGCTCTCGCTCGAATGCGCCGTAGAGCGGGTCGCAGATGCTTTTCAGGCGCACTCAAGCTATTCCAAGTATAACATTAGAGCGTATCTCACTTGAATCTATGGGAGGAGGCGGTCTGAACCGCAGAGGACTAGAGAGGACCCGAGAGGAAAACTCAAGGGATTCAGACCTGCTGACCGCTACCGGATCATCTTTAATCATGGAAATTCGTTAGTTTTCGTGAGCTCTCGTGTGCGGCGCGCGCCGGACAGCTTTTTTTCGTCGGGATTCGTCAAGTGCGGACGGATAAAGTCCATATTGTCCAGTACCCCCCCATGCAGCATTTGTCAAGAGGCGAGATGAGATTCCCCTGCCTCACTGACAGGCGAGCGATCAGGAGTGAGGTCATCACTACTATTATAGCAGATGTGAGGCGCAGAATAGGCATGGCTGTTTTTATGGCGGGGAAGGATCGCAGAATTGGGATGAAGAGTCGCAGGGCTTCACGGCCGGCCATCTCGTTGACATACCTATTTCGAAATAGTATATTCGGAAATATTATTTCGGCGGAGGCCTATGGCGAAGAATCCTGAGTATCGCGACCTCTTTCCCGGAGCGCTGGAGATGATGATCCTCCAATCCCTCCGGCTGAAGCCCATGCACGGCTATGCCTTGGCGAAACACATCAAGCAGGCTTCGGAGGATCTGCTGCAGATCGAAGAGGGTTCTTTATACCCCGCGTTGCAGCGGATGCTGAAGGAGGGATGGCTCAGGTCGAAAGTCGGGGTCTCCGCGAAAAATCGCCCGGTCCGGATTTATAGCCTCACCGCCGCGGGCCTCAAACACCTGGAACAGGAAGTATCGAGCTTCGAAAAAATGTTCGCCGGCATCAGACGCGTGCTCGCCGTGGCTCAACCTTAGGAGTTCTCGATGGGATGGCTCAAACAGATCGTGTCGCGTCGCCGGCGCTATAACGAGTTGGCGGAGTCGATACGGGAGCACCTGGAAGAAAAGATCGAAGATCTGATGGAGGCCGGCCTGTCAAGGGAAGAGGCCACGCGCACGGCTCACCGGGAATTCGGGAACGTGACGCTCATTGAAGAACGCAGCCGCGAGGTCTGGCAGTGGCCCAGGCTGGAATCCGTTTTGGGCGATGTCAAGTACGCCGCCCGCCGGCTATGGCGCAGTCCCGGTTTCACCTTGACGGTGGTCCTTACCCTGGCGCTTTCGATCGGGGTCAACACAGCAATTTTTTCGATTGTCAATGCGCTGCTGCTGAAGAGCCTTCCCTACGCTCATCCGGAGCGCATCGGGACAATCTATGCCCGGACTACTGGGTCTGAATCTTCTGATGAGCGAAGAAATATAGACGGTGAGCAATGGGAGCTGCTGCGCGACAATGTGCCCTCCGTGATCTCCGCTGTTTCCAGTCTGAGGGCCTCGGGGGTCAACCTTCAGGCCAGTTCCCACGTGCAATACCTTCATGCGGGGCGCGTCTCGGCACACTATTTCGACGTGTTGGCTCTCCACCCTATCGTCGGGCGCAATTTCTCGGAGGATGAGGACCGTCCGCACGGCCCCAGGGCGGCCATCCTCTGCTACGCTTTGTGGCGCACGGCTTTTGGCGGGGACCCGAACGTCCTGGGACAGACCATTCTGCTGAAAGGCGAGCCGCACACGATCATCGGCGTGCTGCCCGAGGGGTCGCCCACTCCCTTAAATGCCGATCTGTATACGGCCCTCCAACCGAGCCGCGAGGGCGAGGGCCAGGCAACTAACTTTGAAGCAATCATGCGGCTGCGCGAAGGCGCGAACTGGGAACAGGCAGATGCCGAGATCAATCGTGCGTGGGCCCGTTCCCTCCGCTTCCAACGCTTTGCGAGGAGCAATCCCGGCGCGCAGATTACCTACTACGCTGTGCCCCTGCAAAAAAGGGAGACGGATGCGCTCCGGCCTGAGGCGCTGGCCCTGATGCTGGCGGCGGGACTTATTTTGCTGATTGCTTGCGCGAACCTCGCCGGGCTGAGCCTGGTGCGTGTGTTGCGCCGCACAGGTGAGATTGCCATCCGGCTGGCGCTGGGCGCATCGCACTGGCGGGTTCAGAGGCAGCTTTGGATCGAAAACCTGCTGCTCACCCTGGCGGGCGGGGCCATCGGCATAGGAGTGGGTTTCGTTGCTCTGCGTGGGCTGTTGCTGCTTCTGCCGGAACATTTTCTGCCTGTGGCGAACGTGCCTCTGGACGGCCGCGTCCTCGGGTTCACGCTTTCGCTCTCTCTGCTGACCGGCCTGTTATTCGGCATCCTCCCCGCCCTCGCCACGAGGAGAGTCGACCTGCGGTCGTCCATCCCCGGCCGCGGCGTCATAGGTGCGGGTAGTGTTCGCCTCCGTCAGGGGTTGATTGCCGGGGAGGTTGCGCTGACGGTCGTGCTGCTGGCCGCGGCCGGACTGCTCATCCGCACGCTCATCCACCTTGAAACAACGCCTCCGGGTTTCAATGCGACCGGAGTGATCACCGCTAAGGCGTCTCTGGACGATGCGCGATACCACAACCCGGCGGCCTTCCGGAGGTTGCTCGAGGAGAGCCTCGGCACCATGCGGGAAATTCCCGGTGTGCAGAATGCCGCCGTCGGATTGACCATGCCGTATGAGCGTGCTCTGCTCAGTAGCGTCGCCCTCAGCGACGGCCGGGAGGCGGGGCAGGAGGTTATGACGAACAAGGTGTATGTGACCCCGGGCTATTTCGACACCTTGCAGATTCCGGTGCTGGCGGGCCGGATGTTCACCGATGCTGACGGCCCGGATGCGCAGCATGTGGTGATCGTCAACCAGACATTCGCACGCAAGTTTTTCCACGGGCCAAATCCCGTGGGACGATATCTCGACAAGGATATGTTGATCGTGGGAGTCGTGGGGGACACAGTCCTGTCCTCCGCGGCCAAATTGAACGCAGGCACGGCCCCCTTAACCAGCGAGGAGACGATCTATCTCCCCGCCGCACAACTCACAGACGCCAAATCTCTCGCCGTGGTGCATAGCTGGTTCCAGCCAAGCTGGATTGTCCGCACCGCCGGCCCCGTGGAAGGTTTGACCGGCCAGATGCAGCGTGCCCTGGCGAGCGCCGACCCCCAGCTCCCTTTTTCCGGCTTTTACTCTATAAAGGACCTAATGGCGGCGACGCTCGCGACACAAAGGGTGGAAGTCGCACTACTGGCTGCCATGTCGTCGCTCGCACTATTGCTGAGCGCGATTGGTATCTTCGCGCTGGTGGCGAACATGGTAGCGCAGCGGACGCGCGAGATCGGCATCCGCATGGCCCTTGGGTCGACGGTTCGAGAGGCGATGTTCCATATCGGCAGGACGGGAGCAGGCGCGTCGGCCCTCGGCTTGGTCCTGGGACTGATCCTGTGTGCGGGCGCGCTTCGCGCCATGCGTAGCGTTCTTTACGGCGTAGGCGTGTACGACGCACCGACCATCTTGGCCGTGGTCGTGACGCTCGCTGCTGTAACACTTGTCGCAACAACAGTGCCTACCCTGAGAGTCGCGAGGATCGACCCGGCCAAGACACTGCGCGAAGAATGACAGTCGGTCTCGAACCTCCGGGAGCCCATCCGGAATGGGAGGGGGCGATTTGAACCGCAGAGGACGCAGAGGAAAAGCTTAAGGGATTCAGGACAGATGGTAGTGACTCTCCGCCGATTAATGATGACTCCTCCATACGTACTATTGCAAACCGCTCTAGTG
>CAYLJO010000069.1:0-3196 GCA_964383905.1 uncultured Blastocatellaceae bacterium
CAAAAAGCATTGAGGAAAAGGAGGAGGACGCGTCGACGTGCGCGCTCAATCTCGGCATTAAATTCCCCACTTTAATTGACAACATGGATAACAAGGTCGAGCAGGAATACACTGCCTGGCCAGACCGTTTGTACCTGATCGGCAAAAATGGTCATGTCGCATGGAAGGGTCGACCAGGTGAAGTGGGCTTCCGCCCGTGGGAACTTGCGGTAGCGATAGAGGAGGAGTTGGAACGAGAAAAGGAGAATGAACGCTGAGGTGCGCGGTCGAGTTCATACGAATAATTTCAAACCAGCCCACCCAAAAAAGTATTGACTGCTGATCACACATGTACTACTTATATCCACATTAATTTGGAGCTGCTGAGCGTCTTTTTAGTTCTTCCTGCTAATAATGCCTCGGACTAGCGAAGCCTCCCCTCGCGTGGAGCCTGCGTTGTGCGACGAATAGACTTAAAAAAAGCAAATGTTGCGCGCTCCGACACGATTCGCGACATCAACCGGCAGATCGTGCTGAATTACGTGCGCGAGAGGGCGCCGATCTCGCGCGCCGAGATCGCCCACGAGACGGCGCTGCAGCGCTCGACCGTCTCCTATATCGTTGACGAGTTAAAGGATCAAGGTCTTGTCGAGGAGTTTGAAAGTGTGTCCAGGCGCGGACGCCCCCCGCTTCTCCTGCAACTGCGCGCGGCGGGTGCGATCGCTATCGGAATCGACTTAAACGTTGAATCCACGGTCGTGGCGACAAGCGATCTGGTCGGTCGTGTGCTTGAGCACGAGGAGTTTGAGACCGACCCAAGCTTGAAGAGGACGCTCAACCAGATAATATCCTGCGCGCGTAAATTTATCAGAAAACAGAGAAGCATTGAAGGGATCGGTATCTGTCTTCCGGGGATAGTTGATGCCGAGAAGGGCAACGCCCTTTTTATCCCGCGATTCAAATGGCGCAATTGGGAGATTGCCAGGGAAATAGAGACCGCCACCGGATTGCCGGTGACGGTTGATAACGATGCTAACGCCGCGGCGTTGGCCGAGTTGTGGTTCGGTCGTCCTGAGATTCGCCCGGTGCGAAATTTCATCATGGTCCTGGTTGAGGCTGGGCTCGGCACCGGGATCGTTCTCGACGGGCAGGTTTATCACGGCGAAGCAGGGGCCGCCGGCGAGTTCGGGCATATGACAATCGGCAAGGGTGCGCCCAGTCTGTGTGCCACCGGCAGCGACGAGTGCTGGGAAGCGTTTGCCTCGGAGCGCGCCGCCCTCGCCCGTTACGCGAAGCTGTCCCCCGGTTCAAACGGTCAAAGTAGTGTTCGGTTTGTGCAGTTGGTGGATCGCGCTTTGAAGGGCGAGGTGGCCGCCAAAGCCGCCCTCATTGAGACGGCCCATTATCTTGGCGTCGGCATCTCGAATGTCATCAAGGCGCTTAGTCCCGAGGCGGTCATCGTCAGCGGGCACACGGCGCGAGCCTGGCCTGTCATCGAGGAAGAGCTCAAAAGAACCGTCGAGGAGAATAGTATCTACCGCGACTTACCTTCCACGCGCATTATCGCCTCGACTTTGGGTGAGAATCCAAGACTCATGGGAGCCTTGGGGCTGGTCCTCGCGAGCAAGTTTACCTCCATCCTTCTTAGCTAAAAATAAGTTGGGGCCCGGCGACATGAATCAAATGCCGGTCTGTTCCCTCCCGGCTCACACCCGATTGATCCATGTGATACGGATCGAAACGGGTAAAATCAAGGAACAATGAGAGGGGACCGGCGGTAGTGGGTCAGTTTGCAAAATAGCCCATTGTGCCACAACGGTTTGCAGACCAAATTGAACCACTACTGGACCGGCGTCAGAATGCCAGCCTCGTTGACCCGGAGACGGGCAGGGCCCTTGACGTTCCGGTGTTCGTACCGGCGCTACCGGATCAAATTAAAAAAATTCTTGACAAGGTCATGAATTAGTAATACCTTTTTGTTCACTGGTGCAACAAATTGTCGAAGAAGCTTGTTTGATCTTGCAATACAGTATCAATTAAGTCTTTAGGCTAGACCACTACTACCAGATTTCAGTTTTCTTGCCACGAATTCTTGTGAAGGGCGGTCATAAAGACCACAGGGGATTTATGGAATCATACTCGCCACTAGTAGGATTCCAACCTTTCTCGAATCGCTGATTTTCATCATTTGCGGGAGACTATACCGTCTCCCGCCAAATCGCGATTTGCAATGCCATCAATTCGGTACCTTGCGGTGCGCCGTTAAATTTAACTTTAGGTCTTGAGCCGGCCAAAGTCACATCCACATAGCAGGTCTTTTGGGGGGGGGCACTTCCATGTTAACGATGAATGATCTAAAGCTTTATGTTTGGAGCAACTGTCGGCAAACTTTTATGAATAAGCGGCGGGCAAAATCGTCTGCCCTTTGCGCGTTAGGCGTGTTGCTCCTGCTTTTTGCTGCGCCTGTCTCATTTGCGCAGACCACGGGCAGTGCGACGCTCCGCGTGAATGTAAAGGACCCGAAAAGTGCCGCCCTGCCCAACGCCACCGTGACGGTGACCAGTGACAGAACGGGCGAGCAGCGTACGGCGACCACCCACAATGAGGGGAGCGCAACCTTCGCTTCGCTTGACCCAGGGTCGTATACCGTTCGGGTTGAGGGTGGAGGCTTCAAGGCATTTGAGCAAAGGGGTCTTGTACTCAGTCCAAGCGATACCCGTGGATTGGATGTCACCCTGGAGATTGGCGCCCCGTCCGAAACTGTAACGGTAACGGGGGATGTCGAGCAGATCCAGACCGAGACCGGCGCGAAGGAGAGTACGATCACCGCCAAGCAGATAGATAACCTCTCCATCGTGAGTCGCAGTTCTTTAGAGTTGCTGCGTATCCTACCGGGCGTCGTCGCCCCCAACCCGGATGAGCCGGGGCAGCAGAGCGTGGGGTTCAACGCAGGCGCGAACGCCAACACGGGCTATCATGTCAACGGTCTGCGCGGGGAGGAGAACAACGTCTCAATTGACGGCTCGCGTGTTATCGACATCGGCTCGAATAATGGAACGATTATCACGGCGAACCCGGACATGGTGCAGGAGGTCAAGATCCAGACCAGCAATTATGCGGCCGAGTACGGGTCGAGCGGTGTGCAAATCACGGCCACGACTAAGGGCGGGGGTAAGGATTTTCACGGCGAGATCTATGACTATGTCCGCAACCACCG
>CAYLJO010000069.1:3296-21008 GCA_964383905.1 uncultured Blastocatellaceae bacterium
AATGTGCTGAGCCCGTCGATGACCAACGAGGTGGTCTTCAGCGGCAGCAAGCTGATGCTCGATAATGACTACAAAGACCCGAGCAAAGTCTCGCTGAGCGCGCTGGGCATCCCCAACTACAAGGGACCTTTCGGCCAGCAGAGCCCCTATGCGCCGGTCGCCTTCATTACGAGCTGGGGGGGGCTGACGTCGGGCGACTTGTGGGAGGCGGGTGGCCTGCCGCTGTTTGCTCATAACAGCAGCTACTCGGTGACCGATAATTTAACGAAGATCAAGGGCGCCCATGCGCTCAAGTTCGGTGGTCTCATTGAGCAGGGTAATAAGCAACAGAATTTCAACGGCGACCCCGAAGGACGTTACATTTTCGCCACCTGGGGAAACCACTCCACCGGTAACGAGTTCGCCGACATTTTGACCGGCAATCCGGCGCAGCTGATCCAGTCCACGAAGACCCCGACAGGCGTCTTCCGTTTCTACAACTATGAGTTTTACGGGCAGGACAGCTGGAAAGTCCGCCCCAACTTTACGCTGGAGTACGGCGCGCGCATTGAGTTCTTCCCGAACAACAAGGAGCTTAATAATCGCGCCATACTGTTTGATCCCAAGGCTTATGATCGTAGCCAAGGTCTCCTGATCAACAATGATGTTAACAGACCGAACGGGATCCTCCAGGCCGCTAAAGGACAGATACCGGCGGGGATCACCCGAAATCCTGGCGTCAAGATTGCGCCTCGGCTCAACTTCGCGTGGGATATTAACGGCAAGGGAAGCACGGTGATCCGTGGCGGCGCGGGGCTCTTCTACAACCGGGTTCAAGGTAACTACCAGTACTACTCGCTGCAGCAACCGCCGAACTCCTACTCGGCCACCTTCGATGCGTACGGGTTTAACTTAGGCTACGGTTCGCTCGGTAATATCAATCCGTTCACGCAGCTCGGGACCGTCAGTCTGGCGACGGCGAATCCGGATTCAATCCAGATCCCGCGGATCGCGACGATGAGTTTCTCCGTCGCCCGACGGCTGCCGTTCAAGAACGTCCTCGAGGTGTCATACGTGGGGACACTCGGGAGGCACCTGCCGGACAATCGTAATATCAATTTCATTGGGCCGGGCAGGTTGTTGAGCGGTATAGTTGGCAACGCTGACCTTTCAGTCCCGGCCCAACGCGTCGCTATCAGTGGTCAGGCGAACGTTCTGGCGCAGTTCAGGCCCTTCCCGGCCTATAGTGATATTATCGTCAAGGAGTATAATGCGACTTCCGCTTACCACTCTTTGCAGATGACGTTGAGCCGCCAGTTGGGCCGACGCTTAACCTACTTCGCGACTTACACCTTCTCCAAGGCGCTCGGTATTACGGGGACTAACGAGAACGGCGACAATATCGACCCGATCGACGCGCGCCACCGGAGCTACGGCGTTTTGCCCTACGACCGGACTCACATCTTCAACCTGTCGTACAACCTTAACCTGCCCAATGGGGCTCGGGGCGGGTTCAGTAATTGGCTCACCCGCGGCCTCTTAAACGGGTGGCAGATGTCCGGCATCACGAACTTCCAGAGCGGCATTCCTATTCGGTTGCGATTCTCCGGCGACATCCAACCAAATGGCGCGACGACCTTGGGTTTCTTTGGGACCAATGCCTTCAGTAACTCTCAGGGGTCGGCCGGGGGGATCGCGCCTGTGTTCCTGAGTAACCCACAGCTTAATGGGAAGAATGTCGGTGAGAGTATTCTGAGTCTCAGCGCCATCGCCATTCCGGCCTTCGGAACATCCGGGCCGACTATACCGCCTTTCTATCTGAGGAGCCCCCACCGGAGCAATTTCGACATGACGTTCTTTAAGAACTTCAACTTCACCGAGTCAAAGAAGTTACAGTTCCGCGCCGGGTTCTTCAACATCTTCAACCAGGCATTCCCGCTATACAACGGTATCGATGACCCGAACAATGACTTCAATGCCAGACTGGTGGCGGTATGTAATGTGACGCTCAATAACGTTCCTAATGGTGCTGGTGGAACGTCGAACAACGTCTGCGACCCGACCCAGGGGTATCACTTTGACCAAAATACGGTCAATACCTTCGGCAAGATCACCGGTAAGCACGGCCACCGCGTGGTCGAGTTCGCGCTGAAGTTCTACTTCTAGGTCAAAGAATCAATCGGTACTTTGTTTCTGGTGCGTGGGAGAGCTAATCCAATCCCACGCACCAGATTTATTTTGGAGTTGGCATCAAAAAAGGATTGACTGGGAGTCATACTTGTACTACTTATACCTCCATTAATTTGCAGCTGCTGAGCATCTTTTTAGTTCTTCCTGCAATCATGCCTCGAAGTAGCGACGCCTCTCTTGGCGTGGAGCCTGCGTTGTGCGACGAATAGATCTTAGGAGAGCCAGTGTTGCGCGCGTTAATACGATCCGCGACATCAACCGGCAGATCGTGCTGAATTACGTGCGCGAGAGGGCGCCGATCTCGCGCGCCGAGATCGCCCACGAGACGGCGCTGCAGCGCTCGACCGTCTCCCTGATCGTCGATCAGTTGAAGGCTGAGGGGTTAATTGAAGAGGTCAGCGGCGAGTCTACGGGCGGGCGCCCTCCGATCCTGCTCAGCCTCCGTACGGCAAACGCCGTCGCCATTGGCGTCGACCTCGGCACGGCCCGCACAATCGTCGCCACCAGTGACCTGGCCGGGCGGGTGCTTGAGCAGGAAGAGTTCGCCACTAATCCTGACGCCCGAAAGACATTGGCCCAGATCGTTGACTGCGCGCGTAAACTGATCAGGAAAAATAAGGGGACCATCGAGGGTGTCGGCGTCAGCGTGCCCGGATTGGTTGACCCGGAGACGGGCACCGCTCTTAACATCCCGTACTTGAAATGGCGTGACCTGGCATTCTCAAAAGAGATGGGGGCCGCAACCGGATTACCCGTGAATGTTGACAACGACGCCAACGCCGCCGCCCTGGCAGAACTCTGGTTCGGTCGTCCTGAAATACGTGAGGTGCGCGATTTCATCATGGTGCTGGTCGAGCAAGGGGTCGGCACGGGTATCGTTTTCGACGGGCAGGTGTACCGGGGTGAACGCGGCGCCGCGGGCGAGTTCGGCCACATGACGATTGGCCGGGACGCGCCCATCGCCTGCGCTTCCGGGAGTCATGAGTGTTGGGAGGCATTCTCATCCCAGCGTGCCGCGCTCGCGCGCTACGCGAAGCTGTCGGATCGCTCGAACGGGAGGGTCAGCATCAACTTTGTGCAACTGACGGAGCGGGCGGTGAAGGGCGAAGGGATAGCTCAGACTGCCCTGAAGGAGACGGCCCATTACCTCGGGATCGGTATCGCGAATTTAATCCAGGGCCTGGCGCCGGAAGCGGTGATCGTCGGCGGGGCGATCGTGCGGGCCTGGCCACTGATTGCTGAAGACCTCCATGCAGCCGTTGAGGCAAGCATGTGTCGCGGGCTGCCCTCCGGCTCTATCATCGCCTCGACCCTGGGAACGCAGCCGACATTGATGGGCGCGCTCAGTCTGGTGCTCGCCAGTAAGTTTGCCTCCGTGTCTGTGACATGAATCTCCTTCCAGTGGTTTCCTGATCGGACGAAAAAAAGTGCTTGACAAGTGAATGAATAAGTATTAAATACTTTCGCCGGGTCTTGCAACAAAGTACCAATCAAGAATTTTTCGGCGGACAAAAGGTGGTTTCCAGGGATTTGTAATCTCGGAGGTGATCCGTCCAAGATATTAAATACTTTTGCACGGTCTTGCAACAAAGTGTCTGATCGGGATTTTAGGCTGACGAACCTGGATTTCTAAAGATGATCTCGGGATGGGCTATCCAGGTGCGGCTCTAACTTCAAGACAATCGCCTAGTGAGTCTCATACTCTGCGGTGGGTAAGACGCTAATTTGATAAGCTTCAGCGTATCGCCAGCTCAAATGCGTTAGCGTGCTTGCGAACGTGACAGTGCCGGTCTGCCCTGATATCACATGTATTAGATACTTCATCGTTGATTTAGAGTTTCGGTTCATAAATTCATGTGATATTCAATAAAATGGATGAATGCGGCGCCAAACAATTTTCTCTCTTCTGCCAAGATGGCTTTTAACAACCATTTGGCTCTGACCTGTAAAGTGGAACGCTCCTTGCGTTCTTAATAACTTCCTCGACTTGTTCTCTACGTAGGTCGCACAGTTAAGTTCTTTTTCACGCCACCCTCGTTGAAGTTTAAGAAGGGGCTCGTTTCTAAATTTTTTCGCCGGCAATCCTGGGTCCCTGATAAGTCGGTAGGTCTTGCCCGGTTCGCGGCTTACTGTTAGGTGAGTTTTAAGGCGAGTCTGCTGACGGGTTCTTCCGGTTTTAGATAAAACAACCTTTGGGACAACTGCACCGGTGAGTCGGATGTTCCACGAGGTCACTCGACAATGCGCCTGGTCTGAAGACGTCACTGTCTCGAGAGCAGGTTTGTTGGCATATAGGCTCGAGGAGATGTGATATGACAAAAAAGCTTGTGTTAAACGTAGTACTGTTCGTGCTGGGCATCGGGTTACTCGTGGGAGCGCATGCCCAGACGAGCACGGTCGGAAGCATCAGCGGTACCGTGCGAGACCCGAAGGGCGGCGTGCTTCCTAAGGTTGAAGTAGTAGTACAGGAAGAGAATACGGGGGTCTCGCATACAGCGGTCACCGATAACAATGGATTCTACTCGGCTCCCAGTCTGCCTGTCGGCCGTTATAGCGTGAGCACGGCCCCTTCGGGATTCAAGAGGACGGTTAACACTGGGGTAGAGCTGCACGTCGGCGATAATCTGGTTGTTAACTTAAACGTGGAAGTCGGGCAGGTGAGTGAGACCATCACCGTAACTGGCGAAGCCGTCCAGGTCGAAACGCGCAGCGCGGACGTCAGTAGCCTGGTCTCAGAGAAGCAGGTGACGGAGCTCCCGCTGAACGGGCGCAACTACGCCCAATTGGTGACACTGGTCCCGGGTGTTTCGCCCGCCAATGGGAGCGGGTTCCAGACCCGCGGCACCGGTCTTGATTCACACGTGGATATGTCGGTGAACGGCAACGGCTCGAATCAAAACATGTGGACCGTTGACGGCGTCAACAACATGGACGTGGGCTCAAACGCCACGCTGCTGGTCTTCCCGTCCATCGACGCCATCAAGGAGTTTCGTGTCGAGCGCAACAGCTTCAGCGCGGAGTACGGGCAGGCGCAGGGCGCCGTCATCAACCTCGTCACCAAGGGCGGTGGTAATGAGTTTCACGGCAGCGGCTTTGAATTCTTCCGCAACGACGCGCTGAACGCTAACGACTTCTTCCTTAACCGGGGCGGCCAGCCTAAAGGCAAGTTGCGCTATAACAATTTCGGCTTCAACTTTAACGGACCATTGCCCCTACCGCGGTTTGGCGAGGGCGGGCGCGCGATCAGGAGTGGGAAGAACAAAGCCTTCTTCTTCTGGTCGGAAGAGTGGCGCCGTGAGAAGCGCGGTCAGGCGCTGACCGGCCACGTCCCGACGGCGGCGGAGAAGGTCGGAGACTTCAGCGGCCCTCTGACGTCACCTCTCCCGCACATCCCCGGAATGACGTGCAATACCCCGGGCCCGAACCCCACCGATCCAGGGTGCTACCCCGGTAACCGAATCCCGCAAAACCTGCTCAGCCCGGTGGGCCTCGCTCTGGTGAGGATCTATCCCGATCCCAATGCGCCGAATCCGACGGCCAACCCAAACTGGGCCTCGGCGCCGACGCAGCCGGTTGACACCCGCCAGGACCTCATCCGCGGTGATTTGAATATCACCGACAAGATGAACGTGATGATCCGTTACATTAACGAGACCTGGACTCACGGCGTGGCGTCAGGCAACTTCTGGGGGGATAGCCCCTTCCCGACCCTGGCGTCGGATTGGGATCAGCCCAGCCATAGCTTCGCCGTCAAGCTGTCGAACACGTTGAGCTCAACGGCCGTGAACGAGTTCCAGTTCTCGCGTGCGGGTAATAACATTTTCGTCAAGAACAGCGCGCAAAGTCAGGCGCTCATCCAGGACATCGTCTCTAAATTCCCCACGGTCTTTCCGCACTCGGCATCCGACACCGGCGCCGGCCCGCCTCCCCTTTTCTGGGGCCCGGGGGGTTATGAAACGTTATGGCACCAGGCGCCGTGGGAGAATCACGAAGACCTCCTAATCTGGAAGGACGACTTCTCTAAGGTGTTGGGTGCCCACGACACCAAATTCGGGGTGCTCTACGGCCGCAACGTCAAGAATGAGCCGGCTTCGGGGGCCTCTGGCGGCAATGAGCCCTACGCTATATCAGGGTGTGGCAACAAAACCGGCCACTGTATAGCCGACCTGCTGGTCAAAGACTTGCCGCTGGTTAACTACTCGGAGATAAATCATCAGGAGAAGGGGCTGGGCCGCTGGCGTGACTTTGAGCTCTACGGGAATGACACCTGGAAGGCTCGTAAGAATGTCACGCTCACGCTGGGTTTGCGGTACTCGAGGTTCCCGCACGCCTTCTCGGACAACAACCACATCACTAACTTCATCCCCAGCCTGTATCATGGCGATTTCCATCAAGCCCTGGTGACAGCTGATCAGGCCGCGCAATTCGGGCTGCCCCGCTCCCTGGTGAAGGACTACAACAAGGGCTTCCAGCCGCGCGTGGGCCTGGCCTGGGACGTCTTCGGTAATGGCAAGACGGCGCTCCGCCTGGGCTTCGGACGCTACATGAGCCGGACGAATGTGATCGAAGACGTCCTCCGCTTGAACGCCAACCCGCCGTGGGCCACGGCGGTGGACTCCGGTTGGTCCGGTGAGACGACGACTCTGGCCGATTGCCCGACCTGCCGGAGCCTTGATACCATCAACCCCGGGCTCAGGACTGCCTTCGTCGGCGTGAGTCCGACCGCCAACTTTAATGCCGTTGACATAAACTTCCGGCCGCCGGAGAGCTACCAGTGGAACGTGACGGTCTCGCGCGAAGTTATGAAGAACACCGTGCTGGAAGCATCCTACATCGGCAACCACGGGCTGCACATCTGGCGACGTAACGTGCCCGTCAATGACATCCCGCCGGGGCCCGCGCGGCTGGCGATTGCTAACGCCGTCCGGAACGGACAAAGTACGGATGCCCTGGTCGCTGCCAATCGCAGGTTAGGGCCCAACTCACCTCCCGTTACATCGGCTGAGTCGACGGGCAACTCCAGCTACAATGCTCTCCAACTCTGGCTCAACCGGCGGTTTACCAAGCAGCTGGCTTTCCAGGCTGCTTACACCTGGGGGCACGCGATTTCGGACGTTCCGCTCACGTCTTTCACCAACGCCACGAGCGATCCCTTTAACTATAAGCTCGACAAGGGTGACGCAGACCTTGACCGGAGGCAGACGTTTGTCGCCAACGCCGTCTACGTCCTGCCGTCGTTCAAGCAGTGGGGCTCGGCGGCCAGGAGCGCGCTGGGAGATTGGCAGCTCAACGCGATCTTCTCCCACTTCGGCGCCACCCCGCTCGATATCACCTCCGGCGTAAATACCATCGGTACAGCCGCCAGCGTGGGTCAGCGCCCCAACCTGGTTCCGGGTGTACCCATCTACTTACACACAAGTGACCGGACACAATTTCTCAACCCGGCGGCATTCGCATTGCCTGGCGTCGGGCAACTCGGCAGCCTCGGCCGTGGGACAATACGTGGCTTGCCCATCAATAACGTTGACTTCTCCCTGAACAAGAACTGGAGGGTGCGCGAGCGTGCTAGTGTTCAGTTCCGGGCGGAGTTCTTCAACCTCTTCAACCACCCCAACTTCAATGGGTATAACACCGCCTTAAACTTCGGTGGCAGTGTAACTGATACGGCGAACTTTGGCCGCGTAACCAACTCGGCCTTTGGTACGCTTACTTCTACGCAAAGTCACCGCGAGATCCAGTTCGGGTTGAAGTTGAATTTCTGATATACTGCATCCACGCTGAACCGAGACGGAGGACTGAGTAAATAGACTCAGCCCTCCGTCTGGATTTTGGTAAGGATAAAGAAGCCAGGGTAAAATGTATTTACGCTCGACCTTTCTCCCTCTCTTATTTCTGCTGATAGCCTTCCAAACGCCTCAAGATTCGCTGCGGCAGCATTACGAGCGAGCGGAAGCAGACAGACGCGCGGGCAATCTCGCGGCGGCGGAGGCTGAGTACACAGACATTCTGGCGGAAGCCTACACCGAGTTAGGGAAAATCTATTCGGCGCAGAAGAAGTACAGGGAGGCCGTCCCGGTTCTGGAGAGGGCTGCTGCCTACCGGCCCGACTCTCAAGACGTACTGGTGGACCTCTCAATAGCCTACTTCGATAACGAACAGTACCAGAAGGCCCTCGAACCGCTGAAGAGGGCCGTGGCCCTCAATCCTCAAAGCCCTGGCGCGCACCATATGCTGGGCAAGACCTACTTCATGCTCGGTGAATTTGCCAAGTCTGCGGGTGAGCTTGAAACCGCGCGGAAGCTCGCGCCGAATGATTATGATGTGGCTTATACGGTCGGATTAGCCTACCTCAAGCAGCACCAATTAGCTCCCGCCAAGCAGATTTATGACCGGATGCGAGAGCAGCTCGGCGATCGCCCGCAACTTCACGTCGTCTTCGGCCGGGCGTACCGGGAGACGGGTTTTTTGCCTGAAGCGATAGAAGAGTTTAAAAAGGCTGTTGCTCTTGACCCTCATTTCCCACGCGCCCATTACTATCTGGGCCTCACATACCTGCTGAAGGACGGGGCCGCCCGGCTCAACGATGCGGCAGAAGAGTTCAAGATTGAGTTGATTGCGCACCCGGATGAATTCTTCGCCAACTACTATCTCGGAATTATTTATCTCATCGAGAGAAGGTGGGAGCTCAGTATTAGCTTCTTACAAAAGGCCTCCCGGGCGGAGCCGAACAACCCCGACCCGTACTTTCACCTCGGCCAGGCTTACCAGGGGGTCGAGAAGCACAGTCAAGCGATTGAGGTGCTGAGAAAGGCCATCGACCTGAACCCTGATCTGGGCCACAATGATTATCAAGTAACCACGGCGCATTACCGGCTCGGACAGTCCTTAGTCAAAATCGGTCGAACCGCGGAAGGTGAGAAGGAGCTAGAGGTCGCGGCGGACCTCAAGTCCAAAGCCAAAAAGAGAGACGAGGCGAGGGCAGAAACTTATCTCAGCGCCGCCAACTTGCATGAGCGAAATAGTCAGTTCCCCGAGCTGGTTCAAGTTGAAGGCGTCGTCGCCGAGTCGAGCGCGCCGGATGAGAGGACCAGAGCAGAGCTGAAGGGCGGCGCAGCCTATTACGCAAAAGTGGTCGCCGGCGCTCACGATAATATCGGTCTCCTGCGGGCGCAGCAACGGGACTTCCGCGGGGCGGCAGAGCAGTTTAGCCTGGCCGCGAAGTGGGACCCGCAATTAGAGGGGCTTAATTTTAACTGGGGTCTGGCCTCCTTTAAGGCCGAGCTATACAAAGAGGCCATTCCGCCGCTGGAAAAAGAGTTGGCGGCTCATCCGACCAACATCCCGGCTAAGCAGTTGTTAGGGCTGAGCTATTTTATGGGGGAATATTATTCCAAAGCTTCCGGATTATTGGCCGACGCAGTCGCTGCTAACCCTCATGACGTCGGTCTCTACTACGCGCTCACAATATCTCTTATGAAGGAGGGGAAAAGGGAGGCGGCCGACCGGATTATTCGGCAGATGGTGACGATGGGCGGCGATAGCCCGCAACTCCATATTCTCCTTGGGCAGGCGTATTATGAGCAGGGGTCTACCGTTAGATCGCTCGAAGAGCTGAAGACGGCTTTGTCGTTGGATAATCGAACCCGCCTTGCTCATTACTATTCAGGGTTGATATACCTGAAAGCGGGGAAGTTCGACGAAGCCGCCCGCGAGTTTGAAAGTGAGCTGGCCTTAAACCCGAATGATGTTCAGGTTAAATATCACCTGGGTTATGTACTGCTGGCGGGCCAGGCAACCGACCGCGGGATCAAGGTGATGCGTGAGGTCATCCGACTCAAGCCCGATTTCGCCGACGCGCACTACGAGCTGGGCAAAGCCTTACTTCAGCAAGGCGATTTAAAGGGGGCGGTGGAGAATCTCGAATCGGCGTTGAAGCTCGAGCCTGATAAGCCTCATGTCCATTACCAATTAGGCCGGGCATATATCGCTACGGGGCGTAAGGCGGAGGGGGAGAGTCAGTTAGAGATCTCAAAGCAGCTTAAAGAGAAGGCGCGGGGCCAAACAAATCAATAGTTCTGAAGAGGTGTTTCGTTTTGCCTCCAAAAATAGTCCGGCTCATCGTCCCTTTCATTACCCTTTCTCTCCTCATATCCTTTTCCGTAATCGGCGATCAACCCGTTCAGGTGCACTTTACTGATATTACAGAGCAAGCCGGCATCACCTTCCGACACGTGGCGTCGCCTGAGAAGAGGTACATCGTCGAGTCGATGAGCGGCGGGGTGGCCCTCTTTGACTATGATAATGACGGCTACCTGGATATTTTCTTCGTCAACTCTCTGACCGTTGACCTGGTGAAATCCGGCGGTAAAACCAGGAGCGCGCTCTATCACAACAACGGCGACGGCACGTTCACGGACGTGACGGACAGGGCCGGCCTGGGAGACGTCGGCTGGGGGATGGGGGTCGCGGTAGGCGATTACAACAATGACGGCTTTGACGACCTCTTTGTCACCTGCCTCGGGCAGAACCATCTCTACAGGAATAACGGGAACGGCACCTTCACCGACGTTACCCAGGCCGCGGGCGTCGGCGCTTCACTGTGGTCCACGGGCGCCGCCTTCCTCGATTACGACAACGACGGCAAGCTTGATCTGTTCGTTTCCGGCTACATCAATTTTGATATTAACCACCTCCCTGAATTCGGTAAGGGGCGGACGTGCCAGTATAAAGGTGTCCCGGTGCAGTGCGGCCCGCGTGGACTCCCCGGCGCGGGTGATAGGCTCTTTCACAACAACGGGGACGGGACTTTTACCGACGTGTCAGAAAAGGCGGGGGTCTCGGACCCCAAGGGCTACTACGGCCTCGGTGTCATTGCCAGCGACTTCGACGACGACGGCTTCGTAGACATCTACGTGGCTAACGACTCGACCCCGTGCTTCCTGTACCACAATAACGGGGACGGGACATTCAAGGAGATCGGCTTTATCTCGGGCACGGCGGTTAACGAGAATGGCAGCGAGCAGGGGAGCATGGGTGTGACGGTGGCCGACTACGATCACAGCGGCAGGTTCGGCATCCTCAAGACCAATTTCGCCGACGAGTACAGCACGCTCTATCATAACGACGGCAAAAATTCTTTCACCGACGTATCGTATAAAGCTAAAATCGCCCAGGCGACCCTCGGCTTCGTCAGCTGGGGTACAAAATTCTTCGACTATGATAATGACGGCTGGGTCGATCTGTTTATCGCTAACGGCCATGTCTACCCCCAGCTGGAAAATTACCGACAGCGCAAGTTGTTCTTCAAAAACAACCGTGACGGGACGTTTACTGAAATGGCAGCGCAGGCCGGCGAGCCTTTGATGGAGAAGCGCGTGGGCCGGGGGGTGGCGTTCGGGGACATAGATAATGACGGGGATGTTGATCTGGTTGTCAATGATCTGGACGGCCCGCCGCAACTGTTGCGCAACGACGGGGGCAACGCTAATAATTCTGTTCTGATCAAGACCGTCGGCGTAAAAAGCAACCGCGACGGGATCGGGGCGCGGGTTAAAATTGTCTCCGGAGATTTAAAGCAAATAGACGAGGTCCGGAGCGGTGGAAGCTACCTCTCGCACAGTGATCTGCGGCTGCATTTCGGCCTCGAGAAGCGAACCCTAATAGACCTGATCGAAATCCGCTGGCCCAGCGGCGTGGTCGACAAGATCACTAATGCGAATGTGAACAAGATTCTGACGGTTAAAGAAGGTCAAGGTATCATCGAGCAGAAAGATTTCAAAAGGCTCGCGCGGCGGTAGGCAATCTGCCCATCGGGTGAGGCAATTTTAACATTGCTCGCACGCTTGAATAATTGAGGCGGAAAAGAGGTTATTCTGCCGGCGGCAAGAGGCGGGCTGAAATTGAGGTTTTCGAGAGGGCTTAACCTCCGGGAGGAGAAGAATGTCCGGCCACAGATCCTTTCTCAACATGCGAAAGTTGGGCTTGTCCTTCGGCTTGCTCGCGACCCTTTCCCTCTGTGCGGCGCCTGAGGCCCAGTCACAGCAGGGCAACGAGACCCCGAAGGGTCCCGATCAAGATGAAGTGATCGCTGTGAAATCCAATCTCGTTAATATCGACGTGATGGTGAGGGACAGGAAAGGGAAGTACATCACAGACCTCAAGGCTGAGGATTTCACGATATTTGAGAACGGGGCGCGGCAGAAGGTGGAGTTCTTTGACCCGCCTCACGGCGGCAAGGAAACGGCTCAGGCGGATGCCCTGGCCCGGGCTGAATCACAAATACCGCGCCGCGTCCCGCGGAATATTATATCGCTGGTATTGGACGGGCAGACGACGGACCTGACAAATCTGAAGCAGGTGCGGGAAGGGACGATCAAGTACATTCGGGAGCGGGTAGCTGACACTGACGTGGTCGGGCTATTCGCGGTGGCCGGTGGGTTGCAGCTATTACAGCCATTCACGCAGGACAAGGCGAAGCTCATTGCGGCGGTGGAGAGAGCTTATACTGTTTCGACCTCGTCGAAGAACTTTGAACACCGTGACCTGGCGGAAAATATCGACCGGTTGAGGGAAGAGATCAGAGGCTCGGAAGGGGCGCCTCTCTCCGGTCCGGCGGCAGCCCAAGGGGGTCCGGTAGCGGCGCAGGCGATGCTTGCGGCGCGCGTCCTCCAGCAATTCCTTAAGCTCCGATCACAACTGAGCCTGCAACAGTCGCGGCCCATCCTCGCCGCGCTCGCCGCCATCTGCGAGGCCCTGCGCGCCGTCCCAAGTAAAAAGACGCTGGTGCTATTCTCGCAGGGGTTTGTGACGCCCGAGGTCCTCGATTGGCAGGTCAAGAACACTATTGACATCGCCGTCAGGGCGAACGTCGCCATCTACATCATAGACTCGACCGGGTTGAGGGGTGGGACTCCTCAGTCCGGAGCGCTGGTACCCAACTCGCCGCTGGCCGGCGTTTCCGGAGCAGTCAGGCAGGAACAGCGCATCCAGGCGGCGGGCGGGGAGACCGAATTCGATAACGTGCGTCACGAAGGCTTGAACCGCGAGCAGGATATTTTGTACCAAATCTCAGGCGACACCGGCGGGAAGTTCATCAAGGGCACCAACGACATTGCGAAAGGGCTGGAGCGGATCGATCAGGAAATCCACTCCCGTTACACCCTGGGCTATCGCAGCACAGACCCGAACTTTGACGGCGGCTTCCGCAAATTGAGGTTGGAAGTCCGCAGACCCGATGCCCACGTCATAACGCGCGCGGGCTACTATGCGATTCCGCATGAGGACGTCGTGCTCCTTTCACCCGAAGACAAGAGATTACTGGCGACCTTTGCCGCGGCCGAAGCCAACCCCGCCTTGCCTCTGTTCGTGGACCTGAGTCCGTTCAGGGCCAAGGAAGGCCGCTACGTCGTTCCACTTTCGGTCGAGGTGCCTCCCGGCGCGGTGAACTTTGACCACAAAGGCGATAAGCAGGAGATGCAGCTCAACGTCCTCGGCGTAGTCCGGGAGGCACCGGACAAGATCCTCTCCCGGCTGGGCGGGAGTTTCGATATAAGTCTCAACGCGCAGCAGTACCAGTCAATCCTCAACGACAAGATCTTTTTCCGTCAGGACCTGGACCTGGCTCCAGGCACCTACAGCATTGACTTAATGGTCAAAGACAGGCTCTCCGGGAAGACGGCGGCGAGAAGAGAGAAGCTGGTTTTGCCTGTCGCGGGCCCCGAATTCTCGACAAGCGCGGTGGTGTTGAGCCGGCACGTTGAGCCGGCGAGGCAATCATTCGCCGGGGCAGACGGATCAGGCGATGTGCTGAGCCAGGGGGGGGCACAGATTCGCCCCTCACCCAGCAAAGAGTTTCGCCCCGGGGATAACCTGATCATCTTCTTCAACTTGTATAATGCGTCGAGGAGCACCGCGACGGGTAAGCCCAGAGTTAGCGTTACCGTGAGTCTGACGAAAGACAATAAGGCGGCGGTGAAGCCGATAAATTACGAGCTGACAGAGACCGTAGCCGAGCCGGTGCCGCACCTGGCATTTGCGAAATACATCAGCCTGGCCCCGCTCCGGGCAGGCAAGTACACAGCAATGATCGAAGCCAGGGATACGGTGACAGGGAAGCTTGTGAAGCAAGAGGAGTCATTCGTCATTACACAATGAGGCGATGCATGAATCACCTGCGTTCTACAGGCTGTGGTCGGAGAGGGTACGACTTCGGCTGCTGTCGTTTTAAGAGGGCCGTCCCAACAGTAAATCAATTTGCGGCGGCCCTCACGCTACTCTTAGCTCTTCTCACCCCGATGAGCGCGCGAGCGCAGAACAATAGCCTCATCAGGCGACTTGAGAATGCGGCATCACTAATCCGTGACGGTCGGATCAGGGAGGCGGAGCAGCAGCTGGACAGCATTCTGAAGGTCGCGCCGAATGAAGCGGAAGCGTTCAACCTGCTCGGAACAATTCGCGCCAAGCAAGGGAGGCTGAATGAGGCGGAAATACTCTTCACGCGCGCCGTGCGGATCAATGATCAGCTTGTCTCGGCACGTATGAATCTGGCCTACCTTTACGTGCTTGAGGGGATGCCGGAAAAAACGATCTCGCAATTAAAAGAAGTACTGCGCCTGGATCCAAATAACTCTGATGCGAGCAGCAAACTTGCCTCGCTGTTACTCGCTCAGAACCACGTTGACGAGTGCATCAGCTTGATTGAGAAGGTGAAGCAATCGCGCCCTCTTTCGGCGGCCTTACTTACCCTGCTCGGCGACGCCTACTTAAAGAAAGGCAATTTGGAAAAGGGCGAGGAGAGCTATCTTCTGGCGCTCAATGAGCAGAGTGATTCGGCGGCCGTGCTCCTCGGCCTGGCTCGGATTTCTCAAGCCAAAGGAGACGCTAAAACCGCATTGCTCTATTTATCACGCGCCAAGGGTCAGGTGTCCGACTCGCCGGACCTTCTTTATATGTTTGCTTTGACTGCTCTGAAGTCGGGCCTCAACGGCGAAGCCATGGTGGCGATTAAAAAGGCCCTCGAGTTGAGGCCCGAAGAGCCCTCCTACCTCTTCGTTTTAGGCGTCGTCTGGCTCACAAACAAAAAACCGGATCTCGTCGAGGCCGAGCAGGCTTTCCGGCGACTTCTCAGGCTTCAGCCCAACAGCGCTCAGGGACAGCTGCATCTTGGCTATATTTTGATGAAGCAGAGGAAATACACGGAAGCACGCGATTGGCTTGAGAGGAGCATCAAGACAGATAAGGGCATGCCGGAAGCCTACTATTATTTAGGGCTCATCGCACAGGACCTCAACGAAGATCAACGAGCTCTCGAGTTCCTCGAAAAGGCCGTGCAGCTATCTCCTTCGTATGACTTCGCACACATTGCTCTCGGTTCAAGTTATCTGAAGCTGAAGAATTATCCGCGTGCCCGGCAAGAGCTCGAGCTGGCAATTAAGTTGAACCCCGATGAGCCTAAGGCGCACTATCAGCTCGCGATGCTGTACGCCCGGCTCAAGGAACAACGGCGGTCGCAGGAAGAGATGGCCACCGTTGAAAAGCTGAAGAACGAACAAAGGATACGGGCAAAAGAGGGCGATGCGGCGATACCCGCAGCTCCGGACCCACGATAACACTTTGAAGTACACATCAGCCTTCCGGCCGGAAGGCTGACAGGCCGGCCCCGACGGCTTCCTTGGAAATTCTTCCCGCGCGTGGATTGTGCTGATGAAGAAAATCTCAGCATGCGTATGAAGCTCGTTATAGTTCTACTTATTATACTGGCCTTATGCCTCTCCGCGCCTTTCCCCGGACCGGGCCGTTCCATAAGAGCGACACAGAAAAGCTCAACGCCGGTGGAGTTCGTCGACGTCACAAAATCGGCGGGTATCAACTGGGGCATCAAAACTCTTGCCCCGGGCGCAAGATACCTGATCGAGACGATGGGGGGCGGCGGCGGTTTCATCGATTATAACGGCGATGGCCTCCTGGACATATATCTCGTCTGCTACTCTCAAACGCCCCAACCCGACCCGAACGTTAAACTGAGGGATGTTCTCTACAGAAACAACGGGGACGGAACTTTTACCGACGTGACGGAGAGCGCCGGTATTGCCAACAGCATGATCGGCATGGGAATGGCTGTCGGGGATTACAACAACGACGGCTGGCCCGACCTTTACATTACGGGGTACGGAGCGAGCAAGCTCTACCGGAACAACGGGGACGGAACTTTTACGGACGTGACTGTGCAGGCCGGAGTCAACAACAAGCAGTGGGGCACTAGCGCGGCCTTCTTCGATTACGACAACGACGGCTACCTTGACCTCTACGTCTGCAACTACCTGAGGTTTGACCCGGACGGAAAAGTCCCCTGCCAATTTTTCGAGGGCCGGCCGTACTGCTCGATCTCCCAGTTCAAGGGGTCTTCGAGCGTGCTCTACCACAATAATCATGACGGCACATTTACTGACGTCAGCGAGAAGGCCGGGATCGCCAACTCGATAGGCAAAGGGCTGGGAGTCATCGCACTTGACTACAATAACGACGGGCGGATGGACATTTTTCAGGCCAACGATTCCAGCCCGTATTTCCTTTTCCGCAATAACGGCAACGGGACCTTTTCAGAAGTGGCGCTGGAGGCGGGCGTCGCGTTGGACCCGAACGGCGCCGCCCGCGGCGGCATGGGCACTGACGCGGAAGATATAGGCGGCAACGGCTATCCCGATATTTTTGTGGCCAACTTCCCGGGACAGGGCAACGCCTTCTTCCATAATGACGGCGACGGAATGTTCACCGAAACGACGTATAAAATGGGTCTGGGGACCATCAGTCTTCCGATGAGCGGCTTTGGCTCACGCTTTTTTGACTACAACAACGATGGGCTGGTTGATCTCTTTGTCCTCAACGGCCACCCATTCGAGCCGGTCAACAAACTCGTTCCCGGAACAACCTATGCCGAACGCCCATTTTTATTTGAAAATACCGGCAAGGAGTTCCGCGAAGTGGCGGCCGAACACGGGGAAGCGCTCAAGAGACTCCATGTGGGGCGGGGTCTCGCGGTAGGCGACTTCGACAACGATGGCGATCCAGATCTGCTCCTGATGAATTCTGGAGAACCGCCCGTGCTCCTGCGTAACGACGGAGGAAATAGAAATCATTGGCTGGGCGTCAAGCTTATCGGGACTAAAAGTAATCGTGACGGCATCGGGGCCAAGGTGACTGTGACGGCCGGAGCCTTGCATCGAACCAAACAACTCATGGGGGGCACCAGCTACTGCTCTGCCTCCGATTTGCGCCTGCTGTTCGGCCTAGGAACAAATCCAAAAGTGAATGAAGTTGTAGTCAAATGGCCCAGCGGACAGGTCAGCCATCTGAAGAATGTAAGTATTAATCAATACATTACCCTCAAAGAGGGTGTAGCCCAGGCGGCAAAGCCCTAGTTGGCTCTCGAAACGTCTCCGATCGATCGAGAATTTGAGAACATTTGGTGGCGCTGACTGTCCGATACGACGCTGAAAATGAGTTCTTCGGTAGAGTAAGGCCTCACCCACAGTCGACCAATAAATT
>CAYLJO010000069.1:21108-27639 GCA_964383905.1 uncultured Blastocatellaceae bacterium
TTTATTTGCTCAACCGCCGCGGCAATCTGCCCCTGGCTTTGCTTCTCCGCGGCCGCTTTCAATTCAACGCCCCTGAGCAATGCTTCCCGGTCTTGCATTTGATGCATTTGACCTTTCGGGTCTGAGAAGACAGGCGCAGCGGCGGCAGGTGGGGGGGCTCCCTGGGCCAGGCCCGTGCTGGCTGTGATCATCAACAGAGAAAGAGCCGCGGCAAGATAACAGACGACGTTTATATCCGATCGGCCCCGGTAGCTCTCCATGACCAGCCTCCTTCTAAGAAGTTACTTTCACAAGAGAACACCATACGCTCGGAGATAGCTTCGAGCAATAATTTAAGCGTGCTGACCTAAACTTGCGAAAATCTGTTGCGCGGCGCCGTCAAGGCGTCTCCTAAGATTACTTTGCCGGGCTCGCCAGCGCTGTGACTCGCCTCTTCCATTCGACGGGCGCCATGGATTTGAGTTGTGACGCCTCGGCGGCCGCGATGACCAGTTGCTTGAGCGCGGGGATCACCGCGATCTCGACCGCTGCTTTTGGCTGAGCCGCCTGCTCGAGCGACGCGAGCTTCGCCTCACGCCATTGGGGGGGCGGTGCCACACCGGCTGACAGGTATTCGAGCGCTTCAAGCCCCGTTGTCCCGGCATCGGACAGATCCCTGGCGAGCGGCGCGGCTTCCCGCAAGACCGGAGACTGGTCGATCAACACGTCGAGAGCAGGCCGGGTATCGCGCCACTCAGTCAAAAGATGTAACAGGCGATCATGATGAGCACGAAAACGCGGGGCATCAGAGAGCAGGTCGTCAACCATCGCGGTGAACTGTCGGGCCGTTGTACTATCCGCGTGTGCCGCATCAACCAGGTGTGTCAGCGGAGTCATCTGTGTAATGGGTTGAAGCTCAGAGCGCTTGTAGAACTTAACCGGTTCCACCACATCAACGAGCATTTGAAGCGAGCGCGTGTCGGCGCCTTCGGTCAGGCGCCGCAGCATCTTCCCCTGGTAAGTATTGTGTGTCAGCCCCAATTCTTCGAGACGAATGCTCTCGACGGCCAGCCGCCTGTACATGTCATTAACGTCCGTGACTGAGCGCGGCGACCAGAGCCGCTCGGCGATGGCGGCCAGGCGCGGCCAGATCCGCGAGTCAATAGTCTCCGGGCTCACGTATTCACTCCACATACAGGCCTCACCGCCGAGGATGCGCGCAACCTCTTTCTCGCCGAGATTTTTGTCCGCGGCAACCGGATCAACAGCGTAGTGCTGTGCCGTCGTCTGCATGAGGTCGAGATAATAGCCGGACGAAAGTATACCGTTGTACCCCTGCTTTGCGGCCTCGGCCAAGCTGTCCTGCCCGCGCCACGATTGGACCACGATATTCTTGGGGAGGTCCGGGTGCAGCACCTCGTCCCATCCCACCATCTTCTTACCGTGCTTTTGTAGAATCTTCGAAAGCCGCTGGTTAAAATAGGCTTGCAGCGCGTGGTTATCCTTCAGCCCCTTCTCCTTCATGAAGGCTTGTATCCGAGGATTCTGATTCCACTGCTTGCCATTAACCTCGTCCCCGCCGATGTGCATATAAGCGTCGGGGAAGAGCGCGGCCATCTCGCCCAAAAAACCGTCGATGAGCTTGTAGACCTCTTCACGCGTGGGATCAATCGCCGGATCGAAGATGCCGTACCGGCGCTCGATCTGATACGGACCGGGAGCGCTCGCAAGCTCCGGGTGCCCCACAAACCAGGCCGTCGTGTGACCCGGCATGTCAAACTCGGGGACGACCCGGATGCCACGCTCGCGCGCGTATTCGATAATTTCGCGGGCCTGGTCCTGAGTGTAGTAAAGCCCGTCCGAGCCCATCTGATGAAGCTTCGGGTACCGGCGACTCTCGATGCGGAAACCCTGATTTTCTGTGAGGTGCCAATGAAAGACGTTCAGCTTGACCGCCGCCATGCCGTCAAGATTGCGCTTGATCACTTCGACCGGCTCAAAGTGCCGGCAGGAATCGATCAGCAAACCGCGCCAGGGAAAGCGCGGCTTATCTTGTATCTGGACGAGCGGGAGGTAGTAGCCGCTGCGGTCGCCGTCCACCAGTTGCAGAAAGGTTTCCAGGCCGCGTAGCACTCCGACCACCGTCGGAGCCGTAAGCCTCGCCCGTTTATCGGAGACCTCAAGCCGGTAGCTCTCGTCTTCATCGACGGACGGAATAGCTTGGCCGGCGCTTTGACACTCGATGACAAAACTCGCGCCGCTCTCGTCGGTCGACCGGACTGCAGCAAACTCCAGGCCGGTTCGCCCCTCAAGTCGCTTGACCACGCGGTCGATACCTGCTTGCAGCCGGGCATCCGAATAACCTTTGACCGCCACCTTGAAAGCGCCGTTAATCGTCAGACGTCCCGGCTGAAACTGCACCGCGGCAGGCACCGGCATCAGGTTGTGCTGCAGCGTTGTGGCGGCAGTCGGCGCCGTTTCCTGTGCCATGACACCCAAGGCATAAGTTAAAATTAGCGCGGGCAAGATAGATTGATGAGTCTTCATGTGGTTTCTGGTTTTCCTCCGCGTCCTCGCTAGTCATCTATGGTGAAGTGCCTGCGAACCGGCACTCGACGGATTGAATATCCGGACGTCGGTTTGTTCGATTTAATTAGCGACGTCGAGCGCGATAATCGTATCGAACTCATCCGACGGACGCTGTGGGACCTTCAGCAGAAGGCCAAAGTCGTTCTCGGCATATTCTACTTTGCTGCCGTCTTTAATTAGCCGCGCTTGAAGGATGCGCCGCGACAAATGCGGTAAGGACAGCACAGGATCCTGCCAGTCAAGAATATGCACGTAGACCGTCTTACCCTTCTGCGTCGTCACGCCCCAGTTGCGGGGGGCGACGGGGCCGCCACGTGTCCCGTAGATGGCTTCGCCGTTCTGCCTTAGCCATTGGCCCACCTCGCGCAGGCGGCTGACAAACTCCGGCTGAATCTTGCCGTTCGGCATTGGCCCGACGTTCAAGAGAAAGTTTGCGTTGTTCCCGGCCGCACGGACGAGATATTGAATCAGCTCGCGGGTGCTCTTGTATTTGGTGTCAGCGATGTTGAATCCCCATGAATTATTCATTGTCTCGCTTGTCTCGAGCGGCAAATCGCTGATCCCGGTCTGGTTAAAGCCGGCTGTGTTCCTGCCGGGCAAGTCTTTCTCGAACGTCTGAATATCTTCCCCCGGGAAGGGGCGGTGGTGGTGGTTAGATATAATCAGCGCCTGCGACTGAAGAGTGTGGATCATCCGGTAAGTACGGTTCAAGCGCCAGTCGGCATTTGGGCGGTCCCACATCCCGTCGAACCAGACACCGCCAACCTCGCCGTAGCGGGTGAATAGCTCCCTGAGTTGTGCGTCCATGTAATCCAAATACCTGTTCCAGTCGCCATTTTCGGGGCGCCCGGCGTCACGGCCCGTGTTTCCTCTGGGGAAATAGTCCGGGTGGTGCCAGTCCAACTGAGAATAGTAGAAGAAGAGCTTGATCCCCTGCTGATGGCACTCGTCGGCGAGCATCTTCAGCACGTCGCGCTTATAGGGCGTCCGATCCACGATATCCCAATCCGAAACTTTTGAATCAAACATTGCGAAGCCATCATGGTGCTTGCTCGTGATGGTGATGTACTTCATCCCGGCGTCCTTCGCCAGCGCAACCCACTCCGCCGGATCAAATTCTGTCGGGTTAAATTGAGCCGGCAGCTTTTCGTATTCAGTGATCCGGATCTTTTTGTTATTCATGACCCACTCGCCATCACCCAGGACGCTGTACACACCCCAGTGAATGAAAAGCCCGAACTTGGCATCCTGAAACCAGCGCCTGGCTTCGAGGTTGGCGGGACTCGGCTGGTAACCCGACTGGGCCGTAAACCGCACGGGCGAAAGTAACGACAATGCCAGCGCGAGCGAAATGCGAAGGCGCGCCTTCAATTCTATATGCGTGCCTAACTTTGAACTCACGGTGCGCCCTCTTTCTCCGGGATCTCGGTGACCTATCGGGTCACCACAAAATGACCTGTCACGACCTCTTTGATGTATTTACTTTGCCTCGATCGCCACCTGGTCGCCTTTCAACCCCTCGGAGGTAGCTCTTAAAGTCAGCCTCCCGGCTCTCCCCTTCGACTGAATGATGGCCAGGCACATTCCGTTGAATGCTTTCCGTGAATCGGCCTTGAACGGCTCGTGGCTGATGGGGCTCCCGTTATCCACCCCGGCAATCAGACCTTCGCCCGCTAGCCGGAACTTAATCAGATTATCGGCATGCGGCACCACAGTGCCATTCTCGTCAACGACCTTCACCGTGACGAAAGAGAGGTCGTCGCCGTCGGCTCTCATCACTTTACGGTCGGGGGTTAAGATGATTCTGGTGGGTTTCCCGGCGGTGCGCACTTCTTGAGTCAGCACTTCCTTGCTATGGTTGCGGCCGACGGCTCTGAGCGTACCCGGCTCGTAAGGTATGCGCCACACGACGTGCAACTCATCGCCCGACTTCCGTTTCGCGCCCAGTGATTGGCCGTTTAGAAACAACTCCACCTCGTCCGTGTTGAAATACGCCCAGACGTCGACTGTTTCGCCTTTCCGCCAGTTCCAGTGCGGGAAAAGGTGCAGGACAGGTTTACCGGTCCACTCACTCTGGTACATGTAGTAAGCGTCCTTCGGGAAACCGGCCAGGTCGATGATCCCGAAATACGAGCTGCGGGCCGGCCACCAGTAGGGCGTGGGCTCCCCCAGGTAATCAAATCCCGTCCAGATATACATGCCCGAAAGGAAATCGTATTTCTTCACCACCTTCCATGTCTCTTCATGGGTTGAGCCCCAGGGGGCGCTACAGTTGTCATACGATGAGCAGGAATAATCCGGGTTCCCTTCCTGAAAGGGTTGATCCCATCTGGTCGGCCAACGGCGAATGACGTCGGACGGCATATCGTAGCTGCCCCTCGTGGCCAGAGCCGAGGTGGTCTCGGTAGCAATAAACGTCTGACCCGGAAAGATTTTATGAAAGTTGGGAAACTCCTGCTGGTGATAGTTGTAGCCGATTAAATCGAGCGCGCCCGATTTGATAATATTGTTCCGTGGATTAGGCTCATTGCAGGCGGAAGTGACGGGGCGGGTCTGATCGAGGCTTTTAATGATACCGGCCAATTCTCTGGCGATTGTGACCCCCGTGCTGTCCCCCTGCTCAGGTATCTCATTGCCAATACTCCAGATGAAAATACTCGGGTGGTTCCTGTCGCGCAGTACCATGTCTTCCAGGTCGCGCCTGTGCCACTGGTCCCAATCGAGGTGGTAATCGAAATCGGTCTTCTTCTTCTTCCACATATCAAAAGCCTCATCCATTACGATGAAGCCCACACGGTCGCACAATTCGAGTAGCTCGGGGGCGGGAGGATTGTGGGACGTGCGGATGCCGTTTGCGCCCATCTCTTTCAGGATCTCAAGCTGGCGTTCCAGCGCGCGGCGATTAACGGCCGCCCCCAGGCTGCCGAGATCGTGGTGGTCGCAAACGCCTTTGATCTTCGTGGGCTTCCCGTTCAGCAGGAAGCCTTTCTCCCTGTCGAAGACAAAAGAGCGGACTCCGAAGGGTGTTTCGTAGCGGTCAAGCATCTTAACGCCGGATTCCACTTCGGAGACCGCCCTGTACAGGTGCGGGTTCTCAAGCGACCACAAGACGGGCCGGTTTACCGTCAGCTCCTGACTGATTTCGATGACGGAATCCCTGGGCACGACATCTTTAGACGCTACCCGCGCTACTTCCTTACCGGCGGCGTTATAAACGATCGTCTTCAAAGTGACCGGCCGATCTTCTTTTGACTCATTCCGCACCTTGGTCTTGATACTTATTTTGGCGGACTGATCGCTCACATCGGGTGTCGTGATGACGGTCCCCCAATGGTCTACGAAAACTTTGTCCGTCATCGTCAGCCAGACGTTCCGGTAGATGCCCGAACCGGAATACCAACGCGAGTTGGGCTGTTGGGAATTGTCTACTTTGACGGCAATCACATTGTTCTGATCTCCGTAATTCAGGTATGGCGATAACTCATACTGGAAGGAGATGTAGCCGTAAGGCCGTTTCCCCAGGTAATGGCCGTTGATCCATACCTCGCTGTTGCGATAAACCCCGTCGAAGTCGATGAAGACCGACCGGTTCTTAGCGGAGGCGGGAAGGGTAAAGGTTTTACGGTACCACCCGACCCCGCCCGGCAGCGCGCCCCCGCCGGGAGTCGCCGGATTCTTTTCGCTGAATTCACCTTCAATGCTCCAATCGTGAGGCAAATTTAATCTTCGCCATTGGGAATCATCCAGGCCCGAGTCCTCACCATGAGCCGTATCCCCTAAGTGGAATCGCCAGTCTTTGCCAAAGTTTACCGTATTCCCTGGCCGGGGATTAGCGTTGACGTGGAGGGTTGAAAAAAGGGCTGAGAGAAGTAAAAAACCCAGGCTTGTAAGTTTCCGCATATGGCAAATCACTTCCTCTCATGAATTCGACCGGGCTGGCGAAACTTTGTACTTGATCCTTAG
>CAYLJO010000070.1:0-25508 GCA_964383905.1 uncultured Blastocatellaceae bacterium
TCACTCATTCCACCGTCGTGCTTCGTGGCGCACGCACCCTTTCATATAGCAGTTATACCTCGTACTCGATCTTCAGTACGGTTTTTTCTTTCACCACCTCGACCGTCGGCACATTAGGCGTAATAACCTCGATGTTATTGTCCCCGCCGAAAATCAAATAGTGTGAAAAGGGGACGCCCGGCTTCGGGGCGAAAAAATATTCCCATCCAGCGTATGACTTTAGCCATGGCGAATCAAGATACTGATAGGCGCAAAGATTCCTCTCCTCGATTTCTGCGGAGTCGAAATCCCTTTTCGGGCATTGGGCCTCTTCAAAAGAGGTGAAGGCGACGACCTCGCCGAACGTCACTAGGTATTTCGGGTATGCATCCAAGCCGCCGGGCGCGACCACGGCTCTGAGGATGTCCGTCCCGTCATTCTTCGGCGTAATCAGCAAACCGACGGACGGGAATTCGGCTTCAGTAAAGGGCGTCTGCCAACGGATAAGTTTCGCCATAATGAAGAGGTATAACGATTGGATCACCAGCGCGACGAAAGACACAGAGGATCACTCAACACTGTTTCGCGTCTGGTGCATCCTTTGTTATGTGGCAGTGGATGACCGGGAGATTTACCTGGCAAGATACTCAATCCGGTAGTACCTCCTCCTCTCCTCAGGTACGTAAATCTCCCGGTAACACCACACCGCATGCCCCTGCGCATGTACAATGGCGTTGAGATTCTCACGTAACGTCGCCCCCTCTCGAGAGAGGCTAAATCTATCTTCACTCCATTGGCTACCGCTGAGTCCGACGAGGATCGATTGACACCTTGTCAGGCCCAACGTTGCGGCACGGCTCTTCACTTCTGGTGCAGAGAGCAGTTTATCCAATGCCTCCACCACCGTCTCCTTCTCAACTTTGAACTCGGCGATCTGCGTGTCGAGCAGCGGGGTCTCGTAAGCAATAGGGGTAAGGTTGATGACTCCACCGACCACTCGCCAGCGATACTCGGGATCGGTCGCGACGAGCGAATCGAGCACATCGCGCAACGTCTCACCTGAGGAGGGGAAGTCGAGGCGGGTCTCTTCCAAGCGGTCGGGGATCAGGACGAGGCCGCCCGGCAGCCCTGATATTAAGCGGAGGAAGGCGATGGACGTGGGGATGGAGTCTTGGCGCTCGACTCTGGCCCTGCGGTTGAGGAGGCCATCGTCGGATTGATCGTGGCTACGTGCAGGGTCAAGAGATGCAGCCGCCGTCAGAACCAGGCCAGCAAAGGCAAGCACCAGAATGCTACGAGCTGATTTCATTTGCCTCCTAGAATAAGAATGCCACATAACGCCGGGATGAGCCGCCGCGCACAACTGCGAGAGCAACAAGTTCTCGATCAGAGGTGTGCTGTTTCGCGGTCGGCTCTATCCCTTGTTCGGAGGCGTATCCCCTATTTTGCACTCAAGACGCCCTATGCCCTATGAGGCAAATCTTCAAGTAAGAGCCTGTTTGACTTAGCACTCCCATCCAACCACTCCAGAGAAACATGCTTGGTAATGTTCGGCTGCTCCCATTCACCGATCCTGATCCCAAACAACCGCGGTCTCGGATCAAATCGCACTCTGCTGAGCGTGGACGCGTAATGAAGTTCATGAGCCAACCATGTGCTGGAACGATGACCACGACCGAGAATTGAGACAAAAACATCGCAGCGATCAATTGCCTCCTCGATGTTACGGTAAAAGCTCGAGGCCCCAGGTTGAGGCGAGAACTCAATGACGCATCCTGATTCCTGGAGGAAGCCGCAGAGGGATTTTACCTGAGGCAAATTGCGCTCATCGAAGTCACAGGAGATATAGATTCGCCTGGGCATAATCCATCTGGAAAGCGAAGCCGCCGAACGCCGAACTGACCGGCGCGCATGATTCTGACTGTCGGGCTCACTCTGATTCGCGTCCGGTCGAGTGCATTATAGGTGTAATCGTAAGTTTGCCAGTGGGCAGGTCCACGAGGTCATATTTCACGGCCTGCGCCACCCCGCAGAACTCGGCTGCGAGGAGGTCACCGCCTACCTTTCTTACCTCGCCACCGACAAGCATGTGGCTGCCTCGACTCAGAATCAGGCACTCTCCGCCATCCTATTCCTCTACCGCGACGTCCTCACGCTTCAACTACCCTGGCTCGCTGAGTTCAAGCGCGCGCCCCGCTCACGCCACGTCCCCGTAGTGCTCTCACTGGCGGAGGCCCGCTCCGTGCTCGCACACCTGACCGGCACCTACTGGCTGATGGCTTCACTGCTCTACGGGTCGGGGCTTCGCCTGACCGAGTGCTGCACACTCAGAGTTAAGGACATCGACTTCGCCTATCGCCAGATCACGGTCCGGGCCGGCAAGGGCGGCAAAGACAGGGTTACCGTCCTCCCCTCGTCAGTCGCCGCGCCGCTCTCGGATCACATCACGCGCGTCAAGGCGCTGCACGAGAAAGACCTCGCCAGGGGATACGGGCGTGCCCCGGCTGAGCGGCACCGGCGGGGCGGACGAGCGGAGCGCGGCGATCAGCTCGACCGCGCGGCGCAGGTCTGTGACCGGGTAAACATCCACACCCCCGACGACCGCCGCCTCTTTGGCATTCTCTTCCGGCAGGAGCAGGTGTTTGATCGCCGCCTCGCGCGCCCGAACAGCGATCGGCAACGCGCCTTTGATCGCGCGTACACGCCCGTCAAGCGATAATTCGCCGACCGAGAGCACGTCGGTCAGGTTTTCAATCTCACCGAGATCACCATTCGCACCCAAAATGCCCAGCGCGATCGGCAGGTCAAAACTCGAGCCCTCTTTGCGCACGTCCGCCGGCGCAAGGTTGATGGTTGTTTTGTGGAAAGGGAAAAAGAAGGCGCAGTTGGCGATGGCCGCTCGAATACGCTCGCGCGATTCGCGCACGGCGGCGTCCGGCAGGCCGACGATGGTCACAGAGGATGGCGAGTCGGCCTCGCCGCGGGTGGGCGTTAAATCGACCTCAATATCGACGAGGTCTGCGTCAATGCCATAAACGGCAGCCGATTGAGTGCGGAAGAGCATAGGGGGTCGCTCCAAAGGAAAAGAACCGCAAGGGATTGGGAGAGCCGCCGTGATATTTTAGGGAAAAGAATTTGAGCGCGCTTTCAAATTATCTTTAAAAAGCGCGCTCGTTCCTTATTTTTGCACCCCTCCCGCCAAAGCGGAGGCCCGTTTTGCTTTACCGCCTGTGATGGCGCGAGACCGGGGCCCGGCGCGCGGGCGCCCGCACCACAGCCGTGGGCGGGAGTGTCACCTCCTGACCGGGCTGCAACTGCTCATCGGGCGTCTTGCCGTTCAACCGCGCGACCTCGACCGGAGAGACATGATAACGCTCGGCGATTTTGCCGACCGTATCGCCGGCGCTGGCCCGCACCTTAACCGGACCAGTGTCGGTTGCCGGCGCGCCCGGCTTCGGCCTGACGTAGGAGATAAGCCTCACATTCCGATTTGGCACGATGACCTTACCGCCAATAGCTTTTGCGTCCACACCTCCGTTGACGGCCTGAAGCTGGGCCAGGCCGATTCCCGTGCGGTTAGCGACTTCCTGCAGGCCTTCGCCGGGGGCGACAGAAACAACACGCACCGAGTCGCGAAGATCACCGGGAACGCGCTTCAGGAGGGCGGCGAACTGCTTCGCTTTGCCGGCCGGCACGCGCACGTCATAAGCTTCGCCGCGGGGCGTGACGTCGCGCCGCAACTCGGGATTAATGCTGCGGATATAATCGACGCTCGTGTCGGTCATATCCGCGATCAATTGCAGGCTGGTCGGGGTCGGCACTCGCACGACATCGTAAGCCACGGGGGGCTCCGGCCGGACGGTGCTGAAGCCGTACTTTTCAGGGTTCTTCGCCACCAGGATCGTCGCCAGAATATTCGGCACATAGTTGCGTGTCTGCTGGGCGACGAACGGATAGATCTTCCAGAAGCTGGCCTCCCCCGCACGCGCGATGGCGCGGTCAACGTTGAGCGGGCCCGTGTTATAAGCGGCCATCGCCAGTTCCCAGTTGCCGTTGTAGCGGGCGGCCAGAGATTTCAGGTAGCGGGCCGAGGCGTGAGTCGCCTTTTCGAAGCTGTTGCGCTCGTCAATCCACGCCGTCTGCCGCAGGCCGAAGTCGCGGCCGGTGCTGGGAACGAATTGCCAGAGTCCCGAGGCGGCCGCGTAGGAGAATGCGGTGGGACGCCACGCACTCTCCACCTGGCCGAGCCAGATGAGGTCTTCGGGCACACCCTCTTCTCTGAAAATCCTGCGCGCCATCTTCATGAATCGTCCCGCGCGGCGCAGACCCGTCTCCATCGTCATGCGCCCACGGCCCTGGTAATAGTTGATAAATTGCTGGATCAGCGGGTTTGAATCGAAGCCGAAGTTGACCGATCTCTTGGTGCGTTCCAGCTCGGCCACATCCTCCGGCGAGACGTTCTGCTCTTCGGGCGTGAGCACCAGCTTGCTGAGCTCGTCGAGCGGCGATGGCTCGAATTTCTGCTCGCGGAAGCCGACCTGTGGCGGCGGAGACGGCCTGGCACCTTCCCGTTTGCTGCCGGATGGCTCCTGGGTATTTTGCGCGACCAGCGTCGTATTGACCGTCTGCGGGGCGGGTTGCGTGGCCGGGACCTCCTCGCGGTAGATGCGCTCGATGAGCTGCAGGTAGTAGGCTTGCAGGTGCTGGCTGGCGCGGACGTCCAAACCTGATTCGAGGATCGTATCGACCGCTTTATCGAATTCGTCACGCGCCTGCTCGCGCTTGTTGTCGTCGAGATTTAACTTGCCCCGTTTGAAGTGGTCTTCGGCCCTGGCAATAATCTGCGAAATACGCGGGTCAGCCCGCTCAACTTCGTTGGGCGTGTTGCGCAACGATGAGCTGGCGGGGATCTGTGCGTGAGTGCTGGCGGCAGGGGCGGCCAGCGCGGCCAACAGGGCGGCGCGGGCGACAAAACGGGGGAAGCTCGTTCTCATCAATCGTTATTCTCCTTCACGAGGGTTTTTGGCGAATCCACGACGGCGACCCGTCCGGGGTCGCACGAGCGGCATCCACAGTTACAGCGCGAGGGGTAAAAATAAGTTCCTTGTAAGATTGGCCCCGCCCGGATGGCTCTGGCGCGAAGAGGAGCCATATTTCCGGTCGCGGAGGTTATCACACGGTTTTGTGAGGTGTCAAACCGCCCCCACAATAAAAGATAAGGCGAAACGGTGAGTTTTTCCACCAAAATCCGCTTCGCCTCGGCTAATAAAGATGCTCGCGAGGGACGCCGGGTTGCGCCGCTTTTTAAGAAAAATACCGGGCCGCTAAATATTGAGACCGCTCTGGTTGGCCAACTTTTCAGAGCGTCCTGCTGGAAGCGGCCTGCGGCACCCGCGCGGGCCTGGCGCCCGCGGTCACGGGCGGCACAATCTTGTCCTTCAACGCTTCGCGAAAAACCTGTCTCACGTTGTCCACAAAGACAAACCGGACGTCCTTAAAAGGCTCTTTCGGAACCTCGTCCATGTCGCGCCGGTTCTGCTGCGGCAGAATGATCGTGGTCACGCGCGCGCGACGCGCGGCCAGTACCTTTTCCTTGATTCCGCCGACGGGCAGGACATTCCCGCGGAGCGTGATCTCGCCGGTCATCGCGACGTCTTTACGTACGGGGCGCTGCGAGAGCGCCGAGACCATGGCCGTCGCCAGTGTGATCCCCGCCGAGGGCCCGTCTTTGGGGATGGCGCCTTCGGGAATGTGTATATGCAGATCGTAGGTGTTGAAATCCTCTTCGTTGATCTCCAACTCCTTGGCGCGCGATTTGGCGTAGGAATAAGCCGCCTGCGCCGACTCGCGCATCACCTCGCCGAGTTGGCCCGTCAGCACGAGGTTACCTTTGCCCTTCATCCGCAGGGCTTCGATGAAGAGCACGTCACCCCCGACAGCCGTCCACGCCAGCCCCGTGGCCACACCGACCTGGTCCTTCTTGAGGACTTCGTCCGGGATGATCTTGGGCGCGCCAAGAAACTCATGAAGGTTTTTTAGCGAGATGCGCACGGTGGCCGCGTTCCCTTCCGCGATGCGGCGCGCCACCTTGCGACAGATCGTGCCGATCTCCCGCTCCAGCTGCCGGAGTCCGGCCTCCTGCGTATACTGCTGGATGATCGCGGTCAACGCGGTCTTTGAGATATGAAGGTTGCGCACCGTGATCCCGTTCTCTTCCATCTGCTTTGGCAAAAGGTGGCGACGCGCGATCTCGCGTTTCTCCTCTTCTGTATAACCGGCCAGGCGTATCACTTCCATCCGGTCGCGCAAGGCCGGCTGAATCGTGTCAAGGATGTTCGCCGTCGTCATAAACATCACGTTCGAGAGATCGAAGGTGACGCCCAAGTAGTTGTCCCGGAAGCTATTGTTCTGCTCCGGGTCAAGGACCTCGAGCAAAGCTGACGACGGGTCGCCGCGAAAGTCTGCGCCGACCTTATCTATCTCGTCGAGCATGATGAGCGGGTTATTGGTGCCTGCCTGCTGGACGGCCTGAATCACACGACCGGGCATCGCCCCGACGTAAGTCCGGCGGTGGCCGCGAATCTCCGCCTCGTCGTGCACCCCGCCGAGGGACAAACGCACAAACTTGCGATCAAGCGCGCGCGCAATCGAGCGGCCCAGGCTGGTTTTACCCACGCCCGGCGGCCCGACCAGGCAGAGGATTGGCCCCTTCGGCTTCTCCTTCAGCTTGCGCACGGCGAGGGCTTCGACGATGCGGTCTTTAACTTTTTCGAGGCCGTAGTGATCCTCGTTGAGAATCTTCTCGGCTTTGACCAGGTCCAGATTGTCCGTGGAGGCTTTTGACCAGGGGAGGTCGGTCATGATCTCCATCCAGTTGCGCAAGGTTGCCGTCTCGGCCGCGTCCGGGTGCATCCGCTCGAGCTTCTTGAGCTGCCTGAGCGCCTCCTCTTCGGCGGGCTTCGGCATCTTTGCCGCTTCGATCTTTTCCCTGAATTGCGCGATCTCTTCGGCCAGCTCGTTGCCCTCGCCGAGCTCGGTCTGGATCGCCTTCATCTGCTGGCGCAGGTAGAACTCGCGCTGCGAGCGGTCGATGTCGGCGCGCGCCTGCGTGTTGATCTCCTGCTGCACGGTGAGGACTTCGATCTCTTTGTTGAGCAGCTCATTGACGCGCCTGAGGCGGGCCGTCGTGTCCGCAATGTCGAGCACGGATTGCGCGTCTTCGACCTTCAATTCGAGGTTGGATGCGGAAAGGTCGGCGAGTCGCCCCGCGTCGTCAAGGTTGGCGATAATCGCCATTACTTCGGGCGAGATGTTTTTCCCGAGGTTCGCCGCTTTTTCCATCGAAGCGCGCACGTTGCGTATCAGGGCCTCGACTTCAAGCGAACGCTCCGGCGCGGGCGGCTCCTGTACGGCGTGTAGACGCGCCCGCAAGTACTCGCCGCCCGTTTCGACGGCGTCGAGCGCGGCACGCGCCAGCCCTTGGACGAGTATACGTATGCGGCCGTCCGGCAGCTTGAGCATGCGCATGATGACGGCCACCGTCCCGATACCGTAGAGGTCCTCGCCCGCCGGCTCTTCCTTATCAAGATCCTTCTGCGAAGCCAGCAGGATCATGCGGTTCTCGCCGAGCGCTTCGTCAACCGCGCGGATCGACTTTTCGCGCGAGACGAAGAGCGGCACGATCATGAAAGGGTAGATCACAATATCACGCAACGGCAGCACGGGGAGCTCATTCGGGATTTGCAACTGCTGCTCGCCGCCTGCTGCTTCGAGACCTTCTGTAATGTCTGTGTTGATGATGTTAGCCATAATCGGTAATGATGATTGATGAGCGCCGCAACGATGAATCAAAGCACCCGGATTTTACTCATCGTTGCGGCGCTCAGTGTTCATCCTTCTCTTTGATTGGAACTCTAAACTCCGCCCCACGGCGGTCTTTGCGCTTCGGAAGGTGGACGGTCAGCACACCGTTCGATAGCTCGGCAGTCGCCTCCCGGGTACTGATCGTCCAGCGCAGCGGCACGATGCGGCTGAAATTCCCGTAACTGCGCTCGGAACAGAGATGCGAGATCACGTGCGTGCGCGGCACACGCTTTTTCTTCTCGCCGCGGACGCGCAGGTGCGTGTTCGAGAGCCCGATCCGGATCTGCTCGGCGCGCACGCCCGGCAATTCAACTCTCACGATGATGGCGCCGTCCGCCTCGCACAGATCAACGGGGGGCGACCATTCCCCCGGCGCGGGCGGGATATCGGCCTCCGTCGCTTCCTGCAGCGCGGCAAACAGACGACCGATGTGGTCGCGCAAGCGTTCCAGTTCGATCCGTTCGAGGCCTGTGGCGTGGACCGCTTTGATCATCTAAGTCACCACGCTCATCGTCAATGGTAGATCATCAATAGAAATCATCACAGGGTAAACAGCTATCCGTACGCGATTCACGTCCTTCATGCCCTTCTGACCGACGCGTTACCGGTACGCGAACGCACCAGGTGTTTCAGCTCGTGCATGAACTCCGACACGTCTTCGAATTCAAGATAGACGGAGGCAAAGCGCACGTAGGCCACTTTATCCAACTCTTTCAAACGGCGCATAATCATTTCACCGACCTTGCTGGTGGGCCGCTCGCGCTCCGGTGATTCCTGCACATACTTCTCGACGGCGTTGACGATCCCCTCCAACTTGGAAGACGGGACCGGGCGCTTTTCGCAGGCCCGCAAAAGGCCCGCCATCACCTTGTTGCGGTCGAAAGCCTCACGCCGCCCGTCCTTTTTGATCACCATATAGGGGATCTCGTCGATGCGCTCGTAGGACGTGAAGCGCCGCTCACAACGCAGGCATTCACGGCGACGTCGGATGGCGTCGCCCTCGCGCGACTCGCGCGAATCAACCACCTTGTCTTCGATGAAACCACAGAAGGGACATTTCATAGCGACTCCGAAAGTGAAGGGGGAAAAGCGATAAAAGCGCTAAGGCCGAGGCGGCTGAGATCCCTTGTGAATGCCCCCCTGGATTTCGCCTCTTCAACTCTTTGCCTTTCTCCTATTTAAACTTTTACCGATACCTGTTCCGGCCAGGTCAGCTTTCACATTCTCATCAAAATTCTCCAGCCCGGACTCGATTAAATTATTTACCCACAACGGCTGTACCGAAGGCGGCCGCCTCCGCCGATCCGACCCTCTCCTCCTCAACGGCGTGCTCGATGGCGTCGGATGAGGTGAGACGGCGTAAGCGTCCGATGTCAATGTCGCCGCGCAGAAAATAGTAGACGCCAAAGATGAGTGCCGGGGCGAAGAGGACTAAATGCGCAATAAAAGCGATGGCCGCCGCGTCATTACGCGAAACGCCAAGGAAGATCAGCCCCACGGCCGCCGCCGTGTGAAAGGCCCCGGCGGCACCGCCGGGCGTTGGCACGAGCGAGCCGAGCAGCTCCCACCCCATCACATACATCGCCCCGGTGAGGCCGATCGCGCTGCCACCCACGCTCACCCCGAACGCGCGCAGCACAAGCCAGTTGGCGAGAGTAATCGTCAGCCACAGCAGCGCCGTCCAGCCGGCGGTGACGGCCAATTCGCGCGCATCCGCCAGAACCCTTAAAGCGCCGGCCAATTGCTCCAGGAGATGAATCACACCATTACTCAACCGCTGCGGCACCAGGCGCCGGCGCTCAACCCTCCGCGTAAGCCAGCCGATCACGGCGCGCGACCGCCGCTCGAACAGGGCCAGTACGACCAGGCCGGCCAGTGAGGCGATCAACAAGACGGGGCCGGCCACCCGCACATAACGGAGCGCGGGTATCCATATCAGGCTCAAAGCAAACAGCACGAGAACGGCGACGGTGTCGCAGACGCGCTCGATGATGATAGTGATGAATGAAGCGACGGGCCGCACGCGCCTGTCGCGCAACGAAAGCACTACCGGGCGGACTACTTCGCCGGCCCGTCCGAAGAGCATGACCGAGCTAAATCCAATGGTTGTCGCGATGAACAGAGCACCGAGGCCCGACGGCGTGAGCGGCGCAAGCAACGTCCGCCAGCGAAAGGCGCGCAGCACGTAGGTTGAACAGACGAGGGCAACCGCCGCCACGAGCAGTCGCCAGTCCGCGCGGCCGACGGCCCTCCACACCTCCGCCCAGTCAAGCTGGCGCCCGAACCACCACAAAATAAGCGCGGCCAGCAGCAGAAGCGCCATGAATTTTAAGTGCTTACGCAAAATAAGAGCCTCATTGCAAAGCCACGGCGACCAACGAAGGCGCGGAAATTTGACTTCCCCTCGCCGCCGACCACAATATATGGTATGGCCCAATAAGGCTACAACACTTTGCAAGAGGGGCGCAAGGAGGGGCCGGAGGGGGAAAGTGGGCCGGGAGGTTCGAGCGCGCCGCCCCCGGGCGCTATAATGGAGGCATGTTTCTACGCTTCTGGCGTGTTTCCCGACGGGTTCATCGCTTTAGCGGGAACTTTAACTCTCCATTCGTCGTTATCTGCACATGGCAGGGGAGTTTGCCACCTTACGGGATGTGTTCTAGGAAGCGGAACGACCTGATTGGAGAAGCAAAAGGTGGGGGCTGCGAGTAGCTTGGCTGCCAATGAAGGTGCCGAATTGGTGCGCAGATGTCGCGCGGGTGATGGCGCGGCGTGGGAGGAGATCGTCTCCTCGTACTCACGTCGCATCTACAATCTCGCCTATCGCTTCACCTCGCGCGCCGATGCCGCCGAGGATTTGACGCAGGAAGTTTTCATCCGCGTCTACCGTTCTTTGGACCAATACGACCCTAAGCAGGGTGACCTGCAAAACTGGCTGATGCGGCTGGCGCGTAATCTGATCATTGACGATTACAGGAAAAGGCAGCGCACGCCGCACGACACGCACGCGGACGATCTGGAAGATCATACGTACCATCTCCGCGCATCAAGTAATTCGGTGCAAAGCGAGATGGAGCGCCGCGAGCTCGGCGCGCAGGTTCAGGCCGGCATTGATAAGCTCTCCCCCGATCTCCGCGTCTGTGTTATTTTGCGCGACATCGAAGAGCTCAGCTACCAGGAGATCGTTGACCTTTTGCAGATACCCGAAGGTACGGTGAAATCGCGCATTAATCGAGGCCGCATTGAGCTGGCGAAAATACTTCGCCGGATGCGCGTCGTGGCGATGAGCAGTGTGTAGACAAAAAGCTTGATCCCGTGCGTCTACAGTAGGGCAGGAGTCACATGGATAAGATCGGAAATTTAAGATCATGAGGGGAAGAATCGAGTAGTAAAATGCTTTGCGCAGATTTTGAAGATCGCCTGATAGACTACCTTGACGGCGCGCTGGACGCCGCCGGCACCGCCGCCATGGCCGAGCACGCCATGCGCTGCCCCGTCTGTCACGAGCTTTTAAGCGAGGTCAAAAATACTCTTCGGGCCTGCCAGACGTCACGGCCCGCCCCCCCACCCGCCGACCTTGAAGCACGCATACTGAAGCAGACAATGCCGGAAACGGCTATGTCCTGTGACCAGTTCGAAGAATATCTGACCGATTACCTGGATGGTTTTCTTCCCGCCCCCCTTTATCATCGCTGGGAACGCCACGCGGCCCTGTGCGAACGCTGCACGGAGTTGCCCGGGCAGGTCGTGCGCGCCATCGGCGCCTGCTACACCTATATTAACGAGGAGCAGCCTCTGCCCGCCGGTCTGCACGCCCGGATCCTCCAAGCGACGCTCGGCACGATAGATGCCGAAGAGGTGCGGGCCCCGCTCGCCGCTCGTGTCGCCGCGTGGCTGCGTATCTGGCTTGACCCGATTGTTTCCCCTCAACTGGCGACCGTGGCGACCATGCTGCTCGTCGCCGTGCTGGTGCTGACCAGCACCGTCTCAGCCGACGGTTCGATCAGTGGGATGTATCGCGCGAGCGTGCGGCTGGCCGAGCAAACCTATGCGCACGGCGCAACTACCGCGGAGAAAGGCGCCGCCCTCTCCGACGACCTGAGGCAGATTACCCATGATCTTAGCGATCTGGTGAGTGGCGGCGGCCAGCGTCGCAGCACTCCGGCCGCAAACAGTGGGCCGAAGCCGGAGAACGCACCGTCACAAAATCCACCGGAGCAGAAGAACCGGCAGAATCGTTAGCGGCCGCGTGAATTGAGCCGAGAAATTCGAGGTGGCAACAAGACACGTTGATGAATTGCGCTTACCATCCGAGAAACCCCGCCACCGTGCAGTGCAACCGCTGCGCGCGCCCCTTGTGCCCGGCGTGTGACCATCGCATCCGGGGTTTCCCCTTCTGCCAGGATTGCATCGTCATGGGGGTCGAGATGTTGCAGCAGCAGGCGCGTTCTGCCGCAGCCCCTGTGATTCATCGCAAGACTTCCCCGCTCGCCGCCACGCTGCTTTCGCTCATCGTGCCCGGTCTCGGCGCGGCCTACAACGGGCAGACGTCGAAGGCCATCGTTCACTTCGCCATTTTTGCCAGTTTCTTTCAAATGGCGACGGTGACCGACGGGGTGCTCTTTTTTGTTCTCGGCGTCGTAGGCACGTGGCTCTTTGCGGCGGTTGACGCGTACCGTACGGCCCAATTGATGCGTGCCGGACTGGCGGTTGACGCCGAAGAAGATGTCATCGCCCGCCGCCTCTACGGCAACCCCTTCGCATGGAGCGTGACGCTAGTCGTGCTGGGCATTGTTTTCCTGCTGCACACGCTGCTTGGCATTGTGCTCCCGGTGCGGGAATTTCTTCCGGTCGCCCTCGTGGCACTGGGCGCATACATGATGGTTGACTACGTCCGCCGCCGGCGAAAACGTGACCGTGACATCCCTGCTTTCGATGCGCTTCGCCAGCCGCCGTCGGTCGTTAGCGCCCCCCTGGACTCTCAGAGATTCCGCACCGGCGAGCTTGAGACGCAGGTTTCGGCGCGTGCGGTCGAACCATTACCGTTCGGGCGACGGCCATGAGAAGGCAAAAGTGAAAAACAATAAGCGTTCCTTATTCTTACTTTTGCCTTATCAAACGCGCGTTCCTTTGATATAGTAGAAGGCGGAGTTCGGGCCTGGGGTTTAATCGGACTGATTTCAGGCAATGCGCACCGTTTGTGGTTCGGGTAATTCGTTGTCGAGGTAATAAGACCATGCCAGCTTTTCTTCATACATTCGCTCGGTGGGGCGGAATTTTAACTGTTATCCTGCTCGTCATCACGCTGCTGCGCCAGCTCATCGCGCTCGTCAGTTTCCTTCTCGTCGCCATCAAAGTCGCCGTCGTCGTCGTCTTCGTCGGCCTCTTCCTGCTGATCGCCCTCTCAATACTTCGTGACCGCGGGCGACGGCGCCGCGAAGCCGAAGAGCTGTAACGATTCGCAGGCTCTCGTTACGTACCATTTTCAATTTCCGCCGTTTACCAATTACTGCGCACGCGGTAACAAAACTACCTATCACCTGATTTTAACTTCCAGGCTTTTCCTCCGTCTTCCTCTGCCTCCTCGGCGTCCCCTGCGGTTCAATTCTCCTTCTTGAATAGGCTAAGTGGCAGTAACCTGAACGTGAGGGAGAATCTCTTTGAACTCGCGCTTGGGCCAATAGACCGGCTTCGAGGGACAACTAAGACTTTACTGTTGTCACCTAATGCTATCTATATGCTGCGCACACCAAGATGTGGATTTGAACATTTCCGAAGGGCAGAGATGCAAGACTACCCTATAGAGCGCGGGGTGGTGGTCAAATCCCTGTCCGGCAGACGCGCGCCGTCATCCCGATGACGGTGGTGTGGATCTGCAGCGTCGGCCAGTGGCAGAGGCTGAGGTACAGCTTCTCGATGCGACCTTGCGCGCCATGCTCCTAAGATCCAACTTCGTCCACGAGTGCTGCTTCTTCGGGAACCAATGCTTTACACGCTCGTAGTCGGCCTTGATTTGCTCCGCTTCCTCGAGCGTCAAGTAGTTGGTTGGCTCGTCGCCCTCCGCCTTCAGAAGGTTGAGCATCTTCTGCTTATCGATAAGGTGCCAGTCAATGAAGTCCTCGGCCTTCTCGGGGTTGCGCATCAGGTACAACATCGTGACCACACGCTCGTACATCGGTCGCAGGAGCTTGAGCGACCCTATCCCGTAGCCTTTCGCGACCAAGATGAAGATCTCGTTGAAGTCCTCGGGTACGTGCCGACCGAGCATGAACGCGAGGCGCTCGTGTGGATGCTCGCTCTCCATAGTCCTGGCTACGACTCGGGTGGCCGCCCCCGATACAGATCAGCCGGCGTGTCGTCTGATCAGCTGGCGCAGCGACAGCGCGTGCAGCAGGATCGAGCTTGGCACCACGAAAGCAAGGGTCAGCACACCCGGATAAGCGCCGGCGCCGACGCTCTGTAGTACATCCGGAATGATCAACTGGAGCGGGCCGGGCGAGGTGATGACCCCCAAGGTGATCGCGACGGCGAAGTCGGCGAGGCCGAAAATATTCCAGGTGATCGCCGCCCTTCGACCCTGAGCTGTACCGGTCGCCACGGCGATCGCCGCCGGCACGGCGAAGAGGCCGGTCAGCAGATCGCCACTTCCCGCCGGCAACGCGAACACGCCGGGCAGCACCCCACGCAGCCAGGCAGCGAGAGCCCAGCTGCCGAATACGCGGTAAAGCTGAAGAGCGACGAGCCAAGTCGCCGGCATCGCATCGAGCACCTGCCCCACCCGCTTCGACAACAGCAACAGCGGCGCGCCGATTATCACCGGCAGGAAGATCGCCAATGGCAGCAACGGTAAGGGTGAGGCACCCGTGCGGAAGACGCCATTGATCGCCGCGCTCCAGGCGATGGCGAACCAAAGCGTGTCTGGGATCATGACCGCCAGCCAGGTCGTGCGGCGTTGGCCCGGCGTCAGGTCGGTGCGTTCGAGGCCGAGCCACAAGCCAAGCGCGATCAACCCATGGGCCATCAGCTGGTGGGCCGTGGTCTGAACGCCGCTGTCCGTGATAATCGGCTGCCAGTAGATCAACAGTATCCACACGCCCGTGACCGGGGCGATCCAAAGCAGGCTGCGCCAAGCGGGACGCGGCGGCACGATATCAGCGGGAACAGCGGCGGCGGTCATCAGCGGTTCTCGATATGAATCCATGAATTTCATCGAGTTATCCTTTCGATTTGGTCTGGTTTCGTTTCGCTTTCCTAAAGAGTACGACCGTACTCTGTATGGACAAAAAAATTTACTCTTCAGCGAAGCAATTTATGAAAAAGTTCCTCGCCTCCATCAAAATCTGCTCACGCCTTTGAGGGTCCGAAGTAACGCGGGCCATCATCAACACGCCCGCCATACTGGGGAACAACAACTTACACTTCGCCAGTTTTTCTTCTCGCGTCTGACCAGGAAAAAATGGCAATAGCCGCTCATGATACGCTTCCAGCGACGCCTCAATCCGTTTCCGCACGGACAACCGCTTTCGTGCGAGTTCCGGCGCGAGGGCGGAGAGCACGCAACCGGTTCCCAGCGAATTCGCGTGGCCCGCGCTTAGATAGCGTTCGATGATGGCGCGCAGAGCCTGACCTTCGGGCGCGGACTTTGCAACCTCCACCATGCCTCTTCCCGTTTCGTCGAGTGCCCGTGCCACCGCTTCGACGAACAGGTCGTCCTTGCTCTTAAAATGCCGGTAGAAGCCCCCTTTTGTCAGGCCTACCTTCTTCATCACCGTCCCGATGCCGCTGCTGTCCCCGCCGCGCTCGCGGAAGGAGCGAGCAGCCACGGAAAGAATGTTCTCGTGGTTCTGCGCTTTGTGTTCCAGCGAGTATCGCATGACTTAAGAATACGACTGTACGCTAACAATGTCAACGGCACGAATTGCCCGCCACCGAATCTTGTTCCGGCCACAGATCGCGAATTAATGATCACCTGAGCAGCGCGCCGTGCAACCAGAGAGAATTCACCGGGCAGGCGAGGCAGCGAATGACGAAATAAAAGCAAGAGGCGGGGAAGAGGCCTTCCCCGCCTCTTGAGTATCGACATCCAGGGCGTTTGCAAAGTCAGTCGGGCGGCCTCACGATCAACTGTAACGCTTGTGCGGGGTTGGCATCATAGTACCGCCGCGCCGCGGCCACATCGTCCCAACCCACCTGACGAATCGGCCCCAACGCCAGGTTGTGGCATACCGCCAAAGCTTCCGCCGCACGGTGCGATTTCATCCGGCACGACTCTTCTTTGAAGGTCATATCTCGGCGATAATGCAAGCCGTTCTCGATGCCCCAATGTCCACGCGTCAACTCCGACAACCGCTCAGCATCGGCCTCCATCGGCCCCAGCGACGTGATCCGGTAATGCAGTCTCAGGCTGCTCGGCCGTGTCCGGGTATCACATCCCTGGCTGCGCAAGGCAAAGACTTGGCTCAAGTCAGGCCACGCTCCTTGATCGGCCAGGCGTGAACTGGCGCATAAGATTCGCTCCTCGATCCGCCGGTGGCGCGCGGCGTCTCAGTCTGTGACGGTAGTGCCGCGCTGCTGGAACAAAGTCTCAAGCTGTGCAGGCAGCCCGCCCTGGCTCCCTTGGACCTTCCGGAGGTAATCGCCGCCCCCGCAGACGACCTGGCGTGAGAGCTCTCTTGGCGCAAAGATGGCATCGCCGGTCAGGATTTTGCCCGCTCAACGGGTCCCTTGCAACAACCTTTTGGCCGCGCTGATCTCATTCCCGGTGCGGCCGAGGGCCGTCTGAGAGGCGACCGTGTTCGTGGCTGCCTGCTGCACGGCCGAGAGCCGTCAGCCTTGCGCCTGGCCCTTCGGGGTGGTGCCGCGCACACACTTGCCATCGATGTTCAAGAGCTGAGCGCCATCGTGCCCCGGAGTTGTGAGGTATGGCCCGGCCTGAACTTCTAACTGCGGCAAGTCAACGGCTGAGTGCGTCACGCGGCGGTAGGTTGAATGATGCGGCATCCTCCGCCACTTCAACCGCAACGCTTGTTTAAGCCAGGCGGCTCGATATTCGACCCATCGCGCGACCTCTTGCGGGTTATTGGCGCCGCACACTTTGGCCGGGACGATCAGCACCAGCAGCGGCGTTAATGGGTAGCGCACGCCGCGCGGCGTGCGCCGGTCAACCAGGTGCGCCAGATGTGCGGCGAGACTTTGAAGGGCGGCTCGGGCAGTAAGCTCAGGCTGTGTGGTAGACTGCGTGGTGACCTTGCTTTCGTCAGCGTAGTTCTGGGAACTGCTTGGTCAACTGACTTGTGGAAGGTCTTTTCTCTTATTTGTCAAGTAATCCCTGTCATTTCTGACTTTGCAAACGCCCTAACGGGCCGCCCCCGGAAGGCGGCCCGTTATTGACATTTATATTAAAAGGGCATATTTTACGTCATACTAAATGGTCGTTGAGGTGAATCGCTAACGGCGGAATGAATCATCTCCTCGTCTTACTTAAGCTAATGGCCCAGAGGTAGAGATAAGACCAGAGCGTCCCAATACTCTCGCCCTGATAAAGCCATCTTCCGGCAGGAAGATGCGATTGCACAAATTCCCACGGTCGCGACATAACTAAGAAAGCGGCCGGCAAGTGTGTATCCGGTTCTAATATGAAGATCGTATCCCCCGTTCAAGCTTCAGCACGCCCTTAGATCTTAAAAGGAGAACCCCCGATGAAAATGTTCCCTCGCCGCCCCCTGTTCTGTCTCCTGGTTGCGATCGCAACCTTATCCGTCGTTTGCATCGAGGCCGACGCTCAAGTGCCGGGCCCGAACGTCAACATGGTTTCCGGCACAAAGTGGCCCGGTGGAGACCCGTTCCTGCAGCGGCAGAACGAGCCGTCGATTGCCGTATCGTCGCGCAACTCGCTACACCTTCTGGCGGGCGCGAACGACTACCGCACGGTAGACTTACCCGGTCTTCCAGACGGTGAGGAGACAGGGGACGCGTGGCTGGGCCTGTTCAAGTCTTTCGACGGGGGTCTGACGTGGCGGAGCACGCTGGTCCCCGGCTATCCGCAAGACAACTCGCCGGAAGGGCTGGCCTCCCCGATCAAAGGGTTTCAGGCGGCGGCCGATCCGGTCGCGCGCGCCGGTACGAACGGCCTCTTCTTCTACAGCGGCATCGCATTTAACCGCGGCACCGGCGGGCTGGGTAAGGTTTTCGTCGCGCGGTTCATCGACAACAATAATAAGGAGAACGGCGACCCGATCAAATACATCAATACGGTCGCCGTCGCCAGCGGCGATGCCGAGCAGTTCATCGACAAGCCGTGGCTCGCCGTCGACATCCCGAGGCCCGGCGCTGCTATCGCGACAATCGGGGGTCAATCATTTCGTGCCGGTAGCATCTATATCGCCTATAGCATTATCGAAGGCACGGGCACCAACATCCTGACGAAGATCATGTTTTCGCGGTCAAGGGATTTCGGTGCGACGTGGAGCCGCCCGCGTGAGATAAGCAGGGATAACAGGATCAACCAGGGCGTGACGATGGCCATTGATCCGCGCACGGGCACGATCTACATGGCCTGGCGGCGCTTTCATTCTTTCACGCAGACCGATGCCATACTCGTGGCCAGCTCGGATAACGGGGGCAAGAGTTTTACGGCACCCGTGGAGGTCGCCTCGATTCACCCGTTCGACCAGGGGTCAACCTCAGTCTCTTTCCGGACAAACGCCTACCCCGCCGTGGCCATCGACGACAAGGGACGTGTCTATGTCGCGTGGGCGGAGCGAGGAATCGGGCCGGGCGGAGATACCCGGATCGTGGTTTCCACTTTACGGGCGAAAAAACAGGGTGATGACGAGGGGGATGATGAGCAAGGGGGGGATGACAAGGACAACGGCGACGTGGGCGCACGACACGGTCGATGGTCGGCGCCTCTCCCGGTCGATAACACGCAAACACGCGGTCACCAGATAATGCCGACGCTGGCATTCACCGCCGGCAAGCTCACGCTGGTCTATTATGACCTGCGCGAAGATCAGACTATCGGCATCTTCGACCCTCTGGGCGGCGGTCTGTTCTCCGAGACCCGCCAGCCGGTGGGCGATCTGTCCCCCCCTCCCGGTCAACCCCAAAAGGTGTTCACCGACTTCATTATGGACGCTGCACCGGCGGGGTTTGGGGTTCTGAAGAGGCGCCATACGATCGACGTGCGCGTCGCGCAAGCCGATCCGGGCAGCTCGCCGGTTTTCACCACCCCGTCTCCCAGAGTGTCCCAGTACAAGTTTGGAAGCCGGCCCGGGTCTTCGACGATCGAACAGCTCCAGATCAACGTCCCGAACCTTCCCATGTTTAAGCAGGGAACCGTGCCATTCGACGGCGATTATATCGACGTCGCGGGGTCACCGGTGTTCCTGCCAGACCCGTTTGGCAACTGGAGATTCAATACCGCGCCGTCGAACGCGACGGTCTTTCATGCCTCATGGACGGACAACCGGGACGTGCGGCCCCCGAAGGGGAGCCCTCCTGACTGGACGAAGTACACCCCGGTCAATTCCGGGTCGAATACAGGCACGAGCAAGTTTGATCCGACGCAGCCGGTGCCCTCGTGCAACCCGGACTCCACAGGGAGCAGAAACCAGAATATCTACACGTCACGGATCAGCCAGGGACTGGTCGTCGGCTCGCCCGGAAATACCAAGCCGCTCGGCACGATCCAGTTCGGTGGCAGGCAGGTCCTGCTCCAACGAGCATTCGTCGTGTTTGCTCAGAACACCTCGAATGTGACGAAAAGTTTCCGGCTGATCATCGCCAACCAGCCGTCGGACGTTCCAAACGGCCGAGCATCGTTCCAGCAGTTTCCGCTACCGCCTTTCACGGCGGGTTCCCCTCCCCCGTTAACGCAGCTCGACGTGACGATGGCTCCCCGATCCGGCATTTCGCGGACGGTCTTTGTGACGTCTTCCAATGCGCATGCCCAGGTTACCGTCAATGTCGTCGAAATTTCGGCGCCTTCTGCCACCGGTGCGCTGCCGGGCGGGCTTCAAAGCTCGGTCGTGCTGAACCCCGACATTTCGAATCCGGACATTGCCAACCCGGACATCGCCAACCCCGATATCGCGAACCCCGACATTGCCAATGCCGAGGTCTACAACCCGGATATCGCGAATCCTGATATCGCCAACCCCGATATCGCCAATCCGGACATTGCTAATCCTGATATAGCAAACCCGGACATCGCCAACCCCGATATCGCGAATCCCGACATCGCGAATCCCGACATCGCGAATCCCGACATCGCGAATCCCGATATCGCGAATCCGGACATCGCCAACCCGGACATTGCGAACCCCGACATCGCTAATGGTTCAATAGCCGACTCTACCTGGACAGTCACCAACAACGGCAATACTACTGCGGCCTATAGCGTCAAGCTTCTCCTGAACCGCACTCTGCCACCTAACTACTTCAAGTTCCAGTTGATTCTTCATCGAACTTATACCACGCCGGTGGCGCGGGGCTGTGACTTGGGGGAGGAAAAGCATGAAGTTGTGATTGCGAATATCCGCAACCCGCAGTTCTCCGACCCTTCGAACCTGGGAAACCCTGATACCGCGAACCCCAATGTTCCGACCCTTTCGCTGGCGCCGGGGGAGTCAGCGAAGATCACCTTGAGGATCGTTGATCCTAACCGTTTCGATAACATCACCTTCAACCCGGCGACTGATGTGTCGCCAGTACTCGTGGCGCAGGCAGTGAATACACTCGACGCGCTGGGTGGCGTGACACAGCCCCCGGTGACGCTGACCGTGACTACCACTTCATTGCCTGACGGGACCGGCGGTGCGCCTTACAGCGCGACCCTTAATGCCATCGGCGGCATCGGGCAGCGCACATGGACGGTTGTCCGGCCGATTGATTCCGGAGCGGGCCTGCCGCCGGGGCTGAGATTGAGCAGTGATGGCGTTATTAGCGGCACGCCGACCCAGCCCGGCACCTATCCTTTCACGGTGCGGGTCGTCGATTCCGGCTCGCCGCAGCAAGTTGCTACCAAGCGCCTTACTATTAGGATCTTCGGCGTAAACCCACTATTTGTTACGCAGCCGACAGACACAAACGCCGGCCAGAAGATCTCGCCCCCGGTTCAGGTAAAGGTCCTGGACAATGCGGGCGCGGTGATTCCGGCCGTACCCGTGACGATCTCCATTGGGGTGAACCCGAGCGGCGGGACGCTATCGGGGACGACGACGGTAAACACTGACGCGGCCGGGATCGCGACCTTCGCCGATCTGAGCATCAGCGAGGGCGGGACCGGTTATACGCTCATCGCCACGACGAACGGAGGGTCGGCCACTTCAAATTCATTCAACATCGTGGGCCCCATCACATTCGAGGTGTACCCCGATGGCAGCCCGGCATGCTCAAACTGCCCGGTGACGAATGAATTCGCCGGCCGCGGGGTGGTATTCTCGTTCTCTTCGCAGTTTACCGACCTGACGAACGCGCAACTGTTTGACTCGGCGAGCTACGACCCACCGAATGGGCCGCCGAATCATAGCGTGACCTCGGCGGCGGCGCCCCCGCCCAACGGAGGATTCTTCTCGGGCGTAGTCTCGATGGCTTTCGCCGGGCTTCCCACCACCGTGAGCTTCCAGTTGCGCGGGAACAACTCGTTCGAGGTTTTCCCGGTGGCTGCCTTTGACGCTAACGGGAATCCAATTCCGGGTTCGCAGATCACGCGCTCGAACGTCTCAACCTACACGTCGCCGGCCGGATTTCAGTTCCGACAAGAGACGGTGACGGTTACTAACTCTGGCGGCATCTCGCGTGTTGATGCCAACATGAATGGCTTCATCGTGCTGATCGATAACCTGCAAATCAAGTAGATTCTTTCAGCGCCTGGAAGGGGGCGGGCATTCAAGGAGTGCGTGCCCCCTCCTTATTTAGAATTAGTGTTCTGATCAAGGGCGTAGGCGATGGCTTGTTTCAGCGTCATGGCCCGCCCCTCGGCCCACGCTGCCGCGAATGATTCCCGCCCCAGCGCGTCGCATGCCGCGGCCACCCGACGTTCATATTCGTGACGTTTGGCGAGCGGCAGCGGACTGCCGATGGTTTCGCGCAGGGCTTCCGCCGCCCCGAACAGATGTGCGGCACGCTCACAATCGCCTTGATCACAAGCCACTTCTCCGAGGTTACTGAGTGAGCTGGCAATAAATAACTTATCGCCGAGCTCGCGCCGCAGGTCGAGGCTTTCAATGTATAACGCGGCCGCCCGTTCATAGTCGCCCTGCTGTTGCGCTACTTCACCCAGGTTGTTAAGTGACATTCCAATGCCGCGCCTGTCCCCCAGCTCGCGCCGCAGCTCCAGGCTCTCCGCGTATAGCGCGGCCGCTCGCTCGTAATCACCTTGAGAGTAGGCCACGCCTCCGAGGTTATTTAATGAGTTCGCGATGCCCCATTTATCGCCGAGTTCCCGGCGCAGGCTTAGGCTCTCCATATACAGAGCGGCCGCACGCTCCCAGTCGCCTCGCGAGTACGCTATGCTCCCAAGATTATTAAGGGACTGGGCAACCCCCAGCTTGTCGCCCAACTCGCGATACAGTGCCAGACTTTCTTGAAGAATGACGTCCTGTCGCTCAAAGTCACCCTGGGTGCCTGCCAAAACTCCTGCGCCGTTGGTCGCCTTGGCCCGCACCGACGCCGGTATACTGCCGCTCTGAGCCCGCGCCAGGAACCCCTCCAGCCACTTACGCCCCTCACTTAGATAGCCGTGCACATCCCAGAACCGCCAGAGCGCGCCCGCCAGCCGTAGCCCTAATTCTATCTCCCCGCTCGCCCCCATCCATTGCAGCGCCGCCCGCAGATTATCGTGCTCCGTCTCGAGCTGTCCCAACAACTCTACCTGCCTTGATCCCGTCAGCTCCGGCTCTGCTTCTTCCGCGAGTGTCAGGAAGAAGCCGGCATGCCGCCGCAACGTCTCGGTCTCTCCGCCCTCCTTTAAGCATTCCAGCCCGTACTCCCTGATCGTCTCCAGCATCGTGAAGCGCGGTTCGCCGTCCGCCTGCTCTTTCTGTCGCAGCATGCTCTTATCTAAGAGCGATTCGACCCCACTCAGGACATCGATCTCCAGATCGCCTTCCCCGCCACACACCGCCTCCACGGCCTCCAGCGTGCAGCCGCCGACAAAGACCGAGAGTTGTCTGAACAATCTCTTCTCATCCTCAGCCAGCAGGTCGTAGCCCCAGGCGATTGCCCCGCGCATCGTTTGCTGCCGCGATGGCAGATCTTGCGCCCCTCCTGTCAGGAGCTTAAATCTGTTCTCAAGCCGCGCCAGCATTGCCTGCGGCGAAAGCAGCTTGATACGGGCGGCGGCCAGTTCGATGGCCAGCGGCAACCCGTCGAGGCGGGTGCAGATTTCTGCCACGGCATGGGCATTCTCGTTTGTGATCGTAAAGCTGGGCTTGGCCGCGCGGGCGCGTCGGACAAATAAGGCCACCGCACCATACTGGGCCAGGTTTTCCACCGGCGGCAGGTGTTTGAGGTCGGGCAGTGCCAGTGACGGCACCGGGAATTCCTGTTCCCCTTGCACGTGCAACACCGCCCGGCTGGTTACCAAAACCTTCAGACGGGGCGATGCCGTAAGCAAGTCGGCCGCCGCCGGGGCGGCGGCGAGCAATTGCTCGAAGTTGTCGAGCAGAAGCAGCATCTGCTTATCCTGCAAATACTGCTTCAGGCTCTGTAAGAGCGAAACGCCTCCGGCTTCCTTGATCCCCAGTGTTTGAGCGATCGTGGAGACGACTAGGCCGGGATCGCTGATCGTGGACAAGGCGATGAAAAATACGCCGTCCTTGAATGAGCCCAGCAGGTTCGACGCGACTTGCAACCCGAGGCGCGTCTTCCCCGTGCCGCCGGGGCCGGTGAGGGTCAGCAGGCGCACATCCTCTTGCCGGAGGAGCTTCTCGACGGCGGCCACTTCCCCTTCGCGGCCGAGGAGGGACGTAAGCTGAACCGACAGATTATGGGGACGGCTGTCGGGAGACTCGAGAAGTGGTACTGACAAGACTGTCGGATTCGTTTGCCAGGAGACCTCTGGATTTGTCTCGTGACCACCGCCCCCGCCGACCGCCGCCTCACCGCTCGTATCAGGGGCGGCCGAACGCTCCAGCCTGGACCTGAACTCCATCTCCTGCCGCAAGTGTTTAAGGTCGCCGGCCAGATCATTGACCGTTTGATACCGCTTCTCTTTTTGCTTGGCCAGCGCTTTCTTGACGATCAGCTCCAGCTCCGGCGGGACCGTTTGCCTGTACTGCCTGAGCGGCACCGGCTCCTTTTCGAGTATCGAGACGATCACATCCGTAGGTGTTTTCCCCACGAATGGTGCGGCCCCCGTCACCATCATGTAAATCACCACCCCCAAGCTCCAAATGTCGGACCGCGCGTCCACGTCAAGACCGCGCGCCTGCTCCGGAGACATGTACTTGACCGTGCCCATCACTATGCCCGGCTCCGTATTGACCATCGTCGGCGCTTCCGTAGCGTCGAGGGAGCGCTGCGTGAGCTTGGCGAGCCCGAAGTCCAGAATTTTTACGTAGCCGTCCGGCCGCAGCATGATGTTCTCCGGCTTGATGTCACGGTGCACGATCCCCGCCGCGTGTGCCGCCGCCAGCGCGGAAGCCACTTGGATGGCGACGTCAAGCACTTCACCGATCTTCATCCGCGTTCTCGACATGTGCTGATGCAGCGTCACCCCGTCGACGAACTCGGTCGCCATGAAGTGCACCGAGTCGGTCTCTCCGATCTCATGAATGGTAAGGATGTTTGGATGGTTGAGCGCCGAGGCGGCGCGTGCTTCCTGCTCGAAGCGGCGCATCCGGTCTTCGTTCGCGGTGATATCCGGCAGCAGCACCTTAAGAGCTATCTTGCGGCCCAATTGCGCATCATCGGCCAGATAAACTTCGCCCATGCCGCCTGCGCCAAGCGAGGAGCGGATTTCGTAGCGGCCAAGACGTGTGCCTGCGGCGATGGGCATGGCTGGACAGGGAACTGCGCCATCAAGTGTCGGATGACACAATACAGATGTAACTGCCCTATTTTAGCTGTGTTCAACCGGCCGCGCCAAGCGGGCATGCGAATATTGGCAGTCGTGAATGATGTGAAAAGCTTCCGCGCCGCACGTCTCGCGCGGATATTATTCTTACGTCCGAGGCAGAACACCTTCACGCTTAGCTTTACCATCCCGGTGACTTAAGGAAAGTTACCAATCCTGGTAACGATGGGCCGTTAGTACCCGTCCAACCGTGCTACGTCAGATGAATCAACGGTGGGCCTCCAGCTTCTGATGCTCGCCGAGTCGGAAACGCACGGATCGAAAATGCCTTCCCGGTTGTTTAAGGGAACATCTCATCCCAGCGTTGATGTATTGTTGTCCGGTTGTAACTTGCTCGGAAAACAACTAATGTAAGCTCGCGTTGCTGGAGAAAGCGGCTTGAGCAGCATTCTTCAAACTATAGGTATGAGCTATGTGACGGCAGTCCTTGGCGTTGCCACAGTGACGGCCCTGCTCGCGCCCTTTCACAACCGGATCAATTCGACGACCGTGGCGCTCGCGCTGCTGCTCGTCGTCCTCTTTATCGCTACTCTGTGGGGGAGCAGACCGGCGCTCGTGGCTTCCGTGCTCGGGGTGCTCTGTTTTAATT
>CAYLJO010000070.1:25608-27568 GCA_964383905.1 uncultured Blastocatellaceae bacterium
TGGGGGAGCAGACCGGCGCTCGTGGCTTCCGTGCTCGGGGTGCTCTGTTTTAATTTCTTCTTCCTGCCGCCGGTTTACACGTTCACAATCGAAGACCCGCAAAACTGGGTTGCGCTGACCGCATTTTTTATCACCGCCATCACAGTCGGCCAACTCTCGGCACGGGCGAAACGGCGCGCCGAGGAAGCCGAGGCCGGGCGGCGTGAAATCGAGCGGCTCTACCACGAACTGCAAGATGCTTTTGAGCGCGCCAGCTTTGCGGAGGCTCTCAAACAGAGCGAGAAACTAAAATCGGCTCTACTCGACGCCGTCACGCATGACCTGCGAACGCCGTTGACCTCAATCAAAGCCTCGATCACCACCCTCCTGGACGAGGCGCGCGGCGAAACCGATGCCGGGCAGGCCGTCATCCTTGATGCGGAGTCAAGGAATGAGATGCTCGAGGTGATTAACGAAGAGAGCGACAGGCTCAACCGTTTCATTAACGGCTTGATCGAAATGGCCCGTATTGAAGCCGGCGAAATGCACTTGCGCCGCCGCTGGGGCGATATGGATGAGATCATCGCGTCGGCGCTCCAGCGCGCCGACAATCTCACGCGGAACCATCGAGTCGAGGTTGAAACGGAAGAAGAGCTGCCGGTCGTGCGCGTTGATCCGCGGGCGGTGAGTGAGGTCATCTACACGCTCGTTGATAATGCGGCAAAATACTCGCCGGCCGGGACGAGCATTCGGATCATCGCGAAACGCACCGGTGATGAGAGGCTTCAGATTGCCGTCGAAGACGAGGGGCAGGGCATCCCCGTCGAATTGCGCGGAAGAGTCTTTGATAAGTTTTACCGGGCGATGCGCGACGGTGACATTAGCGCCCGGCAGCCTTCCGGCACTGGGATGGGCCTGGCAATAGCTAAAGGAATCGTCGAAGCCCACGACGGAAGAATCTGGATCGAAAGCGGCGCGGGCGATAGGGGGACACGAGTTGTCGTCACACTTCCGATCGGCGATGATGACGTGGTGGCTGAACAGCTACAGACGCCGCTTGAAGATGCGGGTAAAATGGCTGACTAAACGTCACCCTAAAGTGATGAATTAAACTTGATGAATCAGAAGCCGCGCATTCTAGTTGTCGATGACGAACCGCAGCTGACGCGTGTGCTGCGAACGGGATTGAAGTCGCGCGGGTACGAGGTGCGCGTGGCGGCAGACGGCATTTCCGCACTGGAGACCTTCAGCGATTGGAAGCCTGATCTGGTGATAACCGATCTTTCGATGCCGAATATGGATGGGCTGGAACTCTGCCGGCGTCTGCGCGCGATCTCTCCGGTCCCGATCATCGTGCTCACGGCGAAGGGCGAGGAAAAAACGAAAGTAGCGGCGCTGGATATAGGGGCGGACGACTACGTTACCAAGCCCTTCGGGATGGATGAGCTGGTCGCGCGCGCGCGCGCGACATTGCGCCGCGCGGCGATGACCATTACGACCGAAGCTGCCCCGACCGTTTTAGAAGCCGGTGATTTTCGCATCGACCTGGAAACCCGCCGCGTTACTGTGCAGGGTCGTGAAGTACACCTGACGCCCAAAGAGCTGGACCTGCTAATTTACTTTATGACTCACGCCGGAAAGGTGCTTACCCATCGCACAATCCTGGCCGCGCTCTGGGGCGGTGATTATGTCGAGCAGACGGAATATCTGCGCGTCTTCGTGAGGAACTTGCGAAAGAAGATCGAACCTGACGCGGCAACACCACGCTACATACTCACCGAGCAGTGGACCGGCTATCGCTTCGATCCGGGAGCATAATCCCTACCGCCTCACCTCTCAATCCCCCTCAATCTGTACTTGACGCTACGGTAGAGACCTGCTGTCGGCAGGCACATCCCGGAACAGTCGCTATCCTCTTTAAATGCGCTGGTGATGAACAGGTCATCGCGGCATGATCTTTATAAACTTTTTACGACTTCTT
>CAYLJO010000071.1:0-26936 GCA_964383905.1 uncultured Blastocatellaceae bacterium
TGGTTCAAACACTGCGGCTACTCGTTAGCACGCGAGTGAAAGACGCCTTAGAAGGCTCACATGGCACGATACGAAAAACTGCACGAGTGGGCACTGACACAACGCGAAGCAGTGGAGCTTCAAAAGAGTTTGCGCCAGCGTGTGCGCATCGAGCCGCTCAGGAAAAAGATCGAGACGATTGCCGGCGCAGACATCTCTTTCGATAAGTTCTCGACCACGCTTTACGCAGGCATTGTGGTGCTGAGACTACCTTCGCTCGAGTTGGTTGAAGAAGTCGGCGTGGTGAGCGAGACCGGATTCCCTTATGTGCCGGGCCTGCTCTCTTTCCGTGAAACGCCGCCGGTGCTCGATGCGTGGGCCAAGCTCAGGACGGAGCCCGACGCCGTGATGTTCGACGGGCAGGGCCTTGCGCACCCGCGCCGCGTCGGGATCGCATCGCACGTCGGACTACTGATCGAGCGGCCGACTCTCGGCTGCGCGAAATCCGTGCTCGTCGGAAAGTATGAAGAGCCGCCGCCGGAGCGCGGGGCTTGGACGCCGCTGGTCGATAAGGGAGAAGTGGTTGGCGCGGCCCTCCGCACCAAGACTAATGTCCAGCCGATCTTTGTCTCGCCCGGCCACCTGATTGATCTCCCGGGCGCCATAGATCTCACGCTCCGGTGCGATGGCGGCTACCGCCAGCCGGAACCGACGCGCCGCGCACACCACCTCGTCAACGCTCTCCGGCGCGGGGAACGAAGCCCGACACAGGAGGAGACGGCACAAGAGACGGCGCAAAAAAGTTTCGAGTTCTGAGTTTCGAGCCGCGGGCCCTATCTGACCCCAAACTCGAATCTCGAATCTCCCCGTTTACTGTATAATTGTAAACTTGGCTGACGGCGAGAGCGACTGGCCTGAGACCTGGTCGCGAATGCGAATCGCGATCTCATACTGGCCGGGGGTTAAGCCGCGGGTATCAACGAGACGCGCCAGGGTCAAACGCTGACCCGCATCGCTCATCCCGCGCCAGTCTTCCTTCTGGCTGCCGAGCTCCTTCCCATCCTTCATCAGCACATACTGAACGTCGACGGACGGCCGCAGCGTCGTCTGGTCTATCCCGGCATTGTAGATCTGCAGGTAGATGCCGACGGGCTCGCCGCGACGATAATTGCCGGAGATGTTCGGGATCACTTTATTCTGGCCGATCACGAACTGCCCGACCGCCGGTTGGTCTGTCAGGTTTTGAAGCCGTGCGGCGAGAACCAGCGTCGAGGTGGCGAGCTTACTCGTGTCATATTTCGGAACCGTGAAGCCGAGGCTCTTAATTCCGGTCGCGCCTGATACCACATCGCGCACGATCACGTCAACTTTGTACGTTCCAGGCGGCAACGGGACGGCCCTCTGGTAGGCCGACTTACGCACCTTCGCGTCCGAAAGCTCGGCAGCCGTCGCCGTCGTGATCACGGGATCTTCGAAGATCCCGACGCGCCGGCCTGAGACCGAGGTGATTTTACCGAAGATATTGATCTTCGCCGTTTGCAGGCCGCCGCTGTCGGTGAAAGTCAACTGGTTGTTCTCGGCCTGGATGGTGAAGGCCGTCATCACGCGCTCATCCGATTGACGGAAATAGTCGACCCGGACATCAAAGTTGAGCGGGTTCTCCTCAAGGACTCCGCTGGTGCTGGCGAGCTTGCTCTCCAGATCGGTGAACTTGACCTGCGGCGGGCGGGCGAGGTCGGCCAGCAGTTGGAGTTTCGTGAAGGGATTATCCTGCTCGCGCTGGTAGCCGTTAGGCCCGACCAGTCCCGTAATGCGGTCAGCCTTGCTCGTCAGTCCGAGTTGCTCCGAAAGCGTCAGACCCGCGCCGGGAACGTGAAGCATCGCGTCCTTCTCATCCGGTGAGCGCGCGATACGGTATTCGCCCGAGCCGGTCGGGTCAACGAATTCGATCTCGACGCCGGAGCCGACCCCCGGCAGGTGGCGATAGAACCATATTTCAAACGGGTAGGTCGTCGTCGAGCCGCCGCCCTCATAAGAGGGGCGGTCGTATTGACCGCCTGCCGGGTGCGACTCGATCTCATCCGGCTTACCCCACGTAATGTAGATGCGCCCGCGATCAGTTTTCCAGCCGGGAATGCCGGAAGCGTAATGTTCGTTGGCATAGGCGATGCGCTCGTAATACTCCTCACGATAGGTGTTCGTATCCGAGTCCGGGTCGGGGTTGCGCCGGCGCCAGAACGCTTCAATAAACTGCTCGCGCTCCTCGTCCGTCTGGAGCTTTTTGAAGACCTTCCGCTCCTCATCCGTAATAATGTAGGCGACGTCCTTCTCGAGCCAGTCTTTATAGGCCTTTTTCAGCTCGGGCTTCTTGTTGCGACCGGGGCGATCCTGCTGTGGCTCTTCGCCGCTGCTCTTCCTGTTTTTTTGCGCAAAAACGGCGGGCGTCGTGAGGGCCAGGGCTATTAAGGCCAGCGTCAGATGGCGCACGAATCTCTGATAAAACATAGCCGGATAACTCCTGAATTTAATCGTCGAGGGACAAGACTATACGCTCGCCAATGAGCGCGGAAACAAGCCTGTCAAGTTTTAACCTGGTTATTGAGAAAGCAACATCAAGGCTCGCACCCCTTGGTTGCAAGATCACGGCTCGAAGCGCCGCCTGCCGAGCAACAGCAAATTTTAAGGTCTCGGCCGGAGCACAGTCAAGATGCCGTAAAAAGCGCAAAAGTTGCCCAACAGACGGGAGAGACCGAGGAGACACGGAGACGCGGCGACGCGGAGACAAAACAACTTTTCGCCGCGTCTCCGTGTCTCCTCCTTTCCGCGTCTCTTTCTTCACGATGCCGTGCGGGGCTTGCCGAACATCCATGCTATGAAGATCGAGATGATATAGAGCACGATCATTGGCGCGGCAAAGAGCAGCATATTCGGGACGTCGTTGGATGGCGACAGAATGGCGGCGGCGATGAGAATGACGATCAGTGATGTTCGCCACACGCGCAGCAGGAAGCGCGCCGTCACCAGCCCGATGCGCGCCAGAACATACGTGATCGCGGGCATTTGAAACACCAGCCCCATGCCCAGCATCACGAGAATGATAAAGTCGAAATAGTCGTCCGCTTTGAGCAGGAGGCGGAAATCCTGCCCCAATCCGAGCAGGTATTTTGCCGCCGGTGGAAAAATTACGTAGTAGGCGAAGAACGCGCCGATCACAAAAGAGGTGGACGAGAGCGAGATAAAAGGCACGACGTAGCCGCGCTCGTGCGGGTAGAGGCCCGGCGAGATGAACGCCCAGATTTGCCAGAGCAGGAACGGCACCGAGAGACAGATCGCTGCGTAGAGCGAGACCTTAAAATAGAGCGCAAAAGGCTGCAACGCCGTGGTGACGATCAATTTGTCATTGGCGCCGGGTTGCGCGTCCGGTTTGGCGTTGAAATCGATCGGAAGCCGGACGCCCTTCGGGATCACGGCGTTACCGGAATAGAGCACTTCATCCGTGTACAGCCCGAGGTTTCCCTGGCTGTCTTTCGCCATCCGCGCCATCACCGATGCGCCGGGCGGTATCGTACTCGCCCCGAGCTTAGTCGCTTCGGCAAAGACGTAGCGCCCCGTATCATTCTCCTTCAAGGTATTGAGCGGCTGAATGGTCTCCTGTCCCGTCATGCCGGTGATGGGCAGTTGCCGGCGCTGCGCTTCGGCCAGTGCGCGTTGCACCGGGATCTCAAGAAAGTGATAGATGTGATCGGAGACGAACCAGCAGAGGAGTGTCGCGACGAAAACGAAGACGATTGAACGAATAAGGCGTTTGCGCAGCTCGTCCAGATGCTCCAGAAAAGACATCTGGCCGCCCAGCTGCGTCTCGCGCTCCTGGTCCGTCGCGCCTGTTTGTAAAAGAGTTGCCATTAGGGTCGGGCCGTTCGCAGCCTTCTACAACCAGTCTCGCTTACGCAGCGGCGCGGAGGCGGGCGCATCAACCGAAGAGGGGACGGGCGCGGGCGGCACGGCTGAAGAGTCGGGCGCGGAGGCGGGCGGCGCAGGTGTTAAAGCAGCGTTTGTCTCGGGCGCATCCTGCGTCACGACCGGTAGGTTCTCTCGGCTACGCTCGACCGTTGGACCGACGATGGAATTATCCTGGGGAGGTAACACGCGTTCGATACGCGCTTCCCTGTTCGCCTCCTCAATCGCCACCTCTTGCTCCCACGTCTGCTTGAACTCCATCGAAGCGCGCCTGAACTCAGAGAGGCTGCGCCCGAGCGAGCGACTGAGCTGCGGCAGCTTGCGCGGCCCGAAAAGAACGAGCGCGACCACCAGAATGACGAAAATCTCGCCGGTCCCGAAATCTAAAAATCCCAGAAACACTTTTCCCAACCTGCTTCCCTTAAAACCTCTTCATATCCCGTTCGCACCAGTAGCGAGGAATGAAAGAGGAATGCATCAAAAATTTTACGCGCGGATTCGTGCATGCGTCAAGCAGATTAACCTCAGAGATCTATAAATCAGGTCCGGTTAACCAGACACCATCTGCCCCGGCCCCGAGCCATGCTAGAACCGCTTACGACGCCGCTCCTCTCCCTGAATTGCCGCCGCAAAGAGTTCCCGGACGTTGAGGACGGTGACCTGCTCCCCCCCGCATCGAACAATGCCGTACACGACGCGCATGTCCGTCCTATCGCTCGGCTCGACTTCCGTATCTGATATTTCGATTGGGCTTTCGATGCGGTCTACGCCGATGGCAAGCTGCTCATCGCCACGCAGGATGACGACGGCGGCGGGCGACCAATCCTCCCCCGCGTGGGGTTCGCCGAGCAGCGCGAGCGGGTCCAGGGCCGTTAGCATATGCCCACGGACACACACTACGCCGAGCACCGATACGGGCGCATGGGGCAGCGGCGTCGGCACGTGTCCTTCCGCCACCCCGTCCACTTCGTCGACAAATACCCCGATGCGACGAGAGCCGATTGCCGCCACCAGCAATCTGCGGGGGTGCCGCTTTTCTACAGCACCGCTGCCGGCAGTGCGCGCGCCGCTCTGTATCTTGTGACCCGTGGAATTGTTTGTCTTATCAACCATTCCGTCAAGCAGTTTCAGAGGAAGCGGTTCCAGCATGAAAGACCAGGAGATAAAAGCACGACGAGATAGCCGTGTCAACGCCCGCTCGTGGAAAGATTAGGGATCAGGGGTGCGTATGGTAAAGTGATGGGAACCCTCGCTCCACACATGTTTCAATGACGCAATCCGAAACACACGTGGACGCGTATATCAAACGCCGGCGCCATGGACCAGCGCCTCCCTCTACGCATTTCTTTGCGCACGCGCGAGGCGGGTCAAGCCATGTTGCGCATCTGGCTTACGCTCTACTACTGCCGTGAAGACAATACGGGAACGTGCCGCATCAGGACGCTCGCGTGGCGAGCGCCGGTCGAAGTAACCGCCCAGGCAAACGCGCCCCATGAGATCAGAGCGTCCGGCGAAGTCGGCTGGCCGTCGGGCATGAAGAACTCAGGTAACCGTACACAAAATGTGGCTTCGCGCGGCGCAATGCCTTCTGCTTTTTGTGCGCTTCGGTGTAGAATCCTTCTTAGCCAATTAGCTTGATTAAAGACCGTCGATTGCCTCGCCATTTGGCGCCCGCTTGATCAGATGAGGCGGCGCCAGGCGGGAAGTTCAAGCGTGATGCTTCAGTAGTGAGGAGCGTCACGCTCGTTAGCGTAAGGTAAGCATCTTGTTCGAAAGACAACCCGGTGATGTTAAACGAGCGGAGCGGCCGGGCGTCTGTCGCAATTGCGGCGCGCTGGTCGGCGCAGGCGAAGACGCGTGCGCGCAGTGCGGCACACCGCTTGTGACAAACGCGGCGCGTCAGTCGCCGCGACCTGCCTACGATAGAGAGGCGATGCGCTTCGCGCGCGCGATCCTCACACGCCCCGCCACCTTCTCGATTCTCTTTATTGCCGCCAATATTTTCGTCTTTCTGCTGATGTGGGATCGGAGCGGCTTGTCGGTCGGCTCTTTATGGGTGTTTCCTGATCCGGTGCTCCTCGCCTTCGGCGCGAAACTCAATGCCCTCATCAGGGATCGGTACCAGTGGTGGCGCTTCATCACACCGGTCTTTATTCATGTCGGCCTCTTCCACCTGCTGATCAACATGTACGGCCTGTGGCAGCTCGGCCCGCTCGTCGAGCGGCTTTACGGTTCAGCGAAGTTTGTCGTGTTCTGGGTATTGACAGGTGCGGCCGGCGTGGCGGCAAGTTACCTGACCGTTCAACCTGACATGCGCGTCAACGCGTTGGGCAGCTTTCTCTTCAAAGCGCTGGACATCCCTTCGGCGGGAGCTTCGGGCGCGCTTTTCGGTCTGGTCGGCGTGCTCTTCGTCTTCGGCATCAAATTCCGGCACGAGCTGCCGGAAAGCTTCAAGCGCGCCTTCGGCACGGGTATGCTGCCGGTGATCTTGATTAACTTCGCCATCGGTTACGCCGGGCGCGGCTTCATAGATAACGCCGCGCACGTCGGCGGATTAGTTTCGGGCGCAGCGCTGGCCCTTCTCGTCGGATATAAGCGGCCGGGCGAGCGCGCGAGCGTCGCTATCTTCTGGCATGTCTTGCAGGTGGTCGCGCTCGCGCTCGTCGCCGTCAGCTTCCTGATGGCTGCGCGCCACTTTAATGACCCCGTCCCCAATTTCATCTCAATGACGTCGCAATTCTCGGTGACGAGGAACAATGCGGCCGATTTTATTAACGCGCTTAACTCCGGGCAGCAAGTTCTTGTGAAGGCTATTAACGAGCGGGATGCGAGCGGCGTTGACAAGGCGGTGGAAGCATTGAACCGTGCTCCGCGCCTGGACGATAACGCGGACGCCCTGCGCAACGAAATGAAAGACTTACTTGCGCGGGCTCAAGAGTACGCAGCCATGCCGACCCCTGATGGACGGGCGAAGCGGCGCGCTCAGGAACAACAGCTGAGGCTTATTGCAGACCGCAATTCGTGGGCTGCAAAACTCAAGCAGTGGGTTGAAACGGATGGCGCCAAGTACAGCATAGAACTGCAGAAAAATTCGCCCCCCTCGCCAAACTCTTCAGATCAGAAATAATTCAAGTTTTAAAGCATCAAGTGATAAAGATATAGGAGACCGTAAGCCATGGAAATTAAAAAAGTTGGCGTGCTCGGCTGCGGACTGATGGGCTCGGGCATCGCGCAAACGGCGGCCGGCGCAGGCTTTACTACCATTGTGCGCGAAGTGTCGCAGGAGTTTATTGATAAAGGTTTTGCCGGGATCGAAAAATCGCTCGCCAGGTTTGCCGAGAAAGGGACGATCACGGGTGATCAACAGAAAGAGATTCGCGGGCGCCTGACGGGCACCACTTCCCTTGAGCAACTCGCCGATTGCGACATTATCGTCGAAGCGATTATCGAAAATCTTGACCTCAAACGCGATACCTACCGCCAGATCGATCAGATCTGTAAGCCGGAAACGATCTTCGCCTCGAACACTTCCTCAATCTCCATTACAGAGATGATGACGGCCACCTCCCCGGCGCGCCAGCGCCGCTTCGTCGGGCTCCACTTCTTTAACCCCGTGCCGATCATGAAGCTGGTCGAGGTGATCAGGACCATCCTGACGGACGAAGAGGTTTACGAGCAGGCTCTGGACTTCGGCCGCCGCCTCGGCAAGACGCCGGTGCGCGCCAGCGACAAGACGGGGTTCATCGTCAACCGGTTGCTCGTGCCCTACATGCTCGACGCGATTCGCGCGCTCGAGGAAGGGGCAGGCTCCATCGTTGATATTGATACGGCGATGAAGCTCGGCTGCAGCTACCCGATGGGGCCCTTTACGCTCGGCGATTTCGTCGGGCTTGATACGACGTATTACATCGCCGAGATCATGTTCAACGAGTTTCGCGAGAAACGCTTTGCGCCACCGCCACTCTTAAAGCGCATGGTTCTCGCCGGCCTCTACGGCCGCAAAACAGGGCGCGGTTTCTACGATTACACTAAAGATCCGAAGAACCCGACGCCAATGAACCTGGTCTAAAGTCTGAAGGCGAGGGTCTAAAGTCGGAGGGGTGTGACATGATCAAAGCCGGTTCTTACAATTCGTCACTCGCCACTTGTCACTTGTCACTGCCTTCACTATACTGCGAACACTTTCATTGATCACTTGATTGGAGCCGCCTGGTAAAGTCTTGCAGCCCGTTATTCATCAAGGACGCCTGAACGCCGAAGGCTTTCGCTTCGCGGTCGTCGCCAGTCGCTGGAATGATTTTCTGACCGCGCGGCTCCTCGAAGGTGCGCTTGACTCGCTGGAACGCCTCGGTGCGGATCAAAAGGCCGTCGAGGTGTTTAAGGTTCCGGGTTCGTTCGAGATCCCGTTGCTGGCCCGCAAGCTGGCGGCATCGGGCAAGTATGATGCCGTCGTCTGCCTCGGCACGATCATCCGCGGGCAGACGCCCCACTTCGAGTACATTGCGGGCGAAGTGACGAAGGGTATTGCACAAGCCGGCATGGAGACGGGCGTTCCCGTCGTCTTCGGCATCGTGACGGCGGACACGCTTGAACAGGCGATCGATCGGGCGGGGGTGAAAGCCGGCAACAAGGGGTTCGAAGCCGCCATGTCGGCTGTCGAGTTAGTCAATCTTTACAGGGATGGGCTTGGCTGACCTACGTGGGAGAATCGCGCGTGACCGATCCTGCATCCCGGCCTTTTTGAGAAACAAGTTTTATGGGTTCGCGACGTAAGGCGCGTGAGTGCGCCTTGCAAATGCTCTTTGCGGCTGACGTTACCGAAGCGCGCGTAGATGATCTGGTGCGCTCGTACTGGGCGGAACTGGGCGATACGGATGTTGAAGAGTCGGCGCGCGAATTTGCGACGCGGCTGGCCACCGGCACACTCGCTCATCTGGCCGAATTGGACGAGCGCATTCGGTCGCGCGCAGAACACTGGCGCATCTCACGGATGGCTATTGTTGACCGCAACATCCTGCGCCTCGCCGTCTACGAATTTTTATTCGAACCTACACCACGCACCGTCGCCATCAACGAAGCGCTGGAGATAGCCCGCCGCTTTTCGACCTATGAAGCGACGCAGTTCATCAACGGCATCCTCGACGCCATCAAGCGCGATCTGGACGAACAGCAGCCGCAGGTCCACACGGACACGGCCGATGCGGACGAGGGTACTGACGATGAGCGCTCCACTTCGGCTCATGAATCGTAGACCCTGAATAGACGAACGGTTTTCTTTTCACCATTTACGGTTCAGAGTCACGATTCAGTTATGGACGATCAACTTCTGCGCGAATTTCTGGCCGAAGCCGAAGATTTGATCGAGGTCCTCTTCGGCGACATCGGGCGGCTGCGCGCGCATTATACGGAGGGGCACCGGCGGCGCGAACTCGTCGGGCGTATCTTCCGCCACTTCCACACCATCAAGGGGATGGCCGCCACCGCCGAACTCGAAGAGACGAGCCGGATCGCACACGAGTGCGAAAGTTTGCTTGACGGCGTGCGGCTGGGGCGCGTTACAGTCAACGATGCGGTGCTCGACGCGTTTGAAGATTGCGCGGCGGCCGTTTCGCAAACTCTGAGCGCCGCCGCGCGGGGCGAGGCCCCGCCGTCCCCCACCCTCATCGAACGTTTACGTCAACTCGCTTTAAAGGATCATGATCGGGCCTCACCGGCTGCCACACGCGGCGCACTTGACCACTTGCCCGCAAAGATTCCCGACTCCCTCAGCGAATACGAAGAACACAGGCTGCGCGAAGCGCTGGGAGAGGGCGCGCGCCTGTTCGACATTACCGCCGATTTTGACCTCGCCACCTTCGACGAAAGCTTCCGGGAGTTAAGCGACGCGCTGGCCCGAAATGGTGAGATCATTTCCACCCTGCCGGGGGAGGAAGCGGCGGCGGATCAAATCAGCTTTCACATTTTATACGTGACAGGGGCAACACCCGAAGAACTGGAAGCGCGCCTCTCATTATTCGGCGTTACTAAGATTGACGAGCTGACCGGAGAGGAACCGGATAGAACGGAAAGCGGCGGGAGCGAAACCGGCGGCAAGGCCACGCCGGAGCATACGCTCCGGACGACAATCGCTCCATTCACAACACTGGCGCGCGTTGAATTGAACGAGCTTGACGAGCTGATTTCTACAGCCCACGGGCTTCTCAGAGATACTACGAGCGCGCTTGAGCTCGCGCGGCCGACCAATCCGGCACGCGCCGATGACGCAGTGATGGAGAGTTATGCCGCGCGCATACGGCGGCAGTTCATCGAGCTCGAAGAGCGGCTCATCTCGCTGCGTATGGTGCCGGTGGGCCGCATGCTCGAACGCGCCGCCCGCGCCGGGCGTGTCGCCGCACGCATCACCGGAAAAGAGATTGATTTTGAAACGGCGGGCGGCGAAGTGCGCCTCGACAAATCACTTGCCGACGCGATCTCCGACCCCTTGCTGCATATCCTGCGCAACGCCGTAGATCATGGGATCGAGTCCGCCGCCGAGCGCACCGCCGCGGGCAAGATCGCGCGGGGGCGGGTGCGCCTTGAAGCGATTACCGAAGGGACTCGCATCCGCATCCGAATTGCGGATGACGGGCGCGGCATTGATGCAAACCGCATCGCACGCGCCGCCGTCGAACGCGGCATCATCGATGCGAACACAAAGATCACAAAGGAGCAGAGCTTACGCCTGATCTTTCGCCCGGGATTTTCTACCGCGACGTCCGTCTCAAGCGTGTCGGGGCGCGGCGTGGGTCTGGATGTGGTCGAGAGTGCGGTGGAACAGATCGGCGGCGAGCTCCGCGTGTGGAGCGAAGAGGGCGCGGGCACGACATTCGAGATGCTTTTGCCGACCACGCTCGCGCTCATGCCCGCGCTGGTGGTCGCTTCAGGAGGCTATCGCTACTGCATCGATGCGGGCCAGGTGGCCCGGACAGATTTTATTCAGGTAAGCGAGATAGAGCGCGCCGGTGACCAGGGCCTGATCCGCTGGCGCGACGAAGTCCTGCCGCTCTTCCATTTACGGCAACTGCTGGCACAGCCCCGCGGCGTTGATGCCCTCGGAAACGGAATACATGCTGTTCTGTTTCAGACCGCCGCGCCGCAGACCGGGGAGATCAGGAGGCGCGTGCCCGACCGCGCGCTGATTGCTGTCGACAATTTGGAGGGAGTTCATGAAGTGCTGGTGCGCGGGCTCGGGCGGCATGCCGCGCGCTGGCGCGGCGTCGGCGGAGCCACCGAATTGCGCGACGGCACAGTAGCCCTCATGCTCGACCTCCCGCGCCTTTTAGAGATGATCCCGTGAGGCAGAGAGTAGAAAAGGAGCGTCCGGAACGCACGGCAGTCTATCGTATTGATCGGCTCAAGCCTTTGCTTCCCACTGATCACTGATGAAAGAAAATGAAAGCTTTTGAAAGAGAGCGGGCAGGAATTTGCGTTCGCCGGGGCGTACGATCTGCGCTTGCGCTTGCCGCGGCACTCATCACGATGCTTGTTTTCGCCGTGGCCTCTTTGGCGCAGCAGACCGGCGCGACTACTGCTGCCGCGCACGCTTACCCGAAGGAGATCCGGGGCTACAAGGTTGACCGTGCGAAGGTGGAGATCAAAAAGCAGCGAGAGTCAAAGAAGGAGAAAGATTCGTCAAACTCTGCGCCCGCCGAAAGCAGTGAACTGATAGCATTGGGGGATCCGAGCGTCCTTGACATCTCGCCGCTGGGAATTACGCTCGCCGTACCGATCAGGATAGCTGCGGTGAAGCAGAGCGGCAAGGTGGATTTCCTGACTTTTGAAGAGATGATGGTCAACGGCACGCCCGTGACCGTCGAGGATTATTCCCACCCGTTCGCGCTGCCGAACGATCAGCCGGTCGTTTTGCCCGAGCCGATCCGCCTCTTTATCAGTACCCCGCGCGGTCTGCTCGGCGCGCTCAGTGAATTTACTAATTCAAAGAAGGTGTGGCCCGTGACCGGACGTGTCTACGTCTTCGGCCATTTCAGGAAGTCCCTATTGACCTTCAAGCGCGCCGTGCCGGTCGAGCTCAAGCTATCGCTGCCGAACCCGCTCCTGAAGGGATGAAGGATGAAGCTATCGAGTCGTTTAGTTCTTCAGTGCGCGGCATGACATGAATTTGTGCACGCGGTTCGCGACCTCATCGGCGAGGTACCAGGCCATCCAGTGCTCTGCTTCCGGTAGGATTTGCAGCGACGACCCGTTGATCGCCTTGTGTAGCCGCTCGGCGTGGGCGGGCGGGAAATGCCGATCCCTCTCCCCCCAGAGCACAAGCGTCGGGCATTCGATGCGGCGATAAAGCTCGGGCAAACGTGGCAGCGCCCCCTGATATCCGGCACACATCCGCGAGATAAAAGTACGCACCTCAGTTCGTCGAAAGGTTTCCCACAGATCGGCGCGCAATTCGGATGAAAGTTCTATCCCTTTGGGGAGGAAACTCTGTTCTGCACGTCGAAACACCACGCCCGGGAGGTGACGGAGGATCCAGCGGTTCCAGCCGAACCTTCGCAAGACACGGATCTCCCAGGAGGTTTTCTCGTCCCACAGCACAAGAGAGTTCATGACGACCAGTTGAAGCATACGGTCTGGATACCGCGCGGCGAAGGCGAGCGCAGGCTGTCCACCCATATCCATCCCCGCTAGGCTCACGCGCTTGAGACCCCACGCGTCGAGCAGCGTGAGCAGCCGGTCGGCCATGTGAAAAGGGGTCGTGCCACCCGGCCACGGGGTGCTGTAGCCCATCCCAGGCCAGTCAAACGCGATGACACTAAAGTGATCCGCCAGACGCGGCGCAAGCTCGCACCAGATTTGCAAGTTATCCGGGTAACCGTGAAGAAGAATGAGCGGTGGCCCGCTGCCAAGCCGCGCTACCCGAAGGCGTCGCCCGCCGGCAAGCGTCTCAAAAGTCGTTTCGAGCATCAACGAAGGTCCTCAAGCACGCTGCCCGCGGCCAGAATTCCCGAAACGGCGCAGAAGCTGACCCACTGTCCGGGGTGAGTTGAGCTTCCGGCCAGGTAGAGGCCGCCGACGTAAGGGCTCCGGTGGGCGAAACGTCCGGCCCGCATGAAACGAGCCGTCATCATCGGGTTCATACTGTCGTGGTAGAGGTTGTATTGCGCGCCCCATTCCGCCGGGACGCGCGTCGACAGGACGCGGAATTCCCCAATATATTGGCGCCACCAACTCTCCGCCAGCACCCGGTCGAGATACTCTCGCTGCCCCTGCAAGCCGGTGCGCTCGGCCACGGCGTGAGGCATGGGTGCGATCAGCCGCGCAGGCTGCCATACATTGTTCCGCAACTCCGGACCGGTCACGGCCGGCATCACCAGAAGGCGGCAGGACTCGCCCCTACCGGAAAGGCGAAAACGAAGATACGGTGGCTTCGCCTCTCCTTTAACGGCCAGGTACGCGCATGCCCCCGGCGACTGGAGAGGTAGTTTCCCCAATCGTTCCCGCACGTGCCGTGGCGTCTCGTCAACCATCTCCATGTATGTGCCGACGCCACTGTAATTGGAGATGACGACATCGGCAGCCATGAATTCACCCTCGCCGGTTTCGATCCCGCGTACCCGGCCTTGCTCGCACACTATCTTGCGCACCTTGGTGCCGTGTTGAAACTCAACGCCGGCAGAGGTGGCGACTCCCCCTAGCGCCCGCGGAATGGCCGCGATGCCCCCGGCCGGATAGAAAGCCCCAACGGTGTGAATCAGCGCCGGCACAAAGGCCATCGGGCTCGGCGCTTCGCCGATCGTTTGTCCGGCGACGTGTGTCCAAATGGCGATGGCATCCACCACCGGCGGCGGGAGACCCGTCCGAGCAAGGATCGAACCAAGTGACCGGAGCAGAAATGGCGCGTGCGCCCACGCGCGCCCACGTAAGAGATCGGCGGGGCCGGGCCGTGAGGTGCGAAGCATCGGAGATAGTCGCCGGTAAATGGCTTCGGTCGATGCCACGAAGCGTTCGTAGCGCCTGCCGCTTCCCGGCCATGTGTGATCCATGCCCGCCGCCGTGCGCTTCACGTCCGAGTAGAATCGAACGGGAATGCCTTCTTCAGACGACACCTCATAAACGTCCTCGATCCACCGCAGCTCCACATGTTGAGCCAGCTCAAGACCGAGGGATTGGAAGGCCCATTCCAGGCCGGGGCGGTCGAGCAGGATATATGGGCCGGCGTCAAATTGTAAGCCGTCTTTTTCAAACCCGGCTGCCAGCCCGCCGACTCCTGCCCGGGCTTCAATGACCCGCACGCGAAAGCCGGAGCGGGCAAGATGGATCGCCGCCGTCAGACCGCCCATCCCCGCGCCAATAATGATCGCGGTGCGGCTCATTTTGAGTGCCGCAGCCCGAGGAGAGATTGGATGCTCCGGCGGCCGATGCGGAGTCGTAAGCTTTCTCGGCCGAGTGGCGGAAACGCCTCCGTGTCCATCATGGGCACGAACAGAGCGCCCCTCGCGCTCCCGAGCACATACACCGGGAAGGCGATGAAGCTCAACATCGTGGAGAACTCACTATGATAAGGACTGCGCCAACCGGCAATCGGCTCATCTCTGCCGACGACCTCAATCCCGGCGGCCGAATCACCAAACCAGTGGCGGGCCGCGCGCAAAATACTGGACTCACGCGGATCATTCATCCCCATGTGTCGCGCCGCCACCATATCGACCGCAAGGGCGTCGACGCCCGCATAAAACCGCCGAGGCTGAGGCGGGTGCGGGCAACCCATCACGCCGACCAGGCCGTCGGCCGCACTCTCGTAAGCATCGATGATGGAGAAGTGTGGAGGAAATTCGTCAAGCAGCATCATGATTGCCGTCTCGCGGTGGGCTTGACGCTCGGCAAAGATAAACTGGTCGCAACGGGCGCCGATCCATTCGACGTTACCGACGGAGAGATGGGCCAGCTCGACCGGGTGGCTGCGCATTTTGGCGAAAGAGATCCGAAAGTCCGCCTCCTTCCAGGTCCGCCCAATGGTGTACTGCGCCATCCCTCGAAAGTAAGCATGTGGGACCTGCTCTTCGGAAAGATCCACGACACGAAAATGAGGTGAGTTAATGCGGAAGTAACGGGCGACGTCTTGAACAGTCCGGTTGCGGTAAAATTGGTCATAGATGTTCTGGCCCTCAACGACCGCCACCTCTTTGCAGCCCAGCTCTCGCAGGTAGCGCCCCAGCTCGTCCAGCAGCTCGGGATCCGTAATCATGAACAGATCCTTATGATGATAGCCGAGCATAAATGTGGGCTTGACGGCCACAGACAGGTCAGAGACTTGCTTGCCCAACTTCTTCGCGCGTTCTGCCAGGCGATCCGCGAGGGCCGTTTCGTCGAGCAGATTACGGAAGAGTGGCAGCTTTTCCCAATTATTCTTGCCCTGCACTACCCAGACACGCCCGCCACTGCCGAGCACGTTGTTGGAAATCAACGTCTCACGCCGCACGCGGGGGAGAAAAAATTCACCGACCGCACCGATCTTTTGCGCCAGGCCATCGGCTGTTTCTCCCGCCACGAGCCGGTCTTGATCATCTAAGGCCGCGGCGAGGATTTCAAAGACGCGGCAATGTCGTTCCTCGTCAGCCAGGATACGATGAAAATCATTGACCAGAGCTGGCGGCAGATCGGGCTGATCACGCGTCAGTTCGATTAAACGTTTCCAGCACAACCATGCGGTCTTCTCCGCATCAACATTAAAGAGACAGAAGTCACGGAACGAACGATATCGAAGATGCCGGCTAACTTCTTTGGGCACCCGGCCCATGACACATCCTACCCACGTCGCGAGCGTGGCGAGAGAGCGAGAGAGCGGGGCGTCGGACCAAGGGACATGTTGACGCACAGAGCTTGACCAGCCGGCCACGGCACCGGCCATCTGCCTCAGGAAAGCGCGAATTCGCAGAAGCGGGTTGCCGATTTCCGTGGCCGCCCCACGCCGGAATTGGTCAAAGGCTTAAAGGCAGAAGCCCGACCGTGAGGGAGGGCGCGCGCTTCGGAACTTCAACCTGAGAATGAATAGGCGCTAGGTTTCCCCCTCCGTTGCTAAGGGCGACGGGTGAGCCGCCGCCGCAGGACCGAGAAGTCAGACGGCGAAGCGCCGGGTCAGGGGATAGCAGGTTATTATTTCAACCTTCATCCCCCACCCCTTTCAGAGGTTCGGCCTGCGTTTGTGCCAATCCGTTCTTTGCTGGTAGCTATCGGCGATTTCGATCAACAGGCTCTCGCCCCACGCCGGCCCTATCAACTGAATGCCTGTCGGCAGATTGTTTTGGCCGAAGCCGTTGGGAACGGAGATGGCCGGCACGCCGACCAGATTGCTCGCGCCAATAGGCGATGATGCGCCGGTATTCGGGTATGCCTGATCGAAAGCTTTGTCGATCGGGTAAGAGACTGTCGCACGCGACGGCGCGACAAGTAACGAGTACTTTTTGAACATCTCGGCCCAGGCGCGGCGCATCGGGGCGCGCAAACGCATAGCATGAAGGTAATCAACGGCCGTGACGAGCGATGCGGAATAGCCGCCGACGCGCCCCTTCGGAGAAGCGAGCTCCCTCACACGTCCTGATTCGATCAGATCGCGGAACGCGCTTGCGCCCTCCGCATCGACGATCGTTCCAACCGCCGGGCCGTAAGGAAAGTCGGGGATCTTGATATCCATCTCGACGGTCGCAAATTCCCTTAATACGCCGAGGGAGCGCAAAAAATTCTCGCGCACTTCGGGCTGGGCCTTCTCGTAAGAATCTTTCATCACGGCGATGCGCAGGGGTGGCGCCTTCTTCGTGCGCACTGTCGTGGGCTGATGGCGGAACGGGTTGTTTGTCGATGTCGGGTCGAGCGGGTCGTGTCCGGCGATTGTCTCCAGCACGATGCCGCAATCGTTGGCCGTACGACACATCGGACCCAGCTTATCCAGCGTCCAACACAACGCCATCGCGCCATGTCGGGACACCCTGCCGTAAGTCGGTCGCAAACCAGATACACCGCAGAACGCCGACGGGGTGATGATTGAGCCGGAAGTCTCGGACCCGATAGCAAACGCGACAAGGCCCGCGGCTACCGCCGCGCCCGGCCCCGAAGACGACCCGCCACTCCAAAACTCTGTGTTCCACGGTGTCAGGCACGCTCCGGTCCAGCTCGCGTTGGCCTCGTTATACCCCATACCGCCCGCCAGCTCGATCATGGCCAGCTTGGCGACCAGAATGGCCCCCGCATCGCGCAGCTTCTGGATGACGGTCGCGTCATAATCAAACTGCTGATCACGGTAGGGTGTTGCGCCCCACGTGGTCCTGGCTTCGCGCGTGGCGAGGAGATCTTTCGCGCCGTATGAAATGCCGTGCAGCGGCCCTCTGTAGCGCCCGGCGCGAATCTCTCGCTCTGCAGCGCGCGCTTCGCGGATGGCCGAATCACTCATCAGGCTGGCGACTGCGTTGAGGCGCGGGCCCAGTTTTTCCAGCCGGTCCAGTGATGTCTCGGTTAGCTCAACGGGCGAGATGCGGCGCGCACGTACTTGCGCGGCAATCTCAGTGATGGAAGAAAAGAGAATATCATCCGGAAGCATAATTAAGTTGCGCTGAAGATGAAATCCGGTTCGTCGCCGTTCTTTAACTTAATGGCGCGCAAACGCTCCGCCGCGCGCACGTTGCCGTCCACGTCTTTCTTGATCTGGTCGAGCTGTGCCGGCGTCAAATGATCGCCGAAACGCGCGCGCACTACTTCCGTATAAGCTTCCGCCGCCGGCGAAGGTTTTGGGGCGGCAGGCGACGGAGAAGACTGTGGCTTGGGAGGCTGTGGCGCTTGCTTTGCTGCCGGTGCTTGCGCATGGACCAGTGAAGGCGCGAACGGCGCAGCGACGAGCGCAGCGGCAACATTCCTGGTGAACCTGCGGCGCGATGTTCGCGCGGGCGTGTCAGAACGCTTATTCGATCTCATAACTGTTTGATTCGCTCACCTCTATTAGTCCTGTTTTGGGGCTGCTTCTTCTCTTCTTCAATAATCTGATTGACTATCTGCTGCATTTTGGGTGTGAGCGCTTCACTTACCCTCCGCATCGACTCGGCAAATAACTGGGGCATAACTTCAATCGACTTTTTCCCTGTCGGAGATTTGTAAAACACAATCAAATCTTTCAGCTCATTCTCGGTAAAATACTTGTCATAGACCGCGTAACCTACTTCCTCGATGAGGTGTGGAAAGTCGGCCTGCTGAAATAGTTCCCTAAAACGTGTGGTAAAACGAAGCGTGCTCTCACCAGCTTTTTTCTCTAAGTCCGCGCGCTGTTGCTCCGTTAAATCCTTACTATTTTTTATCTGTTGAGATAAAGTATTCTGTAGATCCTTCTCCGATTGAGCAAGCATGAGGTTCATCATCGCGTTTGTATTCTTTTGCGCGCCGGTAACCTCAAGCAGCTCCCTGATGAGGGCCTGCTTCTCGGGCGTGATTTTCTGCTGGGCCTGTAAGCCCGCGGCAAAACCGAGCAAAATCAGACACGAAACAGAGCTGACTTTAACTATTTTACCAAGCATATGGCATCTCCTTTTCAGCAATCCTGGCTCAATTTCGCCAGGCCGTTCCGCATTGAGGAAGAATTGAAACCGGCTGCCTGCTACATTCACGGGGTCTGATTTTTACCTCAAAATCAGGTTAGGCTAAACGGCCTGCGGCCGTGGTGCAGCATAACACTCAATGTTGTAAAATGACACTTTAATGTCAGGTTCAACCGGGCGCATTGAGGGGCGGAAGATGGTAAGCTGTTAGTTTTATATGATTTAGAAATAGCGCGCAGTCGCTGACGACCAGCGAGAGCGGCGGCTTTCCGGTCAAGAGGTGATAAAGCTTTGAGCAAAGTTCAAAATAAGACCGATCTCTCGGAATTTATTGCGGAAAATTTTGGGGCCAACGCCACTTATGTCGAAGGTCTCTTGAGCCGCTTTCGCAGCGACCCGTCGCTGGTCGACGAATCCTGGCGCACTTACTTCAGCGAATTACTGGCCCAGACCGGTCCTTCGGTCGCCCCGGCGGAAGAGCCGGATAACGGTCGCATCACGGCGTCGCCGGCGAACGGGGATGGGGCGGCGGCAACCCGCGCGGCGAATACGGCGACAGTGGCGGCAGCCCCGGCGCCGCAGCGGCGTCCTGCGCCTCCCCCGGCGGCCGCCGAAGAGAAGAGAGCCGATGTCTTACCGATCCGCGGCGGAGCGCTCAAAATCGTGGAGAACATGGAGGCGAGCCTCGCCGTTCCGACGGCGACCTCACAGCGGCGCGTGCCCGTCAAGGTGCTCGACGAAAACCGGCGCATTATCAACCAATACCTGCAGGAGAATGACCGGCGCAAGATCTCGTATACACACCTCATTGCGTGGGCCGTCGTGCGCGCGCTGGAGGAGTTTCCGCAGCTCAACGACGGCTTTGCGGAAGTTGACGGCCTGCCTTCGCGCCTCCGCCGCGAGGGCGTGACTCTCGGCCTCGCCATTGACCTTGCCAAAAAGGATGGCTCGCGCACGCTGCTCGTGCCGAACATTAAGAATGCGAACAAAATGCGCTTCCCCGAATTCTTAGCCGCCTACGATGATGTGGTGAAGCGCGCGCGCGAAGGCAAGCTACAGATCCCGGATTTTCAGGGCACGACGGTTTCTTTGACCAACCCCGGCACGATCGGCACGGTCGCCTCGACGCCGCGACTGATGGCCGGCCAGTCGGTCATCATTGCGACGGGCGCGATTGAGTACCCGGCGGAATACCAGGCGATGGCCCCCGAAGTCCTGTCACAGCTCGGCATCAGCAAGGCGATGACCATCAGCAGCACCTACGACCATCGCATCATACAGGGCGCGGAATCGGGCGCATTCCTGGCACACGTCCACGAATTGTTGACCGGCGAGCATGAATTTTATGACGGGGTGTTCAAGGATTTAGGTATCGCCTACCAGCCCATGCGCTGGGCCATCGACCGCAACCCCGCCCTGCTCGGCGGCGATTACACGCGCGAACAGACGATCAAACAGGCGCGCGTGCTCGAGCTCATTAACGCCTATCGCGTGCGTGGCCACCTCATCGCCGACATCGACCCGCTTCATGCGGTGCCCCTGCATCACCACCCGGAGCTGGACATAGAGACCTACGGGCTGACGATCTGGGATCTCGACCGCGAATTCATCACCGGCGGGCTGGGCGGCCGGGAAAGCGCGACGCTGCGCGAAATCCTGGACATCCTGCGCCGCGCTTACTGCGGCAAGGTCGGCATTGAGTATCGCCACATCCAGAGCAAAGAGCAAAAAGTGTGGCTGCGCGAACGGATCCGCCGGCAGTTCGTTGAGCCTGAGCCGGTCCCCGTTGAAATCAAAAAACAGCTCTTATGGAAGCTGATCTCCGCCGAACAGTTCGAGCGCTTTTTGAATACAAAATTCCTCGGCCAGAAGAGATTCTCTATCGAAGGCATGGAGACGATCATCCCGCTGCTCGATCAACTGATCGAAGGCGCGGCGGCGCGCGGCGTCGAAGACATCACGCTCGGCATGGCCCACCGCGGGCGGTTGAACGTGCTCGCCAACGTCATCGGTAATTTCTGCGAACGCATCTTTACGGCTTTCCAGGGCTCGGTGCATCCGAGCTTTCCGGCGGACGAAGGCGATGTTAAATACCATCAGGGCGCGGTCGGCGAGCGCGAGACGGCGGGTGGACGCAGCGTTAAGCTGACGATGTCGCCAAACCCCAGCCACCTTGAATTCGTTGACCCGGTGGTCGAGGGCATGGTGCGCGCCAAACAGGACGCGATGGACCTGCTGCGCGAAGAGGTTATTGACCGCGCGATGCCTGTGCTCCTGCACGGTGATGCGGCCTTCGCCGGCCAGGGCATCGTGATGGAGACGCTTAATCTCGCCGAGCTCAAAGGCTACAGGACGGGCGGCACGATCCACATCATCATCAACAACCAGATCGGGTTCACTACTTCGCCGGAGGCCGGGCGCTCCACGATCTATTCGACCGACGTCGCGCGCATGACGCAGTTGCCCATCTTCCACATCAACGGCGACGACCCAGAAGCAGCCTACCGCGTGCTGCAGATCGCCCTTGACTACCGCCAGGAGTTCAACAAGGACGTGGTGCTCGACGTGATCGGTTTTCGCCGGCTGGGCCACAACGAAACGGACGAGCCGAGCTACACGCAGCCCTTGATGTACGCGCGCGTGAAGGCGCACCCGGGCGTGAGAGAAATTTACGCGCGGCGACTGATACGCGAAGGCGTGATTGACGAAGCGGGTGTTCAGCAATTAATCGAGGAGCGCGTGCGGCGTTACGAGGACGCGTTGGCCCGCGCCAAGGAGGTTGTTGCCCGAAAGCCTCCGACCACAGAATTATCACCCCCGGTTGAGGAAGAGGATGGGTCTGGGGTTCTGGAAACGGGCGTTAGCGTCGATGTGGTGCGCGGCGTCGCCAACAAAATCGCCATCGTGCCGGAGGGCTTTAATGTTAATCCGAAGATGGTCGGGCAGCTCGCGCGTCGCGCCAGGATGGGCGAAGGCTCGGCGCCGATGGACTGGGCCTTTGCCGAGGCGATCGCCTTCGGCTCGCTTGTGCTGGAGGGGGCGCGTGTGCGCCTGAGCGGGCAGGATTCCGGGCGCGGCACGTTCAGCCAGCGTCACGCCGTTTTGTATGACACGCAGACCGGTCGGGCATGGGCTCCGCTCGCCGAATTGCGGGTGGAGAATGATCCTCACGCGCGCTTCGAGGTGTTCGACAGCTCGCTCTCCGAAGAAGGCGTGCTCGGATTCGAATACGGCTATTCGGTCGTCGCTGGGGACGCGTTGGTAATGTGGGAGGCCCAGTTCGGCGACTTCGCCAACGGCGCGCAGGTCATCATGGACCAGTACATCGCCGCCTCTGAAGATAAGTGGAAGCAGCGTTCGCGGCTGACCCTTCTCCTGCCGCACGGCTACGAGGGGCAGGGGCCGGAGCATTCCAGTGCGCGCCTGGAGCGCTACCTTCAGTTATGCGCAGAAAACAACCTGCAGGTCTGCTACCCGTCGACGCCGGCGCAGTATTTCCACCTGCTCCGCAGGCAGGTCAAGCAGAGCTTGATACGTCCGCTGGTCGTCATGACGCCGAAGAGCTTGCTGCGTTTGCCCGCCGCATCCTCGGCGTTGGATGAGTTGACGAGCGGCGGCTTCCAACCCGTTATCGACGATGCCGGTGTGGCGAACCGCGATCAAGTGCGCCGCATTATCCTGTGTAGCGGCAAGGTCTATTACGATCTCCACGTGGCGCGCCAGAAATCCGGTGACGAGCGCGTCGCTATCCTCCGGCTCGAACAGTTCTACCCCTTCCCCGAACAGAGGCTGCGGGAGGTCTTCGGCAGCTACCCGAATGTGACGCAGTTGGTCTGGGCACAGGAGGAGCCGAAGAACATGGGCGGCTGGACCTTCGTTGAGCCCCGGTTGACGAACCTGCTGCCGAGTTGCCAGCGACCCTTTTATGTCGGGCGTGCGCCGTCGGCGAGTCCGGCGACCGGTACATACGCGATCCATGAGCTGGAGCAAAAACATCTCGTCGATCAGGCTCTGACCGAAGAAGAGGCCGCGTTTATCTCCAGCGCCAGCACCAGGGAGAAGGCCGGCGAAGCCACCTCTTAAGAGGCTGGCCGGGCTCCCTGACAGATTGCTGCGTTGATTTGAGCGGAGTGAGCTGAACCTGATGCCTTTGCCATATAGGGTTACGCCGGTAACCCTATATTTCTATCAATAATCAGTAGGTGTCGCCCGTTGCTCCGCAAGATTCTTGATATGGTCGAGCACCCGCCGGTGAATCCGATGGATGATGTGGTCTGACCAGAGGTTCCAGTAAAGCCCGGGCCAGAAACTATTCTGATACCAGGTGGTGCCTTCCAACAGTGTGTGGCCGTTCGGCAACCGTTTGAGCAGGAACTGCCCCTTTCGGGATTGCAAATAGCTATTCAGGTGAGGCGGCGTGAGATGCGGGTAGGGTGACATCTCATCCATCACGGGCGGCTGGGCCACCACCGCGAACCTGAGCAAACGAGGCTCATCCCAAACCTCAATCGGTTCGACAAAAGAGCCCGTGGAAAAGATGCAATGGCGTACCGCGCCCACGCCCTGCCCCCTCATTTCGGCGCGCATCGGGTAGGCGATGCCGGTACGAAACAGCCGCTCCGTGGGGCGCGGGAGTTCGGCGAAGGCGACTAAATGCTGCCAGGCTTGCCCCGGCGGCGCGTTGATCTCGACAGAGGTGCGCACTTCTCTTAGCGGCGGTTCAAGCCGTGCCGCGTGCTCCAGCCAAATGAATGCAGGGACGGCTACCAGGAGCAGGGAGAAAGCATGAAACGCTTCGCCGGAAAAAGACGGGCGGCGTTGAATGAGGTAGCCGATGAAACCGCCGAGCAGGGCCAGCATGATGCCAAGGGGCGCGGCCATAATTAAACAGATCAATCCTTCGACGGCCAGGGCGAAGAAGGCGGCGCAGACCAGCGCGATCGCGCAGAGCGAGACGAGCAGGCAACTGCCGAGCGTCCGCGGGTGATGGAAGCCATAGATCAGCACCGAAGTAAGGCCGAGAAAGAATGGCAGGCCGACGAACAGCCCCCAGCCGTAATTGCCGATCGCATCAACACTCAACCGTGTCGCCCCGAGCGCCAATAGCACGGTGACGAGAATTCCCATGGCGGCGCTGCCGATGGCGTTGTCAGGGACTATCTGGCTTACTACCGACTTAAAACTCGCGGCCAGAGGTGAGCCCGCTTTCAAACCATCGGCGCGGGACGGGAGCACGCTCAGTAAAAGGAAGAAGAAGAGGTTAATAAACGGCACGAAGAAAAGCGCCACCAGCCACAGTGGTAGCCCGATGGCACGGAGTCGCCTGAGCGTCAATACCACGCCTACCCAAATGAAAGGGATGGCAATCGCGAGCAGAACGGCGTAGAGCTTCAGGCGGGTATAAGGGACGTCATCAAGGCTCCCTGATTCATCTATAATCCAGTAGTTGAAGATTGACCAGCGGCGGTGGAAGAGGGCTGTCGCAACGAAGCGATCAACGTTATGCTTAATGGCGAAGAGGATTACGCCAATAGTGACGTACTTGCCCCGGCCCACGGTGCCACGCCAACTCCATAAGTCTGAAAATTGAAATGCCAACTAAGATACCTTTCCTTCGTATGTAGAAGCGCAAAGAGGGCATCAACAGTAGTTCTGCTTGTGATGCCCTGAGATCATGAACGCCTACCCTCAAATCTCCCGGCGCGCAAGTAGTTTGGCCGAACAAGATTTGACTTCTGCTGGACCTGCAGCAGTTTGCAATTGCGTGTCGCTCTCCTTCGCGTTGCTTGGCGCCTTTGCGCCTTGGCGTGATATTTCCTGGTCGTCAGCACCACAGGATACAGTCAATTGCCACCTGCTATATTTTGTTTGTTCTTTGTTTCCCCTGTTTTTCCTCTGCGTCCTCCGCGGTTCAAATTTTTGTTTGCAGCTCAGTCGCACTCATTTGAGAACCGCTATCAGGTGATAGTTATCATACTTCTATTTTGCGGTGTGTGTCAGCACATAGCTTTCAGCAGGTTACTTCGCCGCCTTGGCCAGAATCTCCTGTGTCGCAGGGACAAGCCCAAGTTGTTGCAACAGTCCTAGCGATTCTACCAGCACCCAATCCTCGGCGATTTTCCCGTTCTCAATCCGCTGCATAACCATCATCCTGATGCTCACACGTTTACCCGTCGGGGCGAGGCCAAGCCAGGTCCCTGTGTGGGTGCCCCGCATCACAGACCGGGTGACCACCTGATCTCCTTCGGCGATCATCTGCTCCACCGTGAAACGAAGATCGGGGAAGCCGGTCAGCCATTCCTCGACGTGATGTTTTATTGCTTCGGGACCTCGCGTTACTGCGCCCGCTTCGACGCCGGACCGAAGTTGATATGTGACACATTCAGCCGCGATCAGCTCATCCGCTAAATTTACCTGCCGGTTATTCCAGAGCTCTTCATAAAATCGCCGGACGACATCTTTGTTCTGTTCCGAAGTCATAATCAATCCTTCGCTACTGTGACCCAATGGTCGAGATCGCCCAACGCCGGGGACCAGCCGCGCGCCGGGGGCTTTGATGAGGCTTGCTGATTGCCCGCCGGCCGCGTCCCCCTTACATCACCGACTTAGATCGGTTTGCGATAGCCTGTATGGAGGAGTCATCATTAATCAGCAGGGGCTGCTACCACCTACTCCTGAATTGATTTCGCTTTCCCTCTGTGCCCTCTGTGGTTCAGATCGCCTCCTCCCATACATTCGATTTGTTTCGGGTCGGGCGCACCGGGGTTAGGCGACGGCCAGCCGGATCTTCCCATCAAGCTCCAGCGAATCCGCATACTCCAGGTGAAGTACCCTCCGCGGCTCAGCCGTCCGCGCTTTTGACGAGGAGTGAATCAGCAGCGGTCGCATGACAAGCACCCCACCCCGGGGTACCAGGCAGTCCACATACTCTCGCCCCCTAGCTATGTTGAAGACCTCGTCATCGGTCAATACCCCATCCGCGTGTGAGCCAGGTATCACCCGCAACGGTCCCTTCTCGCCCGTTGAAGCGTCGAGGTCGATTCGCAGGGCCAGAATCCGGGATAACGCCCACGCCGGCGCATGCGCGTACAGGATGCCAGCCTTTCTCGACCAGGGGCCCCATTCGGGAGTGTCGATATACGACTCGAGGGGCAACGCCGTGTCCTGGTACCACACGACGAGCCAATTCGCGCGCTGGGATTTCTCGAAGAGGGTGGCTCGGAACGGCTTGACCACCTAGCGAGCGCCGAGCTATGTGCAGCAGCCGATGATCTGTGGCCACTCTCGCAACGTCCGGGCTGGCCATCAGGTGGCGCGCCCCGGCGCGTCCCGACGTCATGGTGCGTAAATTCAACCTCGATTTGGGCATCATCTGAGCGGTATGTTGCCATCTGTGCACCTTGTGTTCGAATTGGTTTGCCGAGTATCTTCTCAAGATCCGCGCGATAAACCTCGCCTTTATGATTGACGAATATGGCTGGGCTTAGCACTAAAATGAAGCTAATTAATACGCCATGCATCAAATTTTCACCAGGTATCTTGCCGCATAAAGTGCCATCTAGACATCATGGTTGACAGTAAGAAAAAGGCTTGTCCCTTTACTCTCGTGGGTTATGCTTCGGGTGTTTTTCTACTTGACTTCTGTCAACCATATCAACGATTTAATCACCGGCGCGACGAGACTTAACTGGAACGACCCAACCCAAGATCGCGTCCGGTGCATTTAGGGTTAGAGGTCCCTGACCAAACAACTACTCTTCATGCATCTTTTGCAGTTCCTCAGCAGAGCACAAGTGGGCGTATCCTGCGCTTATGATGACGTCACAGCCTTGCCCTTACTGAGATGCTGGACCGGTAATCGGAATCATTAATCCTGATTACTTACCATCTTGGCGTGGTCGGCCCGGCTTACGATTCATGACTAACTTCAGATCCATCTCTTTAATTAAATAGTCACGTCCTATCTTCTCTGCCGGCAGACGCTTATCTCTGACCATCGCTTGCACGCGCTTCATAGTTACACCCAACCGCTCAGCCACTTGCTTCGTTGTTAGTAGATTCATGCCGCATTTATAGACGAAGAATAATTATCGGTCAAGGGCTATATTTTATTGACAATATTATAGCCCACAGGCTATAATATCTGATAATCGGAGGTATAATGAGATGGCAAGAGAACGCTCAGGATCGTTTTTCAAGCGCATCAAGAAGCTTGAGAACGGCAAGAGAGAGATTACATGGTGGGCGCGCGTTACCTATGTCGATCCGGTCACAGGGAAGCGTCACGACCGGCAGAGGCGCGCTGAGAACAGAGCGAAGGCGAAAGAATTGGTGGAAGAATTGCTGGCGAAGTTTGACGCGACAGGCGGGCGTGCGATCAAAACTGGATCGCTCTACTCTGCCACAATCTAGGGGTTGAGCATAACGGCG
>CAYLJO010000072.1:0-14931 GCA_964383905.1 uncultured Blastocatellaceae bacterium
CATGTGTTCACACAAGAGGAGTGTCAAAGGGGCTTCGAGTGTCAAGCACGCCCTAAACCGATAAAATTGCCTGCTCCATTAAGAGTTCTAATCAGTGCGCATAGTAGCCGGGGCGGGTGCGTGCGATCAGCTCCGGGCGCGCAACCTCAATGCGGATGGAGTGCCAGCGTCCGTCGCGCGCGCGACCTCCCGAAGGCTGATAGGCAATGCTGTAGAGCGTACGTAAATCGGCGGCGACTGCTGCATAAATCCTGCCTAAATCTTCCAGCCGTCGGATCTCGTTGAGGCGCCCCCCCGTCCGGTCGGCGAGCGCTTGCAGGCGCGTGCGCGCGGAAGTATAGATCGCCGTTATCTTCGGGTCTTGCAGTGGAAGGCGTTTGGGGTCACCGGAAGGCAGTGCGAGCGGGTAGATTGTGACGCCCTGACGGTCTGCCGCATTGAGCACGGCGTTTAATGCCGTGCTCGCTTCGGGCTTGATGGATGCGATAGCTTCCTCATCTGTTCGCGCATTGGCGGCCGAGCTGCGATCCAGATTGCGCATCGTTGTGTCAATGCCGTCAGTCATCACGACAATGGCTTTGCGCCGCTTGCTGCCCTCTTTGGCGAGTTGTCCGAGCGCGAATTCGATAGCTTTGTAGAACTGCGTCTCGCCGCGGCCATCGGCGATCTCAATGGCATAAGCAATCTTTTTACGATTATCTGTAAAGCCTGTGAGCGTTTTGACCTTTTCATTGAAAGCGACGACGGCGACACGGTCGTCCGGCGCCAGCGCATCGATGAATCGCCAGGCCGCTTGCTTGAGCGTCGTGCGAAAGCCCAGCGTCGAGCCCGACATGTCGAGCAGCAGCACGAGGCTGAATGGCGTTTCCGTCGGCTCAAAGCTGAAGATCGATTGCCGCACACCATCCTCGTAAATAGCAAAGTCGTTGCGCGAGAGGGTTGTCACCGGATGGCCCTGGCGGTCCGCGACGCCGACGTTGAGCTTGACCAGATTAGACTCGACCGTGACGACGTCCTCTTCCTGGGCGACAACTGTTAGGGCGAACGCGAAGAGGCACGCCAGGAGGAGAATGAATGTTTTGAAGAGAAATTTTGGGCCAGAAAATGTCAAAGGGGAATGCAGATAAATCATTGCTCAAGATCAACCGCGTTTGAGACTCAAGTCTGAAAGTATGCACGGCGATGCCGCCATTTTGCAAGCGCGGCGATTGAAAGGCATCCCGCGATCAGTGTCGGACGCGGCAAGCAGGCAAGAAGTTGCCCTCAACCGGGTGAGTTCGGTGTCATAGCTTTACTGTGGTAATGGCCAGTTCCGACCGATCGCGCCCCATCGTCCGGCGCGGAAAACCCAAGAGGATAGGGAGAAAAACCGGAATAAATCTCCCTTAATCTCTCCTGGGTTGCTCTCGGCCCTCTTTATCCCTGACCGGCGGCCTTCGCGACGCGCGGGCGCGTGCGGCGCGCCGGGGCCGCGGCTGCTCCTGCGGCGTCAGGCGTGGAAGCCGCGGGCGCCTCGACCCCCGCCGGGCGGGGACGCGTGCGACGCGCCGCCGCACGTTCGGCTTCGGCCGCGGCAATCCGCTTGGCCTTCTCGATTCGCTTGCGCGGCACAAGCTGAAAACGCAGTTCCATCTCCTGCGCGATTTTATAGATGTGCTTGGCCTTCGCGCCGCGTTCGGCCCGCCGGATAATTTCTGCTATGTCGAGCAGTTCGGCTTGGTCTTCTTTCCCGATCCAGATATATGAAGCTTCAGGCATCTCTCGTTTCACCTCCAGGCGAAGAAGCGTGCGCATCTCCGCCGGCGCCATAGTCGTAACCGGCGCGTCCTTCCGCGGCGGGGCTTCGGCGCGCGCTGCGAAATAATCCGCGACCAGCCTGTCCACCTCGTCGCGGCGTTCATCATAAAATAGGGCGAAATCCTGGCAGCGTGTGCGATAAGGACAGGTCACCGAACACACCAGCGGGTCCTTGAAATGCGCATAGCGGTTGCAATAAAGTTTCAGACCCATCGAGCATCTCCCGCCGACCGGCATCTCAACTCCGGCCACAGCCGGTGATGGTGCCGTCCTCACTTGGTCAAGAGAGTTCGACTATATCACGCGTGTCTCACGCGTGCAACTTAATGCCGCTGTCGCAACATGCCCAAAGGCTGTTTTCAAAGCCCATTTAAGAATATAATTCGGCACGGCGCGATGCCCGCGACTATCTAATTCTCCGAAGCCGGAGCCCGCACTCTGCTCCTTCATAGCGCCGCGCCGGGCATCCCTTTCCAGACGGGGTTTCTCACCATGTATAGACCAAACTTTTGCGCGGACTGCGGCGTACGAATCACACATCCGCGGTGGCATTTATGGACCAGCCGGCGATTCTGCGCCGATTGTGCGCGGAGATTTCGTCAGAGACGGATTCTTGTGCCTTTTGTCGCGGGCGCGGCGCTCTTCAGCATCGGTCTGGCGGCAGGACGCGCCGTGCGCCCGACGCCTCCGCTTATCATCGAGCGCGGCCGATAATCGACAGCGCCTGCTCCTTTGGCAGTGATCAAGGCCGACCCGTTACCTGTGGGTAAAAAGATGACTGCTGGAGGCGCAGCGTCTCCTCAGTCCGAACCGAGCTTTGGGCCGGACGGAACAGCCACGGAGCGTCCAACCGACCCGCATGAGGTCGTCTCGATGTGTGGCGCGCGGACAAAGAAAGGCACGCCCTGCACTCGCCGTGTGCGTGGCACGGGCCGCTGCTGGCAGCATCGAGGTTTACCCGCCATGCTGCCCGCATCAAAATTGATCATTCAAGGCTAAAGGGCGGCTCGGTCTTATAGACCGAGCCGCCCCCTTAATTGATGACGGCCTATTGGCTGGATGATTGAGAAGCCTTGACACTATTTTTTACTGCCGGCCTACCCTCCACATCGAGGATCACAATTTCACCAAGGTTCAGTTCCCGTACCCCCGCCTCAATCTTTGAGAGCTCGCCGACGAGCAGCAGCGTGACCCCGCCCGGCACGGCGTACTTCTGAGCCGCGGCGTTGACCGACGCGAGCGTAGCTTTCTCGATCTCGTTTGTCTCTCGCTGCATTTCCGACATCGGCAGATCGTCGGCCCAGAGCTGCGCGATCTGATCAGCGATCCGCCCGAGCGATTCGAACTGTTGAGCATACCCGCGCACGCGATTGGCTTTCGCATTAGCCAACTTTTGATCCGAGATCGGTTTATCGCCCGCGAAAAACTTCAGCTCTTTGACGAACTCCACGACCGACTCTTTGGTCTTATTGGTTTGCACGCCGCCCGAGGATTGCCACACCCCATACTTTGAGTAGAACGATGGGAATGAGAAGACTCCGTAGGAGTATCCCTTGTCTTCACGCAGATTGAGGTTCAGGCGTGTGCCGAAGCCACCGCCCCAGACGGCGTCGGCCAGCCGCAGCGCATAGTAATCCTCCGTCTTGCGCTTCGGCGCCGGGAGGATCTGCATCACCATCGTCTGAGACGCATCCTGCCTGTCAACCAGGTAAACTCTCCCCGGGCCTACTGGATGTGGGGCCGGAATCGCGACCTCCGGCGGCGCGCCGCCCGATCAACTGCCGAAGCTCTGCCTGGCCATCTCCGTCGCTTCGGCCAGCGAGATATCGCCGGCGAAAATTAAGGCCGAGCCTCCCGGCTTCCAGTACGTATCATGAAACCGGGCGAAGTCCTCACGGTTGATCCGCTGGACTGTCGCCGGCAGACCTCGCAACGGCCTGCCATAGGGATGGTCAGCACCGAAAGCGAGCATCTGACCGACACGCCGCGCAATCGCATTCGGGTTGTTCGCGTCTTGCGCCAGCGCGTCAAGACGCCGCTTCTTCTCACGGTCAACTTCTGATTCAGGGAAAACGGGGTTGCGCACGACGTCGGCGAAGATCACGAGGGCCGGAGTAAGGTTCCTCTTGAGCACCTCGAAGGAGAGGGATGAGTGCTCCCGTCCGGCAAACCCTTCAATTGAAGTGCCGAGGTCACCCAGGGCGTCTTCGATCTCTAATGCCTTCCTCGTTTTGGTCCCCCTTTTGATCGTCTCAATCGTCAGATCGGCCAACCCATCTTTGCCGACCGGGTCATCTACGCTGCCCGCCCTGGTCGCTAACGTCACCGCCACCTTCGGCAGATCCGGCCGCTCGACAACAAAAACGTCCATGCCATTTTCGAGCTTAGCCGTTTTCACTTCCGGCACCCGGAATGGCCTGTCACCGCCGAGCGGCGGCGGCTTTGAGCGGTCAAGCGCCACTGCAGCCTCGCGGCCTGATATTTCGGGGTGAAACCGCACCAGGAGACGGTTGCGCGTGTCCAGCCACTTCGCGACCACTTCGCGCACGCCTCCACCGGTCGCGTTGCGGTGCCGCGCGACGTCCGTTTCGAACTTGTCGGGGTCGCCCAGGTAGGTATTGTATTGGTTCAAGAGGTCGGCTTTACCGCCGAAACCGCCGATCCGCTCCAGCCCCGTCACGAACTGGTATTCCCACTTCGTCTTGGCGCGGTTGAGCTCTGCAGGCGTCGGGCCATCTTTGGCGAGGCGGGCGATCTCACCTGTCACGATCTGCTCGACCTGTGAGAGCGTAGCGCCGGGCCGCGCAGTCGCCCAGATCACGAAGTTGCTCCCAATCTCCCGTGACCATTGGAATGAGAGGACGTCCGAGCAGAGCTGCTTATCATAAACAAGTACTTTGTTAAGGCGCGCCGACAACCCGTCGGTCAGGATCGTCGAGACAAGGTCAAGCTCGGCATCCCCGGGATCAAAGAAAGCGGGGTGTGCCACGTGAGGTAGGTGCGTTCTTGCGGCACCCGGTCCTTCACCTCGACGATCTTTTCGCCGTCGAGCTTCGCTAACCCTCGCGCCGGGCGGTCGAGCGCTGGCCCCGCGGGTATGCCCCCGAAATATTTCTCGACGAGACGTTTCGCTTCGGCCACGTCGAAGTCCCCGGCGATGACGAGCGACAGGTTATTCGGGGTGTAATAGGTCTTGAAGAACTCCCAGACATCATCAGCACTGGCCGCCATCAAATCCTCGTGGCTCCCGATCACGTCATTAGCGTAGGGGTGCCTGTACGGGTAAAGGTTTTCAAATATCAGCTTGACCCACCGGCCGTAGGGTTGATTTTCGAGGCCCTGTCGCCGTTCGTTCTTCACGACGTCGCGCTGATTGTCGAGCTTCTCTTTGGTCAGGGCGTCCGTCGGCGTGGCCAGGCGGTCCGGCTCAAGCCAGAGGAGGTATTCAAGATTGCCGGAGGGAACAGTCGCAAAGTAGTTGGTGCGGTCCCAGCTTGTCGTGCCGTTCACGCCGCCTTCGAAGAGGTTCGCCCCGGCTTTTTCGACGTAGGCGAAGTACTTGGCGTCGGCATTCTTCGACCCCTCGAACATCATGTGCTCAAAAAGGTGGGCAAACCCAGTTCTCCCCACCCTCTCGTTCTTCGAGCCGACGTGAAACCACTGGTCAACATGCACGACCGGAAGCTTACGATCAACATGCAAAATGACCTGGAGGCCGTTGTGCAAGCTGTATTTTTCAAACAATACTTTGGGTACGGCGGTGGACGCCGTGCCAGCCGCGGACTGGTTATCCCTGGTGGACGTTTGGGCGACCACCGGCAGAGCTTGAAAGTGCAGGAGGGATAAGACTAGCGGAAGATAGAGATATTTGTTTCTGGCTATTTTCATCGAGGCTCCTTTCCAAACACCGGATAATGCCAAAACACGGAGAGGTTTTAGCGCAAGGGCTACGGACCGTGGATCATTGACTGCTGATCAGATGGCGAAATTAACTGCCTGGAATTAACCGGGGGTGAGACTTCACCGGTCTGCTTTAGCGCGGGAAGTAGACCCGCCGCTCAAAGCTGTCAACGCACATTATTTTGCCTATTTCTACTTTCGGTCTTTGAACTGGTCGTAAAGCTCCGTATGCCGGCTCGTTAATGGAAGCCTGCGGCCGGCGATGAAGAGATCGCGGACGTGCGTCCGGGCGTCGAGGATGTCGCCGTCAGTGACGACGATGTTTGCCATTTTACCGACCTCGATCGAGCCCATCCGGTCAGCGACATTCATCATCTGCGCCGGGTAGAGCGTCACGGCTTTCAGGGCTTCCGCACGCTGCAGGCCGAAGGCTGCCGCCATGCCTGCCTGGTAGGGAAGATCGCGCACGTGCGCGCCCGTATCGCCCGTAGAAATACAGAAGCGCACGCCAGCCTGTTGCAGCTTGGCCGCCGTTTCGTAGAGCGCGTCGTAGTAATCGTCTTCGCGAAGGGGTAACTTGAGCACGCCTGTGAGAATCACCGGAACGTTGTGGTCTTTCAAAAGGGGCACGACCTTCGAAGCGTCGTCGCCGCCGAGAATAATGGGCCGCAGGTGCATTTCGTCGGCGAAACGTACGGCGGCGCGGATCTCCTGCTCGCGTTCGGCGCGCATGATGACCGGCCGTTCACCGCGCACGAACGGAACCAGTGAGGCGAGCACCACGTTTTGATCCGGGCGCGGTAGTTTGTTGTCCCGCGCATAAGCGTCCTGTGCCCGGCCGTAGGCTTCCGCATCACGCAGCATCTTGCGCAGTTGTTCGATCTGCCGGTCGCGCGTCGTGATCGCCTCGTTGATGTTAATCGTTTGCGGGTTGAAGAGAGCGTCAAAACTAACGGTGCTGGCGCGCGGAAAGTTAATGACCAGAGCGGCCGCCGGCACGACTGCCATCTCGAGCGGGGTCGTGCCGTTCAGGTTAATCAACGCGGCTTGGCCGGCAATGATGCCGCCGAGGGGCACCGTCAGGACGCTCGTCACGCCATTCACGCGCGTGACGCCGACGTGAGCGCTGTGCGGATTGACGGCGATGATGGCCTGCGCATCCGGGTTCATGTCGCCGACTTCCGTCAGGTCGACGGTGCCGGGCGCCCCGCTGCCGATTTCAACCAGGCCGAGCGACGTTCCGATATCGATCATGCCGGGATAAACGCTGAGTCCGCGGCCATCAACTTCCTGCGCGCCCGTGGGGGCGGAAGCATTTGCGCCGACAGCCTCAATCCTGCCGTCGCGTATCACGACAGTCCCGCTTTCAATCTCCGGCCCACTGACGGTAACGATGCGCGCGTGACGGATAGCATAAACGCCCGGGGCCGGGTTCGTGCCCTGCTGCACAGTGATGCTGGCGGGTTGCTGCGCTCTCACTCCGACGGTGATTCCCGCCAGCATTAAAGCGGCAATTGCTATCAGACAGTCACTGGCGATCGAGAATATATTGCTCACCGCGTCGCCGCGTCCCCCGGTTCTCATTGCTGGTCAATTCCTCCGTCCCACATGTCGTCGGCGTCGGCCGGGCGCCTCGCGCGTGGCGGCGGAGGCGGCGTGCCGCCCTGCGCGGGCGGGCGGTTCGGTTCAGCCTGTTCCAACTGCGCGCGCGCGCGTTCGAGGTCTGCGCGGCGCGCGAGGTCCTGCTGCCGGTCGAAAAAGATATTGCCGTCAATGAAAGTGGTTTCGACGCGCGAGTAGACGCTCAGCGGATGGCCGCTCCAGATCACGAGGTCAGCGTCTTTACCCACATCAATCGAGCCGACGCGATCCTGTATGCCGAGCTGCCAGGCCGGATTCAGCGTAATCAGCTTCAGAGCCTCCTCCTCCGTGAGGTCGCCGTACTTCATTGTCTTCGCCGCGTCAATGTTGAGCCGCCGCGCGCGTTCGTCTGAATCGGAATTGACGGAAACATTGACTCCGGCGCGCGTCAGGATCGCGGCGTTATAGGGAATCGCATCATAAGCTTCGATTTTGTAACCCCAGAAGTCCGTAAAAATCGAAGCCCCTGCCCCATGCTGCGCGATCTCTTTGGCGACCTTATAACCCTCCAGCGCGTGTTGGAAAGTTCTGATTTTGAATCCAAACTCATTCGCGACGTTAATCAGCATCAGGATTTCGTCGGCCCGGTAACAGTGCGAATGGACAAGGCGCTTGCCTTCGAGGACTTCGACCAAGGGTTCGAGCTGCAGGTCGCGGCGCGGCGGAATCAGGTCCTTCTCACCCCGCGCGGTCGCAGCGCGGTACTCGTCCCAGCTCCTTTTGTAATCGCGGGCGCGCGTAAACGCGTCACGGATTGTCTCGGCGACGCCCATGCGCGTCGCGGGGTAACGCCGTGGCTGGCCCGGTAGCGGAGGAAAGTTTGTCCGTTTCGGATTTTCGCCGAGGGCAAACTTGATCCCCGGCGGTGCGCCCGGAAAGATAAACTCTTCAATGGGCCGCCCGTACTTGAGCTTAACCACTGTGTTCTGGCCACCGATGGCGTTGGCCGAGCCGTGGAGCAGATTTGCGGTTGTTGTGCCGCCTGCGAGCTCGCGATAAATACTGATGTCCGTCGGATTCAAAACATCACGTATGCGCGCCATTGAAGTGACGGAATACGAAAATTCGTTGACGGCGTCGATCATCGTGTGCGAATGGCAGTCGATGATGCCGGGCATCACATATTTTCCGGTCGCATCAATCACGCGTGTCCCCGGCGCGGCGCTCAGGCTCTGGCCGGCGGCGGCAATCTTGCCGTTACGGATGAGGATGTCCGCGTTTTGCAGCGTACCATGCGAAACGGTCAGAACCGTTGCATTCCGGATCAGCGTTTCCCTCCCATCACTGCCTTGGCGCGACTGTGACATCACGCCGAACGGCATTGCCGTGCCGAGAAACGAAAGCGATAGAACGAGAACAATCAACCTTCTCATTATCAGCTCCATGAAGGAAAAGACGCGGAAAGGGGGAGACCGAGGAGACACGGCGATAACCTGTTTTTTTCTCCGCGTCCCCGCGTCCCCGTGTCTCCGTGTCCTTGATTTTCATCCTTGCGGCCGTGTGCCTGTGAATGTCGTCGAGCCGACCTGCGAGGTTACGTTACCGCGCATCGTATTTCCGCCAGCGGTTCCCGTGACAGTGATCTCGACGGTCTGGCCCTCTATGGTCTCTCTTGTCGTCAAACGAAAGCCGTCGGCGCCCACCGACCCGTTACTTATTTCAGAGGCGCCGTAAGGACTTTGCAGCGTACCGGTCAGATTCGCCCCTTCCTGGCGAAGTATAAGGGTTGCGGGTATGTTCTGATTTCCGAGCACAAAGGAGAGCGACCATGTACCGGATAGATCGGCGATTGTTCCGGGCGGCGTGTTCGGCTGAGCGGGCGGCGTACGGGCCGGTGCCGCCGCAGGCGCCGGGGCGGCGCGCGTACCGGTGAATGATCCGGGCTCCCGCCCGACAATCTGCACCGTGCCGCGCATCGTGTTTCCGGTGACCGTGCCGCTAAAATTGGCTTCGGTGGTCTGGCCGCCGATAGTGACCGGGGCGGTGAAGCGTATATCGCCTGCTGCGCCGACCGATGCGCTGGCGATTTCGGCCGAGCCGAGCGCGCCCTGAATCGAGCCGCGTAGCCCCTCGCCTTCCTGTTGTAGAGTGAGGGTCACACGCATCTCCCCCTCACCCAGATTGACGCCGAGCGTCCATGTTCCGCCAACAGTTGAACCCGCGCTGGGAGTTGTTGGCGTACCAGGCTTCAAGTCAACCGGGCGGCCGTCGATAAAGACGTAGCTGATGCGCGCGTTGTGGTCAAAAATGTCACCCCGCGTGACGGTGAGATTGGCAATCTTACCGACTTCGATCGTGCCGAGACGATCCGCGACGCCCAGAATTTCTGCCGGGCGGACCGTCAAAGCGCGCAATGCTTCATCGCGTCCAAGGCCATTCTCAACAGCCTTTATGGCATTGGCGAGAAAGTCCGCCATGCTTGTCATCGCGCCCGACTGAAAGGCAAATCGGACGTGTGCGGCGGCCAGTCGCCCGGCGGTTTTTGGCGCGTCGACGCGCTCGCGCAGGATGCGTAACGGCTCGGGGTCAGCTTCGGGCGACTGAGCGGTCATACGTTTCGGGAAGTTGAGCGAGAGCAGAACCGGCACATCACGCTCGCGCAGGCGGTCGGCAACCTTCCACGCTTCGGCACCCCCGGCGATGATCGCGCGCAGGTTGAATTCCTGCGCGAGGTCGAGCGCGCGGCCGATCTCACGCTCGCGATCCGCGTATAGTATGACGGGCATTTCGCGCATGATGACGGGAACGAGTGCGGCGAGCGACTTATCCTGTTCCGGGCGCCGTGTGCCGCGTGGATGACGTTCGTAAATCGCTTGCGCTTCGCGGTAGCGCTGCGCGTCCAGTAGCATTTGTCTGAGCGCCGAAAAAACGCCCATCAGCGACGCCGGGTAGCCGCCCGTGCGCAGCGGCGTGAAGCCCACATGGAGCGCGACGGGCGAGCGCACGATCATCTGCTGTGGCGCGTCGCCGGCAAGATTAATCAACGCGGATTGCCCGATAAAAATACCTTCGCGCGGCGCTGTGAGCGCGGCGGTGATCCCGGCGTTGCGCGCCGCTTCGATCTGATCGCTGCCGGATTGGACCAGGTCAACCGCCATTATTTCCGGTTGGAGTCCGGGTGGCTGCGTCGAATTCGGCGAATTGACGGCCGAAGATCGCGGCGCAAGACTTACTGCGCGCACTCCGCCCCGCCCCGCCGGTGTGGGAATAGGCACAGGTACTGGCATGCCAAGGCTGGTGTTAGAGTCGATCAGTCCCGGATAGACTGTTAGCCCGGTGCCGTCAATCATGCGCGCGTCCGCTGGCCCCCCAGTTCCGGCTCCGACGGCACTGATCAGACCGTTACGAATGACGATTGTGCCGCGATCGATAACCGGACCTGAAACGGTGACGATGCGTGCGCCGGTGATGGCATAAGTATCAATAGGCGCTTCCCCTCCGGCGCGTGCTTCGGAAGTGGCATGCGGCGTAAGAAGAGCCAACGAGGCGTAAAGCGCGGCGATAAGCTGTAGCTGACGATTTCGCATAAATGTTTTAGTACCAACTAACAATCACAGCCGGCGCGCCCGCTTTGCGCACAGGGTCACCGCGGGCGCAAAGCATGATCTGTGATGGCGAAAATGGAAGGAATCCGGCGTAAGAAACAGAAGAAACAGACTCCGGCGAGCCAATCAGGCTACCGCAGGTGCATTAAGTAGCGATCGCTCTTACGCAATGCGGACGTTGAAGGTTTCAATTATGTCCCAAACTCTGAAGGGGCGAAGGTTTGAGCTTCGCCCCTTCAGCAGGAAAGTCGATGCTTGCCAGTACTTAGGCGCCAGGATCACAGGTCGTTAAGGCCTCTTGTTGGCGTTCTTATTAGCATTCTTGTTGGCGTTGGCGTTCTTATTAGCATTGGCGTTGTTCGTCGAGGTCACACCCTTGGTATTGGAATTGCCATTGTTATTGGTGAGGACGCCTGTGTTCGACGGAACGGTATTACCATTTGTGTTGGCAGGCAGGTTGGCGTTCGTGCTGACAATGCCTGTATTGGCGTTCGCATTAGCGGTATTCCTGTTCGCCGAGTTAGCATTGCCTGTATTGGTGTTCGCATTATTATCTGAACCACCACACCCGGCAGCAAAAGCGGCAAGTGTCGCGCCCGCGACGAATGCTACGAGTTTTGTCTTGGTCATGGTATCTCCTACTAAAGATGTTTTGCGTCCATCCGACGGAATTTGAAAATTCGGCTCAAACCCAAACGCGCAAACGGCCATGTCGTTGCCGCGCGCTAATCGAAAAACTTATTAAAACTGGAAGGGTTTCAAGGCTTTCGCCACCCGGCATATTAGATCAGATGTTCGACAAGATGCAAGAACGGCAATCGTTAATTTGCCAGGTATAGAGGTGCGATCACCCTCGCGGTACAGGCAGCTTTGACCGCCTGCCGGATCGGAACCTTCACCCGACATCGCTAGCCGGCTTGGCAATGCGCCCGTTTTGCTGGGGCCAAACCTTCGACCGAGCCGGTAATGCTTTAGACACCCCCTTCTTACCACTTGACGCTGCCTTCCTTGGACGTGTCAATCTGGGCCAGGCCGCGCTGCTCGTTGTAGAAGAAAGCCTTCATATTATCGATCAGGAAGTCGTGCGTCTCCGGATTAGAAAGATCCAACCCGTAGTGATTAATCAGTTGGTTCTGTTTCGCGAGCCAGGCGGCCCAGCACGGCTGGCAGACCTCCGCGCCGATCTTCTGGCCCAACTCGGTTGGAATAGGTGCGTAACCGAGCGCGGGCCGCTTCTCTCCGCACCGTGCGCATTTGATTTTGTCAGACATTGAAACCCTCCTTTATAGCAGTCATAGCGAGGCCCGTCGCGCGGTCAAAATATCATGCGGTACCGGGCCAAAGGCGGCGACAAATTCGCTCTTATTTGGCTGAATGACCCGGATTATAGTCGAGCAATGCCCGATCACGCCATTTCATTTAGCGATCATGCCGGCCTTTGTGCCTTGTCTCCTCACTTGAAATCTCTAATATCTTTGAAGGGGACTTCACGGTCTGTGAAATCCGGCCGATAATAGTGCGCCGCCCCATCATACTCCTGCATCCAGCCCTCCTCCATCCCCAGTTCGTCGAGGGCCGAGAGGGAGCGCAGCCACTCCGATTCCGTAATCCGGCGTGAAAGCAGGACGTAACGTCCGTCGGTCGCCGCACGGTTCGTCGCGTAGTATTGGGCCATCATCGAGACGGCGACGCGTGGGCTCAAGCTGTCTCTGATCCATTCGAGAGACTCGCGCACGCCCGCGATATCGTTTGGCAGGACCAGCAGGCGAATCACCAGCCCGCGTTTAAGCAGCCCGTCACGGCCGAAGACCAGCTCATCACCCATCTGGCGGTACATCTCCGCGACGGCCCGCCGCGCATAATCCTTATAGTTTTTGACTTTCGAGTATTCATAGCCGGCTTCGTTCTCGGCGTACTTCAAATCAGGCAGGTAAACGCCTACCACGCCGTCGAGCAGGCGCAGGACTTCAACCGAATCGTAAGCGTTGGTGTTATAGACGATCGGCAGGCGCAAACCATGACGTGCGGCGAGCAGAATGCCGCGCGCCATCTGCGGCGCGAAATGCGTGGGTGACACGAAATTGATGTTATGACAGCCCCGCCCCTGAAGCTCCAGCATCATTTCGGCGAGGCGCTCGTGCGTGACCTCATTTTTGATCTGCTCTTTATGCGCCTGTGATATCTGATAGTTCTGGCAGTAGACGCAGCGCAAATTGCAGTTGCCGAAAAAAATGTTACCCGCGCCGTGTGTGCCGACCAGCGCCGGTTCTTCGCCAAAGTGCGCGGTAAAGGATGAAACGACCGGCAGGCGTCCCGAGTAGCAGGCAGCGATCATATTTTCCAGGCGGTTGTTGAGGCAGTCGCGCGGGCAGACCGTGCAGCGCACCAGTAGTGCTTCGAGCGCCTCGACGCGCCGCCGGAGTTCACCGGCGGCAAATAGTTCTAGATAAGAGGGTTGCTGATTCATTTTGGTGTCCGAAATAGAGAACGGCTAGTTGATTTTTGCTGCTCGACGAGTTCGGTGGGCACGTAGTGTTTGCCGAGTCGCCAGAGAAAGTCCATCTCCGCGTAGGTCCCTCTGAGGGCAAGCCGCGCCTCGAAGATAAGAAGCATACTGCCGTAGAAGAGAAAGCAGGCCCCGGTCATACCCAGGCCTACCGGAACCCACCAAATGCTGAGACTGTGTCTTGAGGAGATGGCGACAATGCCGATGGCGACGCTGGTGGCGACGAAGATGCCCACCGCCATGTAAAAGAGGGTCAGGCTGCGCTGAAGCAGGCGTGAGCGGCTCGTCAGTCTGTCCAGTTGGTCAAAAGTCATTGCCCGTCTCAATTCAAAGAGGTCGGGTTCCTGTTTACTTCGTGCCATCTCCTCAAGACGATCCGTTAGATCGCGCACTCGATCCACGACGCGGCCGAGGCGCGTGGAGGTTGAAAGGATCATCGTTCCGCAGGCGGAGACCAATAAGGCGGGGGTAATCATCGCCGACAAAACGGCCAGTGCTGAAGAGAGCCCTTCCATTCTAAGCAACCATTCCTTTGCGGCCCTTTCGGATAGTTATAGCGGTTACTGGTCTGCGAGAGCAACCACGGCCGGAGCATCTGGAAAAAAAATCTTGGCTCTCATGAAAAGAGCGGTTCACACAAGCGCAAATTGTGTTATGCTCCGCCGCAAAGCGGACGCATTCTTTTGTACGCCTGATGTAACCTCTTAACATTTAAGTAGGTGATCAAGAGTGATTGACAAAAATAGCCCAAAACTACCGAAAAATCGCTATCTTTTCGATCTCTCGGTAGAGCAGAGCTTTTCGTCACCTGCTTAGTTTTCACCAAGGGTTTCACCCTTGAAAAGGAGCAACAAGATGCTTGAAGAGCGTAATAGCGCAGATATAGATGATGAGCGCGACGACACAATGAGGGACGATAGGGGTGAGAGTTCCGTCACGGGTGGTGGCGGGATTGGCGGAGGTGGGGGCGGCCAGGCTATCGGTCGTGCCACCGGAATGGGCGCAGCAAGGTCTGAAGGAGGCGGCGCTGCAGGCGGCGGGGGCGCAGGGGGCGGCTCCTCTACCGGCGGTGGCATGACCGGTGGCGGTGGCGGCAGCACCGGCGGTGCAGGTGGCGCACGCGGAGGCTCATTCGGTGGCGGTGGTGGCGGACGTGGCGGTGGCGGAGGCAGCATCGGCGGAGGCGGCTTCGGGGGAGGTGGCGCTACGGGTGGCACAGGCGGCGGCTCATTCGGGGGCGCTGGTGGGGGCCTTGGTGGTGCTGGCGGCGGCACAGCAAAAGGCGGCACGAAGAAGGGTGGCACTACAGGTGGTACTAAGAAAGGCGGTACCAAGAAAGGCGGCACCACAGGTGGCACCAAGAAAGGTGGCACGAAGAAGGGCGGCACTAAAGGCGGCGCCAAAGGTGGTACTAAAAAGGGTGGCACCAAGAAAGGCGGCACGAAGAAGGGTGGCGCTACAGGCGGCACGAAAAAGGGTGGTACTAAGAAAGGCGGCAGTAAGGGTGGCACCAAAAAAGGCGGTACCAAGAAAGGCGGCGGT
>CAYLJO010000072.1:15031-26883 GCA_964383905.1 uncultured Blastocatellaceae bacterium
AAGAAAGGCGGCGGTGGCACCAAGAAGGGCAGCGCCAAAGGTGGTAGCAAAGGCGGCGGTAAAGGCGGCGCGGGCACAGGAGGAAGCCAGAAATCCGGCGCGGGCACAGGGATAGTGAGCTCTGCCGCCGCGGTGGTTTCAGGTTTCGTCAAAGGCCTTACGTCCGGTGGTAAGAAGCAACGCTCGCGCTGATTCCTGCTTTACAAATCCGGTTCATGAGAGGTCGGCTCTTACCGCACACGCGAGGGAGGCGACCTCTCTGAATATTAACCGGCACCCCGGCCATTAAGAGTCCTTATGAACATCCACGGACGCATCGCCGTCGAGCGCATCGAGAGCCGGATCTTACGCGGAAATCCTCTGGGAGACCCCGCCACGCGCGAACTGTTCATCTACCTTCCACCGAGCTATGACCGAAAGGCCGCCCGTCGCTTCCCGGTCGTGTACTGCCTGACAGGTTTTACCGGGCGCGGGCAGATGCTCCTCAATTCTCAGCCGTTCACCCCAAATCTAGCCGAGCGCATGGATCGGTTGATCGCGGGCGGCGAAGTCGCCGAGATGATCATCGTGATGCCCGACTGCTTCACGCGTCTTGGGGGCTCGCAATACATCAACTCGACGGCGACAGGACGCTATGAAGATCACCTCATCGAAGAGATCGTCCCATTCGTTGACGCGCGCTTTCTCACCCGCGCCGACCGTGCCGGCCGCGCCATTATGGGCAAATCTTCCGGCGGCTACGGTGCGCTGGTTCATGCGATGCGCCACGCCGACGTATTTAGCATGGCAGCCTCACACAGCGGCGACTGCTATTTCGAATATTGCTATCTGCCGGACTTTCCAAAAACGGTGCGGGCGATCAAAGGGGATGCTGCCGGATTCATCGAAAAGTTCTGGAACGAAGAGAGGAAGGGGAAAGACGATGTCCCCGCGCTTAATATACTGGCGATGAGCGCTTGCTACTCGCCCGACCACGAAGCGCCGCTGGGCTTTCGTTTGCCGTTTGATGTCATGACCGGCAAGGTTCAGCCGGCGGTCTGGGCACGCTGGTTAGAGCAAGATCCCGTGCGGATGGTCGCGGTCTATGCCGATCAGTTACGCAGTCTGAAGCTTCTATACTTTGATGCCGGAACGCGCGACGAATTCTCACTCGATCTTGGTGCGCGCGCTCTGGCGGCGCGCCTGCGCGACCTTAAAGTCGAGTTCACACACGAAGAGTTCGATGACGGCCATTTCAACATTAGCTATCGTTATAACCGCTCGCTCGCGCTCATCTCAAAAGCTGTAAGCAGTGAGCCGTAATGAGCGGTGACGAGTGAGAGCGGATTTGCCAACCCACTTTACCGCTCACTGCTTAGGGCTCACCGCTTACTGTTTTTATGCGTTTATGGCTCTCTAAAAACAGCGAGGTACCGTTGCGCGAGCAACTGTTAACGCAGATTGTGCTCGGCATCGTCAGCCATGATCTGAAGCCGGATCAGCGGCTGCCGAGCACGCGCGAGTTGGCGCGCCGCTTCCGCGTTCATCCCAATACTGTGAGCGGCGCATACCGCGAGTTGGCGCGGCAGGGCTGGGTGGAGTTTCGCAAGGGCAGCGGTGTCTACGTTCGCGGATATAGGACAGAGGCAAAGCTTGATGAGAGGCTCGAACTCGACCAGTTGATCGCGGCATTCCTGCAGATGGCGCGCCACCGCGGCTTTTCGCTCGGCGAGATCAGGTCGCGTATCAAGCACTGGCTAGAAATCCAGCCGCCCGACCACTTTCTTGTCATCGAACCCGATAGGGAACTCCGCCAGATTCTCAAGGTCGAGATCCAGGATGCGACCGGCATGAATGTGGCCGCCGCTGATTTGGACGAGTGCGCCGCCGCGGCCCTGCTGGCCGGAGCCGCCCCCGTCGCGATGTACGGCCAGGCGGAAAGAGTGCGCGCTGCGCTGCCGCCTGGCACAATGTGCCTGCTGCTCCATTCGCGCTCGGTACCCGAAACATTGCGGGAAGAGAAGCCGCCCCCCGCCGATGCGTTGATTATGGTAGCCTCGCGCTGGCCTGAGTTCTTGCGCTGGTCGCGCACAATTCTGGTGGCCGCCGGGCTTGACCACGCCGCCCTTAACTTTCGCGACGCACGGGGGCGCGGTTGGCAAAAGGGGTTACGTTCGAGCGCGTTTGTCATCACAGACGCGTTGACGGCACGTGAACTGCCCGCCGGTTGCCACCCACGCGTTTTCCGCATCATCGCCGATTCCTCACTTGGCGAGCTACGTAGTTTGGTCGAGCAATTTCTCCCGATGCCCTCCGGCGGGCGTGTGAGGGTTTAATGAGATCCAGGTTCCTGCACGGATCCGCTAATTGCTTGGAGTAGTCACGAGGAGAATGCTCCACATCAGAGCTGGACGCAAAAAATAGCTACTTTGATATAATCCCCGTTATACGGCCGAAAATTCCAGGCCAATATGATTCGCGCCGAGCTTCAGTCCGCCGGGTCACATAAATGATCTATCTAGCCTTTATTCTGGCTCTCGCCCTGGCCTGTGTTGCCGGCGTCCAGTTCTTCTATTTGATGTTCCTGCGAATGGTGAACCATTTCGATAAGCGGCGCGTCGAAGAGTTGGAAGCGGAACTGAGAAGAACTCAGGAGAAACTCGATCTCACCAGCCACGAATTACAGATCATCGAACAAAAATTGATAGAATCGCCTCAACAACGAGATGAGGCATGGCCCGAGATCATAGACGGCTGATCGAACGGCGATTCAATTAAAAAGATTGCCCTGAGGAGAAGGGCGTCGAAAGGCACTTTCCTTCTGCTTCGTCGTATATTCCTGGTTGAAGCCTAAACGGTGGCAGTGGAGCTCAAAGGCTTGTACGGTCATTCTCCATTGCTCACTCGTCCCCCTCATGCGCGCGCCAAATTCGCTCGAATTCAGCCGGCCTCCCCTTTCCTCCCTAACGTGATTGAGAATACGATCGGCTTTGGTGGGAAGGCGCTCGCGCAGGCGCTGCTCAAAATACGGGGCGACGCTCCCCGGCAGACGAAGCATTGTGATCCACGCCGTGCGCGCCCCTGCCGTTTTCGCCCGTTTAAGAAGATCAGGAATATGTGAATCATTGAGACCGGGCGCCAGAGGCGCAATCCCGATCCCGACCGGGATACCGGCTTCGGAAAGCTCCTCCATCGCACGGAAGCGGGCATCAGGTGACGGGGCAAAGGGCTCCAGTACCCGCGCCGTCTCATAGTCTCTAAAAGGGATCGTGAAATTGACAGAACAATCTGTCTGCCGTGCCAAATCCCGCAAGATCTCTTTATCGCGACGGATCAGAGCTGACTTGGTGACGATGCCGACGGGATTGCGAAATTCCAAACATACTTCCAGGCAACGGCGCGTTAATTGGTAATGTGCTTCGAGCGGCAGATATGGATCTGAGGTGAAAGAAAAAGTTAGCGAGTCTCCCCGCCACGACGGCTTTATAAGCTCCTGCCGGAGAAGCTCGGGGGAACGAACCTTGGCCACAATCTTACGCTCAAAGTCTGTCCCCGCGCCGAATCCAAGGTATTCGTGCGTCGGCCTTGAGAAACAGTAGCTGCACGCATGCGGGCAACCACGGTAGCAATTGACGGAATATTCGAAGCCGACGTCGGGACTTGAGTTGTGAGTGATGATGGAGCGCGTGGCCGTCTCTTCGAATACCTCAAGTTTGGCTTCAGGCGGTTCTCCTATCCATTCAACGCTGGTGCTGAGCCACGGATTGGGAGGGTTTTCTACGTAGCGCATAGCTAGAAACACCCCTCTTAAGCAGCTTTGCGTCGCGCCGGCGAGGTGCGAGCGGGCTTTAATCCGAGACGCTCGCGAAGGCCGGGGCAGGCATCAATCTCCTGTTCGGGAATACAATTGCCGCACACCCACTTACCGTCCGCGTCGCGCATATGAAGACGATCCGCAGGCTTGCGGCAAGCTTCGCATTTAAAATCTTTACTCATCTGTTATCTCCTGTAGTCATATCGAATTGGCTCAAGCCGCGCGTGCGCTCTGCCGGCGCGGGTCATACTCATGCGCGAGATATTGTCGCGCAATGAATTTCAGTACGGCCGAAACGTGCTTACATTCAAAGCCCGGCTCGGCATTACCACGGTAGATAAAATCAGCACAGGTGCAGGCCAGATGCTTGGTCTCAGGATCGCGGAACAGATGGTACCCGCGCTCGGAATCTGATTCCGAGTACGCGATCCAACCATAAGGCTCTGCCTCAAATACTTTGATCCTTTGTGAACGCGCGGCACGCTGCTCGGTGGGAGAAAAACTTTGTACTTTAGCCGCCTCTCTCTTTTTCATTGCTACCTTTATCCTTTGGTTCGAGCATTCTCACGACAGGGATTATTATAGCACTTTTGGCGCGTGAGTGGAACAATTTTTCACAGATGAAACAAAAGAAATTAATGAAAGGTCAACCATAAAGCTGACCCGGGATGGGCCTGTAAACTCAATAACAACAGTAAGATGAGTCGGGAAGGAAATTCCCCGGTCATGACCTGAGCGATCTGATAAGCCTTTTATAACAGTGAGTTATCTCTTATCTTGCCAGTCGAAGGCTGCTAATGATCTGCTCGAAGGTAGGCTGATATTTTTGCCACTCATCTTCGGGGGCCATTGTGATCAGGTAGAACAATCTCCCGTCGGCGGTCGCAGTGGTGTAGATCACATCAATTTCCACCACACCCGTCACGGTTGACGGGCCGGCCACCACCGTGGCAAAGCCCTGTCGGCCGCCGAAGTTAATGGCTTGCGCACGGCGTTGAATGCTGAAATCCGGATTCATCTTCAGTTGCTGCTGGATGAAGGCGGTGTTGGCGGATTCAAGATCCCCAGACTGTGGCGCAACGGCCCCGATGAAGACTCCATGCGTGACGACGACTCCCTGCTCGGTCTGCCCGTAAGCTCCTTTCGGAGCGAAGATCATGTTTGACTGGTCGGCAACCAGGGCATCCCAGTTCTGCGGGTAGCGGATCGCGAAGGAATTATCGCGCGCTTGAAACTCGCGCGAAACGGCGGCGGGCGGTTCGGGCCGCGCACCGGGCTCGATTTTGTTCGGGTCGCGCGGGCCTGTGCGCGAAGGTTTACTGGACGAAGCGAGCGCTGAAGAGCTACCGGACAGACGCGCTTTGACCTGCTCGAAATCATTCGTGTCGTGGACCGGATTCGCGCTAATGTGCAGCGATGGGATCTCTTCATTGATAGACGCGACGCGGTTTCCCGGATCCGGATGGTCGCTGAGGAATTCAGGCGCTCGCTCCCCGCCCTGCGCCTCTAATACCTGGAAAAACGCCGCCATGTCGTGCGGATCGTAGCCGGCGGCGGCCATAATTTGGGCGCCTTCGAGGTCGGCCTGGCTTTCCGCAGCGCGACCGAACTTGAGGAAGAGCATATTTGCTCCCAGCCCGCCAACGGCGTTTATCACCTGGCCAACGCTCGGATGCTGGCGCGCGCCTAACAACGTCCCGAGAATGCCGAGCCCGGCCTGCGCCAAATATGCCTTGGACATCTGGTTAGTTCCGTGGCGCAGCGCGACGTGCGAGATTTCATGGGCCATGACACCCGCCAGTTGACCCTCATTCTTGGCTGCCAGAACCGCGCCCGCATTAATGAAGACGAACCCGCCCGGCAGCGCAAACGCATTGATATCACGCGTCGCGACGACGTTGAACTGGTAAGGGTAGTGATAGCCGGGCGCTTTGGCGGCCAGCTTAGCGCCTAACTGCCTGACGTATCCGACGGTCTTCTCGTCATTCAAAAGCCGCACCTGACGCTCGACCTGTGCCGCCGATTCCTTGCCTACTTCAATATCCTGATCAGGGCTTAGAAGATTAAAGCCGGGTTGGAAATGCGGAGCGGGTCGCGCCGAGCCGCCGGGGCCGTTTGACAGCCCACCGCAATTCAGTTGAATTACCAGCAATGCAAGCATCAGCAGCCACACGGCGCTTCTCTGTTTATGCATAGAAATTCTTCCCAGGGCAGGAATGGTCGAGCCCCTCGCGCGTCCACTCACCCAATACAGTTCGAGCACCCGACCACGGTCTTAGCCACTCATTTCCTTATTGACGTTCGGGAGAACCTCAGTCTACCAGTTATTTGCCGGCCGTTGAATTGGCGGAAACAACATTTCGGGCTCAGATAGCCAATTATTATGTAAGAAAACAATCTCTGCTCCTTTGATTCGCTTTTCGCTTCTCATCCCCCTTATAATCCTCTCCTCATACACCGTGGCGCTCTCAAGCGAGGTCTCAAGTTTACGAAGAAGTCGAACAGGTGTTTGTGCCAGTTTCAACCTTCATCATCCCGCTTGCTTCGCGTGGCTCCCGGCGCGACCATCCAGCCCGTGCTATTTTGTGCTGGGCGCTACGGATCGCGCTTTGCGGCACATTCGCGTTCTCTCCGGCCTACGCTCAGTCGCGCGGCTGGTTGTGGCAGAACCCTTTGCCACAGGGCAACGCAATCTACGCGATACGCTTTGCCGGTGACAAAGCTCATGGTTGGGCTGTTGGCGCCGATGGCGCGATCCTCCGCACAAACAATGGCGGCTTCGAATTCGAAGCCCAGCACTCTCCGGTTGCTACGACACTCTACGCGCTGTTCGTCAAAGATCAGGCGCACGCGGTTGCCGTCGGCGCGCGGGGCGTGGTGTTAACTACTGAGAACGGCGGTGAGCGTTGGACGCAGAGGCTGACCGGTATCAGAGATCACCTCTACGGCGTGACCTTCGCCGCCGGGGATACTCTGCACGGCTGGGCCGTCGGAACATACGGGCGAGTAATCGTCACCGCTGACGGCGGGCTGACGTGGCGGGCGCAAAACAGCAGCGTGCGTGCGCACCTTTTTTCCGTTTCTTTCGCTAATGCGAAGACAGGCGCAATCGTCGGGGAAAGCGGCACACTCCTTGTCACCGATGATGGTGGCACCAACTGGAAGCAGCAAGCCGGTCTTGGTCAATTGCCACTCACAAGCGTCACCTTTATCTCAACAAGGAAGGCCGTCGCCGTCGGCTACGGTGGGGGTATCCTGCGCACCTTTGACGGAGGCGCGACCTGGCAACAGGTCGATACTTTTTTGCACACAGATCTTTTTTCAGTGTCCTTTGCCGACGAGCGCCACGGTTGGGCGGCCGGCAATGACGGCATCGTATTGGCCACGGGCGATGGCGGCACGACCTGGCTTCCGGTCAATGTGAAGACAGGCCCGCGACTGGCGACCATTTATTTCGCCGACGAGCGCACAGGCTGGGCGGCGGGCAGCGACGGCTTAGTGCTGCGCACGGATGATGGGGGGCTGGCGTGGCGACGATTATCCGAGGGCGGTCGTGACGACCTCAAGGACATCTTCTTTCTGGACGGCTTGCGCGGCTGGGCGGTCGGCTCGCGGGGCAAGATCCTTCACACAAATTCGGGCGGAAAAATCTGGACGGCGCAGCTTTCGCGCACGAACGCGGGTCTCAACGCTATCATGTTCGTCAATCGAAGTGAGGGCTGGGCGGTCGGAGAGAAGGGAACCATCCTGCATTCGAGAAACGGGGGCATCACATGGGACGCGCAGCAGCCGGGTGTCACGGAAGAGTTGCTCGGCCTTTATTTCCCGACAGCGAAACTGGGCTGGGCGGTCGGCGCGCGTGGTACGATCCTGCGCACGGATGATGCCGGAGAAGCATGGCACTTACAGATCTCAAACACCTTCTCATGGTTGGAGCGGGTAAGCTTTACCGATCCGAAACACGGCGTTGCGGTCGGCTCCGCGGGCACGGTCCTACGCACGGAGGATGGGGGCGTAAATTGGCGGCAAGTGAAGATAAACTTGAATGAGTGGCTATACGATGTCGCCTTTGCCGACGCCCGGCGCGGCTATGCGGTCGGCGCCCAAGGGATCATACTGCGCACGGACGACGGTGGCAAAACGTGGCAGGATCAGGAGAGCGGTGTCACAACCAATCTTTTCGCGATTGCCGTAGCGGGGCGCGACGATGCGCTGGTGGCGGGCGATCAGGGCCGCGTCCTGCGCACCAAAGACGGTGGCGCGACTTGGGATCTGCAACCCACGATTACCACCGCACCGCTCTTCACGGTCGCCTACCTGGGTGGTTCGGAGGCCTGGGTGGCAGGACGCGGTGGTGCAATCCTGCGTCGCACGAACGCCGTCGCGACGGTGAAAATCCCACGCCCCAGGCTCCCGCCCGCGTTGCTCGGCAACCCAAAGCTCCAACCTAAGAACTCGCCGGAGACTCCTCTGATTGTTGATGACGGCGATATCCCCCGTGCCGTGCCGCCAGATAAACGCACGTCGCGACCATGAATCTGAGACGCGGGGAGCGGGAGACAGAGGGACGCGGCGATTCTGTCTTTGTCACCGCGTCCCTTTGGTCGGCTCCTCCCCGCTTCTTATTTACTTCACCGCTCCCGTCGACCCACTGATCTCACCGGTGGGTTCGAACCTTCCGCCAAGATATTTGGCAAGAAACTCTTCAGCCTTGGCATAGAAGAAAAGGCGGTTCGCCGGGCGCGCAAAGCCGTGGCCTTCATCCGAGAAGACAATGTATTCCACCGGCTTGTTCGCCTTGCGCATCGCTTCAACGATCTGTTCACTCTCCCGCTGGTTGACGCGAGGATCATTGGCTCCCTGCGCAATCAGAAGCGGCTTGGTAATCTGGTCGGCCTTAAATAAGGGCGAGCGGGATTGCAAAAATTGCTCGTCATCGCCCATCCGCTTCGTGAACATGGCCTTGATCGGACCCCAGTACGGCGGAATACTCTTGAGCAGCGTGTTGAGATTGCTTGGCCCAACAATATCTACTCCGGCGGCAAACTCCTCCGGCGTAAAAGTAAGGCCCACTAGAGTCGCGTAACCGCCGTAAGAGCCGCCATAGATGGCGACCTTCTTGGGATCCGCGTAGCCTTGGCTGACGGCCCAGTTTTTAGCATCGATCAGGTCCGTGTGCATCTTGCCGGCCCACTCGCGGTCGCCCGCGTTAAGGTAGGCCTTGCCGTAACCGGTCGAGGCGCGGAAGTTGACCTGCAAGACTGCATAACCACGATTGGCGAGCCACTGCGACTCCGGGTTAAAGCCCCACGTATCGCGCCCCCACGGCCCGCCGTGAATATCAAGCACCATCGGCAGATTTTTCGGCGCGAGACCAACGGGAAGCGTCAGGTAGCCGTAGATGGTCATACCATCGCGCGCCTGGAAGGAGACCGGCTGCATCTTGGCGAGCGTGTACTTTTCCAAGGCCGGGCGGTTGCTGAACAGCATCGTTGCCTTCTTCCCGGTGCGGTCATAGGCGTAGTAATAGACCGGGCCGTTATCCATGACGTAGGCGACGACCCACGTTTTATCCGTGAGGTCGCGGCTGATCACGTTGAAATCACCGTCGCGCACTTTACGGAGCGCGTCAAAGTCGGCTTTGATCGACGGATCAAGAATCGTCCATTCGCTGCGCGCGCGAACGAAGCGCACGGCTTGAAGCGTCCGCCTGGTGGGGTGCGTAATCGCTCCGCCGACATCATACTGTTTGTCTTCGGCCACAACTCTTTGATTGCCGCTGGCAATATCCACCTCGATTAATCGTCCCGTGTTGGCATCCACACTGGAGATCAGCCACATCTTCCTATTGTCCGGCGAGAAGCCCGCGACGCCGCCGTTGACCTCGTCGGCCCCCCACTTCATGAAACTGCGCCACGGTGATTTATCGTCGTCACGAACGAAGATCTCGGTGCTGCCGTCGGGCAGGATCTTCTGCGCGGCGCGGACTTGCATATTATTGTCCGCCTCATAACCGGCGACCCCCTCTTTGTTCTCCGTGATCATCTCGGCTTTCCCGGTCTTGAGATCGATCCGGTAAACATCGTGGAGGCGTGGGTCGCGGTTGTTCAATGCCACCAGCATGACGTCGGGAAAGTTTGGATCGACATCAATAATTCGCGCCTGCACCTTTTCAAACGGGGTGAGGTCGCGCGTCTCTTTGGTCTGAATGTCAGTTTGATAAACGTGCCAGTTCTCATCTCCGCCCTGATCCTGGATATAGAGGATGTGCTGGCTATCTTGTTGCCAGAAATAACTGCGGATACCGCGCTTTTTATCGGAGGTAACCACGTGGTCATCCGTTTTGCCGACGGTGCGCACCCAGACGTTGAGCACGCCGTTATCGGGGGCGAGGTAAGCGAGCAACTTACCGTTAGGGGAAATCTCCGGAGCCGCCTTTTCCGGGTTGCCGAAAAGCACATCGCGTGGGATCAAGGGCGGCAGTTCAGCGAATGCTTGTGCCGTAAAGATAAGCAGAAAGGCGGCTAAACCTGCCAAACGCCAGTATTTTTTCATGAGGAACCTCCAAATTATATGGGTCAGTTTTCCATCCGGGGAATTAAGCTGCAGGACTTCGTTGATAGAACGAAAATGCGGTTAATTAGGTTTCATTGAAACGATGATCGATGAACGCGGAACGATGAACGAGAAGACAAATCCACGCTGTTTTTATTCACCGTTGTGGCCTTCATCGATCATCGTTGCGGCATTCATCATTTCTCTTATCATCTCGGCCGCGGCTGCGACCGCATCTTCATAGACACGACTGCGACAGAGTATCTCAAGTTCTCGACCGAGCAAGACGGCTTCCCTTTCGTCTTCGCATGAGAGGGTTCGCGATGCGAGGGCACCATCACCGAATGACGCGTGCGTCTTAAAGCATGGGCCGTCCTCACCACATGATACGGAAAAGCTTGCGGGAGGCTCGGAGTCCGCGCGCAACTCGACGCCCACGATCTGTCCGGGCACGGCACGGCGGTGTTTGACCACGCTAAATTCGATGGAGATTCGTCGCCCGTCCTTTTCCATTGATAAGAAACGTCCGCCACGATTATTAACACCGCGCTCACCAGACGCCAAGCGCCAGCCCAGTCGGCTCGCCAGCCAACCCGCAAGTATCAGGGGTTGCGGCGGTATCTCGCTTGGCATCTGCTGCGGTGCAACGTACTGGATGCACACCCGGCTAATAAGATCAAGCGCCTGGCGGTAGTCCTTCACGTCATAAAAGCTTGCCAGCAACGCACGCCAGGATGTCAGCCGCCCCCAGTTGAGATCACTAATAGCTTCATGCGCCTCGTGCTCACGCTGCAAGAGTGCGGCCAGTATCACCAGATCATGATGTGGATTCTGGAATTCGGCGGAATCTATAATGACACGATCCGCCGCGCGATTGAGACCGGTAAAGATTTGATCCTCTAATCGCGGCGCATCTCGCCACCAGAGGAAGACGGGAAGGTCAGAGACCAACAGAGGGATGGCTGCGCTCGGCAGCTCGGCCACGAAGCGGCCACGCGCGCTGAGTGTCACTTGCTCGCAGCACAGGTGAGTCCGGGTTTTGACCGCGGCAGGCAGACAAAACGTCGAAACAAACATCTCTATGTCCTGATCCGGCGCCTGCGCGTCGCCAAGCATGACGAGTGCGCGGCATGGATGAGCCGCAGTCAACTCGCGGAGCAACACATTGACCTCGCGCAGCGCCGGTTCCGTCGGCACATATATCATCAGGTTCAAGACGCGCGCGCGCATCACCACTTCGTCTTCATCGTTATCGACAGCGCCCGCGTGATCCTTCCAGAGCGCGCTCAACTCACGCTCAACCGCTTGAACGTCGGACGCCGCCATGGCACGTACCTGTTGCTGGTCGGATTGTGTAGCTTCTGGCATAGTCTGTTTACAGTCTTCTCCAATGTCTGCCGTCGCGCTCGATCAGATCGTTCGCAGCTTGCGGGCCCCACGTGCCCGCCGCGTAGTTCGGGAAATCGGTCGCGGGTTGCTTCCACGCTTCGAGAATCGGCGTGAC
>CAYLJO010000073.1:0-26876 GCA_964383905.1 uncultured Blastocatellaceae bacterium
CGGAGAGGGTGGGATTTGAACCCACGGTGGGGTTTCCCCCACTCCGGTTTTCGAGACCGGTGCACTAAGCCACTATGCGACCTCTCCGAAGAAGGCCGAAAGAGGGCCAAACCTTTTTACTTTTGCCTTATTTCGTGCCGGCGCGCTCGAAAAAACTGTTGCATGATAGCGCGGCATTCCGCCCCCAGTACGCCGGACGAGATTTTAATTCGGTGATTCAAAGAGCTTGCGTCGCAGATGCGAAATCGTGATTCGACCGCACCGGCTCGCTCGTCTCGCGCCCCATAGACAAGCCGCCCGACTCTTGCCTGTACCAACGCGCCCGCGCACATCGCGCACGGCTCAATAGTCGAGTAAACCACTGATTCCGTTAGCCTGTAGTTGCCAAACTTCCGGGCCGCTTCCCGCAGGGCGACAATTTCCGCGTGTGCCGTCGGATCGCAGTCAGTGCGCGTGTGGTTGCCCGCGGCGGCAAGTAGAGTCTCACCATTCACCACGCACGCCCCGACAGGAACCTCGCCGCGTCCTTGCGCTTCAAGCGCGGCCTCAAGGGCCCGGCGCATCCAATGCGCATCCGTTTCCGCGCCTTTCGGCATCATAGAAATCTTTGCGACCCGGCGACGCAAACTTTAAATATAGGGGCGCGCCATATCGCTGTCAAGCGACCTGGTAGACTGCCTTTAACAAGGAGATATGAGATGAGAAAGTATAGCATGGCGAATACATCCGGCCGCGTTAGCGCCCCCGCCACAAGGCTCGTCATAGCTCGGCGCTGATGTGACAACCGCGAAAGCAGTAGCCGTTCTCAGGTTATTATCAGGGTCAAAGATATGTTCAAAAAAGTACTGGTGCTATCGGCGTCGGCCGGAGCAGGCCATATCCGGGCGGCGCAGGCCGTTGAGCGCGCATTTCTTGAGGCGGGTGCGGCGCAGGAAGTCCGCCACATAGATACCTTGGAATATACCAACAAGATATTTCGCAACCTCTACGCCAAGGCCTATATTGATATGGTGAACAAAACGCCCGAGGTGCTCGGCTGGCTTTATGACTATTTAGACAAACCCTGGAGGAACGAGCGGCGCAGGCTGGCTTTCGATAAGCTCAACACACGACCGTTTGTGAAGATGCTTCAGCAGTACCAGCCTGAGTTCGTGGTCTGCACCCATTTTCTTCCCGCCGAGATCATCTCGTGGCTCAAAGCCAAAGAGCGAATCGCCGCCCGTCAAGCGATTGTCGTCACCGATTTCGACGTGCACGCAATGTGGCTGTGTCGCCATTATGAACACTATTTTGTGGGCCTCGACGAAACACGGGAGCACCTGGAAAAGCTCGGTATTCCGCCGGCCAAGCTCACGGTTTCCGGTATTCCAATCGATCCGGTCTTCGCCCGGCATAAAGAGAAGCGCGAGATGCGGGATAAATACGGTCTCAGGCAGGAATGGACCACCATCCTCGTCTCCGCCGGAGGTTTTGGGGTCGGCCCGATTGAACACCTTATGACGGCCCTCTTGCAGCTTAAACACCCGGCGCAGATCATTGTGATGTGTGGTCGCAATCAGGAGCTAAAGAACAAGATTGATCAAGTGGCAATGAGCCTGCCGCCTGATGGGCGGTTGGCCGTTAAAGCCGCCGGCTACACGACGGATATGGATGAGTATATGGCCGCCTCGGATATTGTGCTCGGCAAGCCGGGCGGGCTCACCACCTCGGAGGCCCTCGCTAAGGGGTTGGTCTTCGTGATCGTCAACCCCATCCCCGGCCAGGAAGAACGCAACTCCGATCATCTACTCGAGGACGGAGTCGCAATTCGCTGCAACAATCTGCCCGTACTGGCATACAAGATCGACAGGTTGCTCGACGAGCCATCGCGCTTTGCGGCAATGCGGGCAAAGTCCATTCAACTCGCGCGCCCGCGCGCCGCGCATGATATCGTGGCCCAGCTGCTCACACTCAAAGAGACAAGCCACATAGCCGGCGCGGACGCGCGGGAGAGATAAGCGTCATGGGCCGACACATGCTATTATCTAAAGGGGTCGGAAGCCTGCGCGGCGCGGCCCGCAAGCGTAACACTTAGATTATTAGGGATGAGCACTGAAGCGCGTACAAGAGGATCAGGGCCGCTCACGGGCGGCGAGCGGGGCGCAAAGCGTTTGCCATCCTCCATCTCGACGCCGGAGGATGCGCTCGCCCAGAGGCAGAGCGCGCCCCCTCCGCTCGACGCTCTGCGTAAGCTCTCACCGGCGGAATTCAACACCGCGATGATCCACTTCTACCGCGGCGAGATACAGCGCTCAAATACGTGGCGCAATCGCCTCGATACGACGACTAACTGGGCCGTCATCACCGCCGGCGCGACCCTCTCGTTCGCCTTCAGTTCAGACGCCAACCCACACTTTGTCATCATCATCAACTCCGTGCTGGTCGCTTACTTTCTCTTTATGGAGGCGCGTCGTTACCGGTACTACGAAATCTGGTCGAACCGCGTGCGCGTTCTTGAGACAGGGTATTTCGCCCAGTTGCTAACGCCGCAGAGCGCCACCGACAAGGAATGGGCCGAGCACCTGGCGGCCGATTTGCTGACGCCGAACTTCACCATCAGCGAGTGGGAGGCTGTGGGGCGGCGCCTGCGGCGTAACTATCTTTGGATATTCATCCTGCTGGCGCTCTCCTGGAATTTAAAAGTTTACCTGCATCCGCGGCCCGCGCCGAACTTTCACGAGTTCATCGAACGCGCAACGGTCGGGTTCGTGCCTGGCTGGATGATCTTCACGATCGGGGTCATCTTCAACGCGGGACTGCTGGTTTTTGCCATCGCCACCTTGCGTTTGCGCGAGGCGACGGGCGAGGTCCTGCCGCGCCACCAATTTTCGCTACGCTCGTTTCGCCGTGTGACGAGCTGGAGACGGGCGGACGCCGAAGCGCGGAGCAGTACGTTGCGCCGCGCCAAACGGGCCCGCCAGCGTGTACGCACAACCGGCAGCCTCTCAAGCGAAGTCAAGAGACCGGAGAAGGCAGAAAAGGAAGCGGTTCCGGAAGAGACCCTCACCAGATAGAAAACCGAAAAGCAGCGGCCAGAATGTATGGCGATGATCGTAGGGGGCTTGTCCTCAACCCGCCGGCCAAAAAGAAGGAGGGCAGTGCTCGCCCCGGCCCTCCGGTAAGACATACTTTACCGCCGTTGAAATTCGGGTGCTCCAATCACCAGTGTGATTAGTTGCGCCACGTACGCGGGAGGTGTTGTGGTGTTACTGCTTGCCGCCGTCTTTGTGGAGCCGGCGCTGCTGCTATTAACAAAAGATGCGGCAGCCGGTAGGTTTGCCGGCGCCGGAGTCTGGACCGGCCCTATTTTGCCCAACGCCTCTTTTGTTTGCGGCGAGACGTCGCCGCTGAGCGTAATCCGAATGAGTTGCGCAGCGACTGCCTGCGGATCGTTAATATCAACATTCGCAAACAGGCGTGACGCATCAACACGTGTGCCCTTGATCCTGTTAGTCGCCAAGGCATTCGCGAAGTTGAAACGCTCCAGCAATCCGCCTGTCGAGAGCCACCGATCAGCATAATCACGATAGCCCTCAGGAGTTAGATGGCCGAACACGGGTTGGCCCATACGCGCGATCCAGTTCAGAATAGGCTGGTCGCCATCCGTTTCAGCATTCAAAGCCCGTACTGCGGCAGCCGCATACTCGAACGGCGATCTGACCTTCGAGCGGTACGCGGCGCGCGAAAAGAATTCCGGCGAGGTGATGATAGTGCGCAATGTCTCGCGTATCGAGCCGTCCGTTTTCAGGAAGACATCGGCGGCGCGGTTGATCACAGCGGCCGGCGGTTCGTCACCGATAAAGCGGCGCGCGAGTTTGGTGGAGATGAAACGAGCCGTCGAAGCGTGGCGCGCGAGTATGTCGAGCACGCGCTCGGCATCGCCGATGCCACCGCCGGCCGGAATCTTGTGGCCCAGCACTACTTTCTCTCCGTTGTCGTGCGCCGCCGGATTGAAGTAGAAGAGCCCCTCCTCATTCGGCTTGCGGATGGTCCAGCCCGTCAGGCAGCGCGCAACCTCCTGCACGTCCCTTTGCGTGTAGCCGCCGTCAACGCCGAGCGTGTGCAGCTCCATCAGCTCGCGCGCATAGTTCTCGTTGATGCCGCCCGTCTTGCGCGCCGGCTTGCCGCCCGCCGCCGGGTAGACGTGCAGCGCGCTTGATTGCCAGTTATCGAGGTAGTAGAGCATCGCCGGCGAGTGCGCGGTAGCCCCCAGAAGGTCGCGGAAGCGTCCCATGGCAAACGGCCGGATCGCCTCGCGGTCAAAGCCCGTCAGGAGAAAACGGTCAGCATCCTTATTAGCAAAGATGCTGAAGTGATTTTCCCAGAAATCAACCATCATTTCGTAGAGCTGCCGCTCGCTGTATACGGCGCGAAGGAAGGCAGCCCGCTGCATCTCTGTGACTACCATCTGTGGGTTACGCGCCGGTTGTTGTGGCTTCGCCGCGGGTGGCTTCGCACCGGAGGCATTGGCCTGTTTCTGGGCCGTATCTCCTGTGGGCTTCTGCGCGTCCGCCGGTTTCTGCCCGGTTATAGTCGCTGCAGAAGCGGGTGTCGGCGACGCAGAAGGTGACGCGGCCTGCACCTTTTGCTGGATAGCCTGTTGGACGGAGGAGACTGTCGTCACGGGTTGTGGAGTCGGCGATGGCGAAGGAGTAGGTTTCGGCGGAGTGTACTGTTCGATGATCACCGGCGTGGCGAGTGCGAGCGTGCGAAGGTTCGCGAGTCGCGCGTCGAGCGCAGTATCGTCGATGGAATCAGGGTCAAGCTGCTGACGGATGTAAGCGTCGACGCCCACCGCCTTCACGCGCTCGAAGTCTCCTGGACGTGCCCCGAAGCCGAGCCGGGCAAGAACGTGCGCGATGCGCTGGTCTTCTGTCATCTCCTGCGTTTTGGATGAGGGATGACGGCGAGAGCGTCGCCCTTGCGCGCCGGCGCTTAAGACAAACACCGGCTCCAGTAACAAAATCAAAGCGAGCGCGGGAACGAGCGGGCGCGCATTCCTGCAAAGTGGCCATGCGCTGGCGGAAAACTTTGAGTGGCTCATCAGATCACCTTCTCTTACTATTCTAAAGTGCGGCCAGAGCGCCACACAACTGCACGAACGCCACGGTCTCGCTACCCCTCCTGAACACTCTATTCTGAGCCGGGTAGTTATGAGTCAAGCCGTTACTGCATAGAGCAGTGAGCGGCCGGGAGAGATGCCTCAGGACGCGAGCAAAAAGAGTGCCGCAATCCGATAACCCGGAGTCGCGCTTATTACATTACCATCTTTTCTGTTATTACATTACCATTGGTTAAAGATCCTCAGATCGTTTATGTGCTAATGGCTTCAAGAATCATACGCGCGCCACGCGGCGCAGAGTTGAGTTGCAAAGGGTGGCATCAGGAGGCTGCATTACGCTGCCTGATGAACAATCTCGACCCGGAGGTGGCGGAGCGTCCCGGAGATCTAATCGTCTACGGCGGGGCCGGGAGGGCTGCGCGCAATTGGGCGGCGTTTGACGCCATTGCCCGCGAGCTGCGCGGGCTCGGGAACGACGAGACGCTGCTGGTCCAATCCGGCAAGCCGGTCGCCGTCTTCCGGACGCACGAATATGCTCCGCGGGTGCTGATCGCCAACAGCAATCTGGTCGGCGCGTGGGCCAACTGGGAACACTTCCACGAGCTGGAACGCAGGGGGCTGATAATGTACGGCCAGATGACGGCGGGCAGTTGGATCTACATCGGCACGCAGGGCATCGTACAGGGCACGTTTGAGACCTTCGCGGCGATGGCCGACCGTCACTTCGGCGGCGACCTCGCGGGCCGACTCCTTGTCTCCGGCGGGATGGGCGGGATGGGCGGGGCGCAACCGCTCGCGGCAACACTGAACGGAGCGGTGTTTCTCGGGATCGACGTCGACCGCGCGCGCATCGAACGCCGCGTCCACACGGGCTACTGCGACCGCCTCGCGCTCGACCTCGACGGGGCATTGCGAACTTGCGAGGACGCGCGTGAGCAGAAGCGCGCCTTGTCCGTCGGACTCGTCGGCAACTGCGCTGAAGTGCTGCCGGAACTCGTACGTCGCGGCATCGAGATTGATGCCATCACGGATCAGACGAGCGCGCACGACCCGCTCAACGGTTACGTCCCGGCCAACTTGAATCTGGAAGAGGCCGACGAACTACGCCGCGCCGATCCTCGCGCCTACATTGAGCGGTCGATGTCTTCGATGGCGCGACACGTCGAGGCGATGCTCACGATTAAACGCAGTGGCGCGGTGGCCTTTGATTACGGTAACAATATACGCAAGCAGGCGTTCGATGCCGGATGCAGTGACGCGTTTGAGATTCCCGGCTTCGTGCCCGAATACATTCGCCCGCTCTTCTGTGAGGGCAAAGGCCCGTTTCGTTGGGTCGCGCTCTCGGGTGACGCAAGCGATATACGCAAGACGGACGATCTCGCGCTCGAACTCTTTCCACAAGACCGCACTTTGAATCGCTGGCTCACACTGGCGCGCGACCGTATACGGTTTCAAGGGCTGCCCGCGCGCATCTGCTGGCTCGGCTACGGCGAGCGCGCCGAGATGGGCGAGGCGATCAATGATCTGGTCAGGCGCGGCGAGTTGAAGGCCCCGATCGCGATCGGCCGCGATCACCTCGACACGGGCTCCGTCGCCTCACCTTTCCGCGAGACGGAAGCGATGCTGGATGGCTCGGACGCCATCGCCGATTGGCCAATCCTCAACGCGCTTTTGAACACGGCGAGCGGCGCGAGCTGGGTCTCTTTTCATCACGGCGGCGGCGTCGGCATCGGCTACTCGCTCCACGCCGGGCAGGTCTCCGTCGCCGACGGCACAGACGAAGCGACGCGGCGGCTGAATCGTGTCCTCACCAACGATCCCGGCCTTGGCGTGGCGCGCCACGTCGATGCCGGCTATAAAGAAGCTGAAGAGACAGCACACGATAAGGGCATCAATATTCCGATGCTGCATTCGACAGATGAATAATCGCTGAATGGTGCTCAAGCAGCTATCTGGGCCGGCCCGGGTAAAGCAAAACAGAAGAGATCGGCACGCTCCTCTTGTGCTAGAGCTATGACCTTGAGGAATGAACCACGGAGGAGCACAGAGGTTCGCAGAGGAAAGGGCAGACAATAAGCAGGTAGATTTGACCGCCCATTCCTTCCGAGTATTATTGTTCAGTTAATTGCTTTCCTATCACTTGTCTTTCCTCTGTGAACCTGCGGAGCCCTTCGGTGGTTCAAGCTTTTCGTATTTTCAGGAGGAAAGATCGGAGATTGTTTTGCTCAACTTCGCTATTCAAACGGCCCGCGACGCCGGACGCATTATCGCCGAACGGATGGGCCGCTCGATTCAAATTACTAACAAGGGCGACATAAACCTCGTCACCGAAACGGACCTTGCCGCAGAGCGGCTGATCATCGAGCGCATCAACTCCTATTACCCGCGGCATGCGATCCTGGCCGAAGAGTCGGGCGCTTTAAACACGAATCATGAGGGGCGGAGCGAGTGGAAGTGGATCATCGACCCGCTTGATGGGACGACGAATTACGCGCACGGTTACCCATGCTTCTGCGTTTCCATTGCGCTCGAGCGCGCGGGACATCTCCAGGTGGGTGTCATCTACGACCCGCTGCGTGATGAGATGTTCGCCGCCGAACGGGGCGAGGGCGCAACGCTCAACGGTCGGCGCATCCGTGTCTCGCAGATAGATGATCTTAACCGCGCGATGCTGTGCACAGGCTTCCCTTACGACGTACGCGAGCGCAGTGATTTCGCGCGCCACTTCGCCAACTTTATCATGCACGCACAGGCTGTGCGCCGCGACGGTTCGGCGGCGCTAGATCTGGCATACGTCGCCTGCGGAAGATTCGATGGCTTTTGGGAGTGTGGGCTACATCCTTGGGACGTAGCAGCGGGAAAGATTTTAGTCGAAGAAGCAGGTGGACGCGTCTCGCGCTACGACGGCTCGCCATTCGATATTTACACGCCGCCGATCCTCGTCAGCAACGGCCTGTTGCACGATGCGATGATGCGTGTGCTCGCGCTCTAACCATAACGTTGGGCGTCCTGTCAAAGCATGTGCTCCCGAACCTCCTTGAGCTAATAAACCCCGTACTTCTCCACTTCCGCCGCAGCCGATACAGACCATTAGTCTTTGGCGTTTAGACGCTCCGGTGAAGTACGAAGGATAAAATCTCGACTTTCACGATCTGACCGGCGTCATATGTTATGACGACCAGAATAATGGTCGCAGTTAGACCCCTCGCCTCCTCAGGGGGTAGCCGATAAAACTATGTTCGGAGGAATAAGTGATGAAGAAGTACGTACACCATTTCATGCCAGTCGCGTTGCTGGCTCTACTGCTAATTGGGATCGCGTCAGTTGCCAACGCCGGAACAATGCCGGGGCAGCGACGTGATGAAGACGTCACGCGGGGTGAGCTTTTAAACTTTGACCGCTTTCTCGATAGCCACCCGGGATCGCCAGGGATCTGACTAAAAATCCTGCGCTGATCAACAGCAGTGATTACGTGGAAGATCATCCTGAGCTTCGCGAGTTCCTGAAGAATCACCCGGAGGTGCGCGAAGAGCTAAAGGAAAATCCACGCTTCTTTATGAAACGTGAGCGTCGCTTCGAGCGGAGCGGCGGAGACATTACGCGTGGCGAGTTGAGGAACTTTGACGGCTTTTTGGACAACCATCCCGAAATCGCCAAAGAGCGACGGAAGAATCCGCGGTTGATTAACAACGAGGATTATTTAGAGAAACATCCTGAACTCCGCGAGTTCTTGAAAAACCATCCGGGCGTGCGCGAAGAGCTGAAGGAACAGCCGCGTTTCTTCATGAAGCGTGAGCGCCGCTTCGACCGGCGTGAACGCCGCCGCGATGACGATCGCGAGGACGGACATGAGCGCAGGAAAAACGACCAGGACTAAGAATCGATAATAAAGACTGAAGGGGGCCGGTCTCCCGGCCCCTTTTTACCGGCGCGACGGTCACAAAAGTGCGAGTGTGATAAGTCCAGTGATTACGCCGGCGGACAACACCTCATGGGCGAGTTCAAGTGCCAAGCACGGAATTGATGATCGCGGCGAGCCGTTCACTCTCGCGACGTGCGCAGACGCGTGTGTCTTCGCCCCGCTGTTGCGCAACTGTGTAAAGCGGGTGGTAGATAACTTCGACGGTCGCCATGCGCGGAAAGCGATAGCCCTTGGGCCACACGCGATGCGCGCCGCGGATGGTAACGGGCAGAATTGGCACATTCGCTTCCAGCGCCATCCGCACCGCGCCATTCTTGAACTTTATCATCGATCCGTCGGGCATCCCACGACCGCCTTCGGGAAAAATCACGACTGCGCCGCCATCGCGCAGCCACTGTAAAGAGCGGCGGATCGCCGTCGGGTCGCTCCCCTCCACCTGCAGCGGCCACGCACCTAGTAGGCCCATCAGTTTGCCGACAACAGGCCAATCAAAAGATTTATCCCACGCGAGAAAGCGGGTAGAGCGCTTGATCGGATACCCTACCCAGAATGGGTCAAGGTATGTTTGGTGGTTGGCGGCGACGATCAGCCCGCCACCGCCCGGAGGAATGTTTTCAAGCCCGCGATAATGTATCCGCCAGAGAAGGCGTGAGAGAGCGCCAACCGTTGGGCGAATCAGCTCCAGCGCCCACACCGGCAGCACCGGCTGCTCCGGCTGTGATCCGTTTTTACGACGGCGCGCAACGCCCGTGCTGGTTTCACTCAAACCGAGTCCTCTCCTCTACTTGTCGCGGCATTGCGCCTGCCGGTAAGCATCGCTTAAGCGCGTGATTGTTTCACCGGCCTCCGCGCCGGTGCTCACCCGGTCGCTCGTACGCACGCCGTTGAGCCCTGTGATCGCCAACTCTTCCCACCACTCCGGCACGTCGCGCTCTGTCAACAGGTCATTGTTCCAACCTTTACACCGCTCACATTCGAAGCCACAGTAAGCACGCGCATCTTCTTTGGTGAGTCCAATGCGCATTCCGCCCCTGCACCCGGGATGCGCGCAGCGCCGCTCGATCTCAACGAGCAGCACGTCACGCCGGACAGCAATCTTTCCCGATCTATTCATTTGCTCATTGATTCATTGGAAGAATAATGAAATTAGCCGGTGATTAAATATTCTCACTCGGCCCCTTCGAGCGGCCACTGCCGATCGACGAATTCGAGGTGAAGACGCGGTATGTTGTCCGCGCCGACACGACGCGCACGAACTACGGCCAGCACGGAGATTTGATACTGTGCGCTCGTCAATCGCACAAAGTGACCGCGCTCAACGTTAAGTGTGGTGAACACGGCGGCGCCGCGGCGGCTGACATTTTCCGTGACCGTCGTTTCGCGCGCCGACGTCTGCCCCTTCGCGTCGAGCGCTTCAACGACAACCTCGATAGGCATGTTGTGACGCGTCTCGGGTCGCGGCCCTTCTGTGCGACGATACGTCTCCACACGATTTGTCTGCTCGCGCAAACTCCACAGACCACTTTCGTTGGCAGAAAATGCCACATCGTAGCGTGTCGTCGGGTCTTTTTCAAAACTCGTCGGGGGGCGCTTGCCAATGAATGCTACGCCAACCTCGTACTGTGGTTTGTCGCCGGACTGCGCGGCCCCCTTCACGTTACGCACCACTGCCCAGATGTGATACTGTGGCTCGACGTGATCGTAGCAGCGCAATTGCCGCGGCATTGGCAGGATCAGATGTAATAGCCGCCCGGGCTCGGTCGGATGAGAAATAGCAAAGCGCGCGCCAAACGGCGTGACGTCGAGCAGGCGCGTCATCTCCATCCATTCCTGCTCATTGCTCTCGCGGCCCTGCACGCGAACGGGCAGCGAGAGCTCCAAGCGCTCGCGCATCCGCCGCGATTTTCCCCCGAATTTCATATCGAATTTACCGAAACGACCCCCCTCGAACCTGTCTGCCGGATGCTAGATATGGTGCTTCGAAAGCCCGGCTAAAAGCCCCCTGAAACTTCGCCGAAGCCCTTGATTTTATTGGGGTTTCTCAGACCCCGGGGTTTGCCAAAAGGGCCTTTTTCGGCTACAATATATCGTACTTCTAAAGGAGCGCCCCCGCGCATTAGTTAAGTACCAGAGAACCTCGATTTTACGCTATACACTTCGCGTCGGAAAACATTTTTGCCGCTCGCAGATCGCACCTGTTTTCGCAGGGGCGAGGCCGCGGGCGCGGGAAACCGAACGCGATGCGCGAATTGTACTTGAAAGGTCTATTTGATGGAAACAACGATTGAACGGAATCACATAAATATTGAAGACGAGATGCGACGCTCGTATCTCGACTACGCAATGTCTGTCATCATCGGCCGCGCGTTGCCCGATGTGCGCGATGGCCTCAAGCCGGTGCACCGCCGCGTGCTCTGGGCGATGAACGAGCTGGGCAACCAATATAACAAAGCTTACAAGAAGAGTGCGCGCGTCGTGGGCGATTGCTTCGTCAAAGGCGCGCTAGTGCACACGGAAACGGGACTCGCACCCATTGAGCGACTTGAGATCGGCCACTACGTGCAAATGCCGAACGGTTATCTCAGCCGGATCATCGAAGCGTTTCATAATCCCCCGTCTTCTGTCATCAATGTCAATCTCTCCAACGGCAGCACGATGACCGTGACACCTGGACAACTATTCCGCGTGTTGCGGGATGATCTGAGCATCGGTTGGGAAAGGGCTGATAACCTCGCCGGCAAAAAGGTGCTGGTGTCAAATCCGCGCTGCCTGGGCCAGCCAGAGCCGCATCCATGTGCTGAAACCATTGGGGCGGCCTATATTGCCGGTCTGTTGGTGGCTGAAGGGTATGTGACAGATCGTGGTCGCTCGTCGCGAGTTGGCATCAATATGACGGATAAGGAGCCTTTGGAGTTCCTCAGTGCTTATTGCGAGCAACAAGGTATTGCCGCTCATTGGGGGCAAGTCGCGCCGCAAGAATTACACCATAAGCCACAACATAGGTTGCGCTTCAGCGGATGGAAAGAAGCTTACGTGGCGTGCGCAGACACTAGCGCACATAAGCAAGTGCCGGGTTGGATTTTGTCGGACCGTCGCTTGTTCGCTCCATTCCTCGCCGGTTTTACCGACGGCGACGGGCATGTGCGGGCTCAAGGCTCACGGCGCGAGGCCGTGCTGACCTCTACCTCCGGGCTACTGTTGACGCAAATTCAAGCGATGTTGGCCGACGGTGGCATTCACTGTCGCTATACCTGCGAAGATTTCAGTGAGCGCACTTACGGGGATGGCTGGCTACCTCGTTATAACTTGTGGATCACGGGCGACAACGCATCACATTTTTGTAATCTGATTAGGGAGTATCTCAAGGTCGGCAGAAAACGCGACTGCGCAGTCAGCATCGCGAACTGGAGCAGGCAGCGGCAGGTGGCCAATACCACCTCCGAATGCATTCCCGGAAGAGCCGTTTTCGCGGAATTATCCAGGCACCACCTTGGCGCAGGGTGGTATCAAGATAGGGTGGGAAACAAGTTCCGCGCCGGAATCAGATACCCGGACGGCTCCAAAATCCGCTACGCGAGTGATCTGCGAGAGAAAGAGATCTCTTATCGTCAGCTAGAGATGTGGGGAATCTTGAGCAAGCTGGAGCGTATCAACTCGCCCCTAGCCGAGAGGCTCAAGACTTTGATTGAGACCTACTGCGTCCTCGATGTGGAATCCGTCATTGACCGCGGCGATCTGGCGGAAACCTACGATGTGCAGATCGAAGACGCCGGACACGAGTTCATGGTGCAGGGATGCGCCGTGCATAACTGCATCGGCAAGTACCACCCGCACGGCGACACAGCTGTCTACGACACGATTGTTCGCATGGCGCAAGACTTTTCGATGCGCTACCCGCTGATCGACGGGCAGGGCAACTTCGGGTGCTTTACCGGCGACACTAAAGTCAAGCTACTGGATGGTACCGAGAAATCCTTTGCCGACCTCGCCAAGCTCCCAGCAGACGAGGTTTTCCACGTCTACTCTGTAGATAAGAGCGGGCGTATCGTGATCGGTGAAGGCCGGAACGCGCGCATAACTCGTCAGAATGCGCGTCTCATCGAGTTGACACTCGACAGCGGCGCGAGGATCCACTGTACACCGGACCACCGGTTTATGCTGCGTGACGGGACATACAAAGCAGCCGAGGAACTGACTGTAGAGGATAGTCTGATGCCCGGATATTTTGATGCCGTCCCGATCAAGGAGGGTCTCAACGAATATCTGCGGGTGCTTCAGCCTGCGACCGGCGAATATGAGTTTGTCCATCATCTTGCCGACGAGTTCAACGAGCAAGAGGGACTGGCTCAGAGATTCAATGGCGCTTTCGTTCGTCATCACAACAATTTCAATCGGTGGGATAATCGCCACATTGATGCATCTCAAAACTACAATCATCGCGTTGTTTCCAAACGATGGTTAGATGAGCGTGCAGATGTGTACGACATCACTGTGGAAAGGTACCACAATTTCTTGCTCGCAGATGGCGTGTTCGTTCATAACTCCGTTGATGGAGACGCTGCAGCGGCAATGAGATACACGGAGGTACGCATGGCGCGCCTCTCCTCGGAAGTGCTCGCCGATATTGAGAAAGAGACGGTTGATTTCAACCCCAATTACGACGAGTCTCTGAGTGAGCCTTCGGTGTTACCGACGCGCATTCCGAACCTCCTTGTCAACGGTTCGGACGGCATCGCCGTCGGCATGGCGACCAAGATTCCACCGCACAACCTGACGGAAATCATTGATGCCACCGTTGCGCTCTTGCGCAAGCCGGCGATCAAAATAGAAGAACTGGCGAAGATTGTGACCGGGCCGGATTTCCCGACCGGCGGGTTCATCTACGGGCGCGGGGAGATCAGGAAATCTTATCTTGAGGGTCGCGGGGTTTTACAGCTTCGCGCGCGCGCGGGCATTGACCGTATCGGACGCGGTAGTTCCGAGCGTGACGCGATTGTCATCACGGAAATTCCTTTTCAGGTCAACAAAGCGCGTCTCATCGAGCGTATTGCCGAGCTTGTCAACGACAAGAAGCTGGAAGGCATCGCCGATCTGCGCGACGAGTCTGACCGCGACGGGATGCGCATCGTCATCGAGCTCAAGCGCGACGCCGTGCCGCAGGTGATCCTTAACAAGCTCTATAAGCTGACACCGATGCAGTCGTCTTTCGGCGTCATCAACCTCGCCATCGTCAACGGCCAGCCGCGCGTCCTGAATCTCAAGCAGATGCTGGAAGCGTTCGTCGATTTCCGCCGCGAAGTGGTGCGCCGCCGTACCGAGTACGAGCTTCGCAAAGCCAAAGCGCGCGCGCACATCCTCGAGGGCTTGACCAAAGCGATCGACGCGCTCGACTACATCGTGACGCTGATCCGCAACGCACGCTCGGTTGAAGAAGCCCGCCAGTGGCTGACCGGAGACATCCAGACGATGGGCGAGGTCAAGTCATGGAAAGGTGTGCCCAATGATCTGACGCTCGCGGGCTATCTGGGCAAGCTGCAGAAGGTGATCAAGCGACTTGATTTCTCGGAAGCCCAGTCGCAGGCGATCCTCGATCTTCAACTGCGCCGCCTGTCCGCGCTTGAAAGGCAGAAGATCATTGACGAGTATGAAGGCATCATTCGCCTCATCGCCGAGCTGGAAGAGATTCTCGTCAACGAAAACTCCCTGCGCCGCGTCATTATTAAAGAGCTGGAAGACGTGAAGAAGGATTTCGGCGACAAGCGCAGGACGGAGATCGTTGACGAGGGCGTCGAGCTTTCCATTGAAGACCTGATTGCCGATGAAGACGTGGCCATTACCGTGACGAACAGCGGCTACATCAAGCGCACGCCGATCACCACCTACCACCGCCAGGGGCGCGGCGGCAAGGGGCGCTTCGGCGCGGCGGCGAAGAACGGCGATTTCGTCGAACACCTGTTCATTGCTTCGACCCACGCCTATCTGATGATCTTTACCGACGACGGGCAGGTCTACAAGATCAAGGTCCATGAAGTGCCAGATGCGGCCGCCTCGGCGCGCGGCAAGGCGATCGTTAATCTCATCAACATTCCGTCGGCGCGTAAGCTGGCGGGCGTGGTTCCGGTGCGCGAGTTCGCCGAAGGGCGTTATGTTGTGATGGTGACGCGCAAGGGTATCATTAAAAAGACGTCGCTCGCCGAATTCCAGAACATACGCTCGAACGGCATCAATGCCATCAACGTTGACGAGGGCGACGAGCTGCTCGACGTGGTCTTAACCGACGGCACCAAGCGGATCTTTATCGCTACCCATAGCGGGCTGGCGATCCGCTTCGATGAAGAAGACGTGCGCCCGATGGGTCGGGCGGCGCGCGGTGTACGCGGCATTGACCTGCGCAAAGATGATTACGTCGTCGCGCTCTGCGCGGTCTCGGCGGACGATTCGGAAAGGATGCTCTCCGTCTCGGAACAAGGCTTCGGCAAGCAGACCCCGATCGACAGCTACCGCTTCCAATCGCGCGGCGGCAAGGGCGTCATCAACATGAAGACGACCGAAAAGACCGGCAAGGTGGTGGCGGTGTTCCCGGTTGACGATGAATCCGAGGTGATGATTATCACGCAGCAGGGCAAGCTGATCCGCATCGAGGCGGGCGACATCCGCAAGACGGGCCGCAGCGCTTCCGGTGTCAGGCTGATCAAGACCGACGGCGGCGATAAGGTCACCAGCGCATCGCTCATCGACCCATCGAGCGATGAGACTGGCGTAGAAGAGGCGGCTGCCAGTTAAGACTGGCGGGTTAAATCCCTGATAAGCCGGTGCGGCGAGGTGAAAAGTAAATTCATCTCGCCGCTAATTGTTTCATCTCGGATGAAACATGCCGCCGCGGGCCAGGGCGGTCTTAGCAAAGCTTGCGACTTTTGCGCCTTGGCGTCTAAAAGCGTGAGACCTCTTTACAAAGGCTGTAAGAAAGTAAGTAATCGAGCCCCCCTTGCCAACTGCTGTAAAACTCGGGGGTCACATGCCCCCTTCAGCGTCACGCATAAGGTTATTAGAGTAGCGGAGGCCGCAGTTGCGTCTTTATTCGCACCTGGAACTATTAAATACCGCTGGCGGTAGGGGTTCGATCATTCTCCCGCGCTCTGGAGTATGGCGCGATAGAGTAAAGGATCAATGTAGAGCCCGGCAGCGACGAGACCGTCCATTGGCATGCGCACAGAATGGATGAGCTTTTTATCCTTTGCCGGGAGCAGAACACCCCATATCCCAATAATTGGCAGTTTCTGTTCTCTGGCGTAGCGCCGGGCAGAGCCGTCGTCAAGGACGATGCGGGTTGCCTTCAACTCTTTAGCAAGTATCATGGCTTCGCTTTCACCTACCTGCAATCTCCTGGTATTCATAAGCTGAATAACAGCATGCCTGTCGGTGACGGTGTGCCGCTTGATCCAGGTGGCGGTAGCAACCTCGTTGGATCCTGGTCGCCCCTTTCCTGTGACCACTACTTCTTCATATACTGCTTGAGGGATGTGGATTGTCTCGTAGAGTGAGTTAAGTAGGTCGAGCAAGTTGATCGCTGAGAGCCCGATGAGCGGAGAGGAGTTGGAAACGACGATCACTTATTTCTCTCCATTGCGCGGTCGAGTCGTCCGCGCTCTTCCTCAACTGCTTTAAGCTCTTCCCCCCACTCCTCCTCAGTGTAGTCGAATATAGAAATCTTGTGCTCACCAAGGAACAGCATGAAGTCATAGAGGGGCATGCCAAGCATCCTGGCGCCGGTTCCGGTTGAAATCTCCCTTTCTTTGTATAGCTCTAGCACGGCTTGTTTGAGAGCATACTCTCCGCTTTCTCAAGCAGCTTCTTTTCCAGCTCCGTCCCCCTAATATTGTCAGGAACCTCGATTTGTATATTTAACTTTGACATCGCGGTATACCCTCCTCTGGATTATTGACTATGTATGATGACACAGGTGCGTTAGTAAGGGTTAATATAACGCGCGGAATAGTAGAAGAAACCTAAAATTTTGCTAATACGCCGTATTATAGCAGATGTAAAGCGCAGAATATACATGGCTATTTTTGCGAGTTGGGAGCGGGGAAGAAGGGGTGTAACAGTGCGTTGTTGGGTCAATTGAGCGCCTCGATCATTTGACAGCAACCCGGCTCTTGCCATCTCGTCCCGTTGGATAATTCTTTTTCCAATCCGTATAAGCAGGTGGCGGTCATGCCGTACGATCACGACCGACAGAAATCGGCGCAAGCACGGCGAGGGCGCGTCCAAGTAGGGCGGCGATGGCGGCGAGAATCGGATTAATCACAATGCCGCCCGCTCGTGCTGCCAGAGCACTCGCCATCGGTACGGTTGTCCCCTCGGGTACATTCAGGGCGTCCCAGTGAACAAAATAGGTGTTAAGGTGAGCGGCGTAGCTGATAAAGGTGGCAGTAAAGACCAGTATTTGCGCGACGAGACCGATCACCACGCCGACGAGCGCCGCCCCGGCCCAGCCGAAGCCCCCGACTCGGCCTGAAAGCGCGCCGAAATAGAAACTGCTGATGAGCGTCAGTCCCACGATGGAGAACATCGCATTGCCGCGTGGCGCATAGGGCACTCCCGCCAGCCCCAGGCTAAAGCGCGCAATCGCGAAGATGACGAGAAGCAGAATTGGCAAACGGACAAATCGCAAGACCCGGATAAGCATTGGATTTCCTCCTTCAAAAATAAGGCCTTTACGCTGACATTGAAATTCAACGCCTCAACAACTGTTCTGGCGCGCCTTCGCCTTCGACCCACACTTCGCCGTCTTCGAAGACCTCTTTCTTCCAGATCGGCACGGTGCGCTTCAGCTCTTTAATGGCCCACTCGCACGCCTCAAAGGCGGCGCGGCGGTGTGGCGCGCTGACACTGATGACGACGCTCGTTTCCCCGACCTCCAGGCGCCCGGTTCGATGCACGATGCCGATGTGGGCGATCTCGAACAGCGAATGGGCCTCGCGCCCGAGGCGTCGCATCTCGCTTAAAGCCATCGGCGCGTAGGCTTCGTAAACGAGATGGCGGGTCTTGCGCCCGCGCGTCCACTCGCGCACGTAGCCGTCGAGCGTGACGGTCGCCCCACACTCGGCAGGGACAACTCTGCGGGCGACCGCGCCGACATCGATCGGATCGGTGGTGAGATCAAAAAAATCTTTACTCTGATCCCCGGTGCCGCCGCTGACGGGAGGAAACAGCGCCAGCTCATCACCTTCGCGCACTTCTCTGTCCATCGAGGCGTATTCCTGATTGACGGCGAAGAGCAGTGAGCGTCCGAAGCGACGAAGATCAGGGTATGCGGCCATCACCTCCTCAAGCGCGCTGGCTGCCGTTGCGGGGGCGCGTAACTCCAAGGTGATTTCCCCCTGTCCACCCACGGCGTCACGCGCCGCCCCGAAAAAGAAGGCGCACACGCGTATACGCCCACTCTTCACTTCGCCCTCGCCGGCCTGTTTGTTAAATGTCGTCATTCGATATCGAGTTTCTTACCGGCGTGTCCGTTACCTTTGGCAATCTTGTGTACACGCGCGCTCTCTTCATACCTGGAGACGGCGCGGGCCAGAAGGTCACGCAGCCGTTTCAATCGCTCTGAGGTGGAGCGGAGCTCGAGTAGCTCCTGCTTAACTTCAGCGTCCATCTCCATTGCCGCGGCGATCAGAAAAGAGAGACGTTCCGGCTCCGCATCCGGCAACTCCGGTAAGGCCGCACGTTCGTCATTGATGATTCGTACGGAGCGCGCGATCCGCATGAACAGTTCCGAGACTTCGCCGGCCCGTCTGGCGAGCACCTCTTTATCTTCCGCCTCGTCTTCAAAGTAGGAGACTTTGGCAACCAGATACGGATCGCCCCGCTCGACGTAAGATTCCACGCGGTAGCGGATCAGCCCGACTGTGAAAATGTTAGAGCGGCCGTCGGGCAGGGCCTGGGTTTCCGTGACCTCGGCGACGCAGCCGACGTGTCCGACCGGCGGGACCTCCTGGGAAGAGGTGCCGGCGTCGAAATACGATATCCCGAAGAGATTGTTGCGCACGCCGATGTCAAGCATCATCTGCCGGTAACGCGGCTCGAAGATATGCAGGGGCATCGGTGTGCCCGGGAACAGCACGATCGATAAGGGGAATAAAGGCAGCTCGCGCAGGCCGAGCACCCTGTCCATAGCTTCGCTCATGATCAGTAATTAGCAGTCAGTAATCAGCAATCAGTAGTTAGTAATCAGTCATCAGTTAAAAGCTGCTTGCTGATCACTGACTGCTGACTACTTATTACTGACTACTTACAGCAGCATTGCGCTCAATAGCGCTTAACGCGGCTGCCGTCGTCGCGTGTTCCGGCGCGGCGCTGGTTTCTCTCTGCCCCGCCGCCCCGGCCGGATGCTGCTCCAGTTCTTGCGCGATGAGATCAAGAACCTTATCAGGCGACTCATTTTCCAGAACGCTCTTCTTCGCTTTGATGATGAGCTCGGCCATGTCTCGGGCGCGGTCCTTATAACGATTGTCGCGCGCGATAAGATCTTCGATAATGCGCCGTTCACGCTCATGGCGAGGGGCCTGCGCATCGAGACCAGCCGCGACGGCATACTCGACGGGTATGCTCTGGTTGCGCATGACGACGTGGAGCGCGCCGGTACGCCGTTGCGCCTCATCGCGCATGCGGTTAATCTCCAGCAACGAGTTCTTGAAGCCCAACTGGCCTTTGAGGCTGATCTCGATGATTGGCGCGGGCGAGCCGGACTCCGGATCATGCGCGCGCGCTTCACGCTCGACCTTTTTCATCACACCCTCGTATACCGCTTCCGCATCGACCGCCCCCGAAACGTCAAACGAGAGGCGCTGGAACGGCCGCTGCACGTAATCGCGCAGGTGCCTGACGGTAATGCGACGGCCCTCGCCGGCCTCGACAAGATAAGCGCCGCGCTCCTCCTTATATTCATCGATGGAGCAGGTTTCAAGCGATCCCGGATTAAAAGCCCAATTGTCCAGGTCGAAACGCTTGTGTGTGTGTCCGAGCGCGATGTAGTCGGTGAGCTGTTTCAACTCCTTTAATTTCGCCACCGAGAGCGCCGGAATGGGGCGGTTGACCTGCCCTTCAACATCCGTATGAAGCATCAAGATGTTGAAGAGCCCTTCGCCGCGCGCGCGCCTGAGCGCATCGGCCAGCATCGGGATCGCGGCGTTGGCGCTCGCCCCGTACCAGTGCGAGCCGAAGATCCGCGCGCCCGCGATATCTACGTAAGAGCCGGACCGATTTTCTTCATCCCACGGCGCAAGCACGAGGTGGCCCTCGCCGTCGCGCTGGGGCTCCAGCAGTTTCATGAATCCCCACTGCGAAAGCGAGCGCATCCAGCTAAAATCGGAGACGGCGTCGCGCTGGTCGTGATTGCCCTCGATGGCGATGACCGGAATCCCCGCCTCCTTCAGGGCCTCAAGTCCGGCCATGGCATGATTCATCGCTTGCGGGTCGATGTTGCGCCGGTCGAAGAAGTCGCCCGCGATAAGCAAGAAATCGACCTTATTCGGGATCGCATGACTGACGATGACGTCATACCAGGCGCGAAAGAAGTCCTTCGTACGCTCTTCCAGATTGTAACGGCGACAGCCGAGATGTACGTCTGCGATGTGAAGAAATCTCATAACGTGTTCTTCTAAAAATACTGCCCGCCCCCAAAGCTCCACACAAGCGAAAGCCTTTCACGATGTGCACATATTATACGATATAGTAAGAGGCTGACGCGAAGCGATATGACCGGGAGACGGGTTTGCGGCACTCAACCGCGTGAATTAGTGACGGGCGATAGAGCAAACGCGGGATTGGATCAGAAAGGCGCCGCCGGGGACTGATTGGAGCCCGGGCGGCACCTCCTCTTTGAAGAGATAAAGCCCCCGCGACTCTTGGGCAGGAGTCAATTGGAAGCGGGGGCTTGGGGCTCGCGCGGCGGGAGGGGATTCCACTCTACGCGGGCACTACGGCCTCTCAAGGTAGGACGAGAGGCCGAATTTAAAAGAGCAACCCTGGGACGACTCGGCGACAGATTTAGAGACACTTTCTATGCGCGGCGCGGCGTAGCGCCAAAATGAGCGCCAGCATTGAGCGCCGACTCGTACCAGCAGGTAAACGGATATCAGGGCGTTAAAACTTACAAAGGCCGCCAAAAATATGCACTGCGCTTGGCTCATGTTTCCTTGACGGAGCAGGCCCGCGGCTTTTGCCTTGATTCACCAGAAAATTTCAAACAGCGTCAGACCGGCGCTCCGGGGCAATACGGCGCATCGTCGCCAGCAGTTGCTCGGTATCAAATGGTTTGTCGAGAAAGCCGTCCGCGCCGCCTTCGAAACAGGCCTTCTGAGTCTCAGCGGTCGCCGCCGAGCTAATCACCACGACCTTCGATTCCGGGAAGCGGCCTTTGATGTATTCAAGAATACGCAGGCCCGCTTCCGGTGTATCGAGCGCAGGCGGCAGATGCAAATCAAGGATCGAAATAGCGGGCTCATAAATTGTCACGCGGCGGAGGGCCGATTGCAGGTCGTGCGCCATCATTACCTCGTACTCATCACACAGCGTCCAAAACAGTTGCCGCGTAATCGCTATATCGTCATCAATAATCAAGACCCTGGGCTTCATCTTGATTATCCCCTTACTGATCATCACCCGGGGCCGCTTGCAATGCTCGTACCGCTCGGGGCGCACACGAGGGAACCCATCAATACCGAGATATTGAGCCCGGCGTCTCTTGATCGTAAATAAAAGTGTCCACCCCGGTAGACATCTTTACCAGGCAGGTGTGTACTTTTATGGACGGTTGAGAGGTTTTCTGGCGGGGGTCGGGGGGCCTTGATTATTTTTGGAAGGCGGAAGGTTCCGGCTCGACTACTTCTAACTCGCCGATCAGCCGGTGCAGATAGGAGCGGCTGATGCCCAGACGCCGGGCGGCAGCCACCTTACTGCCGCCTTCGCTCTGCAATGCGGCGGCGATCATTCGACGCTTGAGCGCGGTGACCGCGCCCTCGAGCGTCGTCTCGTCTGCCACGGTTATCCCGGGCAGTGTGCGTAACATCTTCTCCGGTAAAAACTCGACGCCGAGTTGGGCGCCTGGTGTGAGTACGACGAGACGCTCGATCACGTTTTCTAATTCACGCACATTGCCAGGCCAGTCATACTCAAGGAGCGCGTCGAGGAGCGCCGCATCAAGCCCGGGTGTGTTGCGCCCATGTTTTTCGGCAGCCTTGGCGGCGAAGTGCGCCGCCAGTAAGGGGATATCCTCCTGCCGCCCGCGCAAAGGGGGGAGGGTTAACGGCACGACGTTGAGGCGGTAAAACAGGTCCCGGCGAAACTTTCCCGCTTCGACCTCCTGCTCCAGGTCGCGGTTACTCGCCGCGATCAGGCGGATATCAACGGTCAGCGTTTTCGTCCCGCCGAGACGCTCGAACGCGCGTTCCTGCAGGACGCGCAACAGCTTGACCTGCACCGCGGGCGAAAGCTCCCCGATCTCATCGAGAAAGAGTGTGCCGCCGTCGGCCAGCTCGAAGCGCCCTTTCCTGGCTTGCGTGGCCCCCGTGAACGCGCCTTTTTCATGGCCGAATAATTCGGATTCAATGAGCGACTCCGGCAACGCCGCGCAACTGACGGCGATGAACGGGGCACCGGAGCGTGGGCCCTCTTCGTGAATGGCACGCGCCAGCACCTCTTTGCCGGTCCCATTCTCGCCCGTCAGTAACACGGTGGCGCTCGTCGCCGCGACGGCGCGTGCCTGTCTGAGCATCTTCTCAAGCGATGCGCTCGTGCCCACCAGGTGGTTGAAGCCTCTCGCCCCACTCAGCACAGAGCGCAGGCGTAGTATCTCCTCCTCCAAGCGGCGCACGCGCGCGGCTTGATGCACGATGTGTAAGAGCTCATCCGCGTTGAACGGCTTTTCGAAAAAGCCGTAGGCCCCGCGCCGCACAGTCTCCAGCGCGGCCTGCTTGGATTCGCTGCCCGTGACCACGATCACGGGTACGGGCGGGCGCATGCCACGCGCCGCTTCGACAATTGCCAGCCCTTCGGAGATGTCGTCCGGCGCAGGCGGCAGGCGTAGATCGCTCAGAACCACATCGACTTTTTCGCGCTGCATCTGCCCGACCGCTTCCGCGCGTGTCCCGGCTTCGAGCACGCGATACTCGTCCCTGAGCGCCCAGCGGAGCCCGCGCCGCACCGCGGCGTCGTCGTCCACCACCAGCACCGTCCCCTTTGCTTGCGCCCGTTCGCTCATCGACTTTCAAATCTCATAGGCCGTATCGCCCGAGGCATTAAAACAGCGCGCCGGGCCGGTGGACCGTACACTTTCGCTATGACGACTTGTTCATCGCTCAATCTAGGTTGGAAAGTTTGAGAGGAAGATCACGCAGCACCTTCAACCGGCGGCAGCCGTTTCCTGTGCCCGACCTTGATCGCGACTTGTGATCCGGCCCAATGGTAACACGACGCGAAAAGTTGTGCCAACGCCGGGCCGGGATTCGACGTCGATGTGGCCGTGATTGGCTTTGACCACTTCGCGGCACGTGTAGAGGCCCAGCCCGACGCCCTTCTGCTTTGTCGTCGCGAAGGGGCGAAAGAGTCGCGTACGCTGAAACTCCGGGCTCATTCCGGGCCCGGTGTCGGTGACGCTGAAGAAAACTTCGCCGGGGCCGGCCGGGCCGGCTTCCACAGTCAATCTCCCGCCCTTCGCGCCCATCGCCTCCAGCGCATTGAGGATCAAATTCTCGACCACCCTTTCGATGCGATCCGCCTCGACGGTGGCGACGAGCGCCGCGGGCAACCGGGCCTCCATCTCGTGAAATCCTAGTGAGGGTTCGGCCGTGGAAGCTAATACGCGCTTAATAATCGGGATGAGGTCGGTCGGGCGCGGAAGCCTGTGCTCACCGCTCAGGGTGTCGACCGGGGCACTCAACCTGGCGACGAGCGCGTGCAGCTTGGCGGTCGCTTCCTTGAGTGATTGCATCGCGTCGGCGCGAAACTCTTCATGATGAAATTGGCGCTCCATATTGCCGACGATCAGCGACAGTGTGGCAATCGCGTTTTTCAGATCGTGCGTGAGCATCGCGGACAAACGGAGAAAAGATTCGAACTGCCGCGCCTCCGCCTCGCGCGCGACCTGCTCGCGGAGGCGGTCACTCATCTGATTAAAGGTTTCGGCCAGCAGGCGCGTTTCATCGCTCGACATGACTTCGATGTGTTGGTCCAACTTGCCCGCGGCGATTGCCACCGCCCCTTCCGTCACGCGCTCGATACTGCGCGACGTGCGTCCCGCGGCCCGGACCAGCACCGCCATCAGAACCAGGCTGATGAGAATGGAAATAATGATGCCGGCCCGGCCCGCACGCTTGACGCTCCGCGCGGTAGCCGTCTCATTACCGGCGACGGCTAACGAGAGATCAAGCGGCGCGATGGGACGATACACGGCAAGCCGGCGTTCGCCGTCCGATGACTCATAGAATCCCCACCCGCTCTCACCCGCGATCATCGCGTCGGCGACCGCCTTGAATGTGGAAGGCATTGCGGCGTGGACGGGTTGGTATCGAAGCGCATCGTTAGTATGGTAAATAATCTGTCCGTTACGGTCGAGCACAATAATGATGTGTGGCGTGGTGGCCGGCTCAGGCGCGCTCAAGGTCGGCGGAGAGGGGGCGCCACGCGCCTCGGCGGCCTCCCTGAACAACTCGTCTAATTTCAGATCGACGAGGAGCGCGCCGCGCGGAGCCCCCGGCCCCTTTTCTTCGGTAAAGACGGGGATCGTGTAGCGCACGGTCGGGCCGAAGGCTCCGCGGGCGACGGGTGAACGCAGTAGTAGCGGCGCTTGTCCCGCCACGCCCCACACGCGTTGGTCCGGTAGCATACTGCTCAAGAGAAAATCTTCCACCTGAAATTGCGGTGTTGGGCTACCTGTAACGGCAGGATCCGTCCCGGGAGGATGTTGGTCAAGGCGAAAAAGTGGCTTTCCCGCCGTATTCAGACAAGCAATCGCCAGGCAATACCTTTGCCATCTCTGAAAAAACGCACTCACGTCCGCGCGCACGTCATACGGTACAGTATCACCGGGGATCGCGTTGATGGGCGAAGCGGGCGCCTGTGAGGCCACGGCGGCCCTGCTTCGCGGCCCGGCATCTTTTAGCGTCAACTTTCTCCCGGCCTCGCTGCGCACGTAGCTGCGCAACGAGGGTGCCCGCGACAGATCATTCAAAGCGGCTTCGTAGTCACGCTGCAGCGCGGTCACATCACGCGTGATTCGATCGGCATCCTCTTCGATAAACTTGCGTAGAAGGTTTTCGACCGCCTGCGCCGCGCTCAAGTAATTGAAGACGCTCAGCAAGAGGACGGGGGTCACACCGAAGAAGAAAAAGATGAGAAAGAGTTTCGCCCTGATACCCACGATGTGTCACCGCACGGAGAGAACATATCTCTAAAAGTAATTAGCGTGAAAAAACTGCACGTGGCGGAGCCCGGTAAGGATCATTGACAGCTTGACTGACAACGGCAATCCCTTGTGATCCCGATTGGAGCGGATGCTAGCGCGTGCGATTCGGGGCTGTCAAAAAGCCCTCAAACGGGGAAGCGCCCGAAGTCCGCCAGCAGCGGTGAGAGTACTTCAATAATGCGCTCGTGCGCCACCCTGTTGGTGGCGACGATGCCGTTGCGGTTCTGCACTTCAGGCGAGTTGTAGCGGATCGGCCTGCCGAAAAGGTCTGTGAAGCGCCCCCCCGCCTCGCGCAGGATCACCTCCGGCGCGCACGTGTCCCACTGCTTCGTGCGCGGCGAGAGATGAATGTAGATGTCGCACTGCCGCTCGACAATCAATCCGACCTTGATGCCGACGGAGCCGCGGCGCACCTCTTCCTTCACGCCCAGTGCCTTCAACACCGTATCCATGCGCGGGCTTCTATGCGACCGACTCGCGGCCAGGCGCATCCGCGCAATCTCGGAATGACTCGAAACGCGCGCACGCTCGACGGGGAATCCCGGGCGCACAATCCACGTGCCCGCCCCGCTCACGGCCCGGTAGAGGACGCCCGTGAGGGGTTGATAGACCACGCCGAGCACGCCCTCGCCCCCGACGGCGAGGCCGATCTGCACGGCGAAATCTCCGTCGCGCGAGATAAAGCCATTCGTGCCGTCCAACGGGTCGATCATCCATACGCGGCGCTTGGACAGGCGTCTTTTAGTGTCGATCGACTCCTCGGCAAGAATGCCGTCGTCCGGAAACTCCTCCCTGATGCCGCTCACAATCAACTCATTTGCGGCGCGATCGGCCTCCGTGACGGGCTCGACGTCGCCGGCGTTGCTCTTCTGCTCGACGTGGAGCGGCCCTTCGTAATATTCAAGCGCCGCCGCCCCGGCAGAGCGTGCGAGGCGCAATGCTGCTCGAAGCTCGCGCGCATATTCGCTATGCTCAGATCCCGCCATCAGACTATTAGGATTTTCTTTTCCGTTGCTCATCGGCCGGCGACCTCAAACGCTGCCTTGCGCACAATGTCGAGCGTCTTAACGATATCCGCGCGGGTCGTGCGGAAGTTCGTGACGCAGGCGCGGAGAGCAAAGATCCCGTGTAGAGTTGCATTCGAGAGATATGCGCGCCCGCCATGTTGCACGGCCTGCATAAGACGCGCGTTCAGATCGTTAAGCTCGGCGTTGACGGCAGCGCGTTCTGCCGCGCCCCCTGATCCGAGCTTGTCGCGCAGGCCCCGTGGCACGTAGCGAAAACAGCAGATGCTCAACTCGACCGGCGCGAGCAGCTCAAAATCTTCCGCGCTGCTGACACATTCGGCCAAATATTCTGCGAGCGCGTTGTCTTCGCTGATCGCGGCACCG
>CAYLJO010000074.1:0-26282 GCA_964383905.1 uncultured Blastocatellaceae bacterium
ATCCGCACGCGGATTACTGAAGCGCAGCGCTTGCTCAAATCGCGCCCGACGCCGACCGCGATGAGCTTTTCACCCATTGATCTTGTCCGGATTGCAGCACTGGACACAAACACCTCACAGATACATATGCTGACGCTGCCGAAAACGACCCTTTTAACCAAAGGCGCGGTTGTTACCTTGACTACCTCGCTTGGAACCCTCGTGCACCTACAGGTGGTGCGTCCCAACTACGTCAATACCGCGGTCACGATTCTGGATAGCATGGGCCGTTCGCTCGTGCCGCTCGTGGTCGAATATCCTATTGAAAAACGTGGCGTCTTCCGCGAGATGGCCTATTACACGTCGGCGCACCCGGCGCTCCTTTCACCGGATCTGGTCAAGGCCGGACAGTCCTATGTGCGAACGATGATCGACCTGGCGGCAAAGCGGTTGCACGACAAGGGCGTGGCCATCTCACCGCAGATACTCGATGCCGCCGAGCACCTGTGTGTCGTCGAGCACATCGACCACGAACGCTTTCGTCTTGAGAATCGGATCGCCCTATTTAGCGAAGTCTACGCGCTTTACGGTTTAAATGAGCTGGACACGTTCCGCTACTCGGTAAGCTCTGCCGGGGCCGGCGGAATGGTGCAAATGATCGCCCCGACATACCAGATGGAGAGGTGGAGGCATCCCGGCGTCGGCCTCAATCCGGATTTTGTGCTTGGCATGCGCAATCATGGCAACGCGCTCGAAGCGATGCTGATCTATATACAGGATACGTGGAATGATCTCTCACTCAACCAGGATGTGATCTACGCGCTCAATGCGAAGATCGCCACACCGGCCGACCTGATCGCCGCAGGGTATAACTCAAACCCGGCGCGCCTGCCCCTTTACATTCGGCGCGGCGGCGCTGCCTGGCGCATGCTGATCCCACGCGAGACGCAGACCTACCTGCAAATCTACCATTCGCTGGATAGTCTCCTTCCCATCAAGCCGCGCAGTAACGAAGCTAAAGCCGAATTGAAGTGATCGTGAAAAGTCCATCCGGCGTGTCAGCCCGGAGAATTGCGTGTTTACAGACCCGATAAGAGGCTGGGGCCGAGGAAGTAGTCCTCCAGGCGGCTAAGTGTTAAGCGCGGTTTGGATAGTATGACGGGGCCAGGGCATAGCTCTCCACTATAATTCGAGCGGGCTCTTGACGCCCTTACCGCCACGATTCAGGACGTGCGTGTAGATCATCGTCGTCGAGATGTCGGCGTGATCAGGCAATCCCTGGATTGTGCGGATGTCGGACCCGGCTTCCAAAAGGTGCGTGGCAAATGAGTGCCGGAGCGTGTGACAACTCGCCCGCTTCTCGACGCCCGCCTGATTAACTGCCTGTTTGACGGCGCGCTGCAACCGATCCTCCGAGGCGTGATGGCGGCGCCAGGCATTGGCGCGCGGGTCAACCGAGAGCTTGCTGGCCGGGAAAACGTACTGCCAGACCCATTCGGTCGCGGCATTCGGGTATTTACGCTCCAGCGCGTAAGGCAGATAGACCGCCCCGTTCCCGTGCCGGCAGTCTCTGCATTCTGCAACCGGACTCTGGCGAGTTGATGCTGGAGGGGCTCGACGAGCGACGCGGGCAGAGGACCGTGCGCCTGTCCTTCTCACCTTTGCCGTCACACACAATGATCTGGCGCTAGCCGAAGTCAAGGTCTTTGATTCTCAAGCGCACACATTCCATCCGCTGGAAGAGCAATGAGCGAACGATAGATGAGATGAAGGAGATTGAAGTAATGAAGCTTTCGACAAAATTGGTATTCGCGCTTGTGCTGTTGAATCTTTCCTGTGTGTCGCAGAGCATAGCGCAAAGAAATACTGATGCCGTCGCACAGCAACAAGGTATTATTTTAAGTGACGTGCCGCAGAAGATTGATACAAAGGCGCGTTACCTATTTTATCTGCACGGCTATATTGTCGAAGCCGGAAACACTCGCCCGACAAGCCCGAAGTTCGGCGTGTACGAATATGAACAGATATTAGAGACTTTCAAGCGGAGCGGCTTCGTTGTCATCAGCGAGGCGCGCAAGAAAAACCCTGAAATCGAGCCGTATGCGGCGAAAGTCGCAGAATAAGTCAGGCAATTGCTCAAAGCGGGAGCGCCGCCGAAACACATCACCGTCGTCGGGGCTTCGCAAGGTTCATGGATTGCGATGCTCGCGTCTACATATTTGAAAGATGGCAACGTTAACTTCGTTCTTATCGCTGCTTGCTCCGCCGATGAAGGCTTTAGAAAAATGGTGAATCTGCATGGCAATGTGCTTTCGATTTATGAAAAGAGCGACCTTGCGCAGTCTTGTCGGAATTACCGGGCAGACGCGACAGGAATAAATGAGTGGAAAGAAGTGGAAGTCAATACAGGTTTGAAACACGGCTTCCTCTACCGCCCGATGAAGGAGTGGGTTGAGCCGACAATCGCTTGGGCAGGAAGATAGATAGCTATCGCTATAGAGGATTGCACCCGATGATTAGCCGGCGGGAATTTTGTTTGGCTCTTGGCACGGCATTGCTGTTTCCGGATCGGATTATTGTTACACAAAGCGCAACCTTCCTGCCGAAGGTATATCGAAATTCACGCAGAGAAGCGATGCCCTACCGTCTGTTCATCCCTCAAAGCTATGACCGACGAAAGAAGTATCCACTTGTGCTTTGGCTGCATGGGGGTGCTGGTCGCGGTAACGATAATCTACGACAAATATCGGGCGGCAACACTATCGGTTCGCATATTTGGACGTTACAGGAGAATCAATTTAAGCATCCTTGTTTCGTTGTTGCTCCACAATGTCCCGACAATGAATTGTGGGCAACTATTGAGACAGCAAAGCCTACCGAGCAGACGCGGCTTGTCTTAGAGTTGCTTCAACACTTAGACAGGGCGTTCAGCCTTGACTCTCAGAGGTTTTATGTTGCAGGACAATCTATGGGCGGTTTTGGCACTTGGTCGGTTATTTCAGAGTACCCAGATTTGTTTGCGGCAGCAGTACCTATTTGCGGTGGAGGCGACGTATCCGCAGCCTCGAAACTAACCGCAATGCCAATTTGGGCCTTTCACGGAGAGAAGGACGAGGCGGTGAGTGTGGAGCGATCTCAGAAGATGATTACCGCTATTAGGCAAGCTGGCGAGGTGCCAAAGTACACGGAGTACAAAGGCGCGGACCATGTTATCTGGGACAGAGTTTTCAATGAGCCCGAGTTATTATCATGGGTGTTTGCCCAGAACCGGACAGGCAAAAGATAAAACAAAGTGGCATGGTGTATATGAACGGGCGGCAGAACAAGTAATATGATGCAAATAGAATTTGAAGCTACAATTGATGAATTAGTTGATCTGCATGTGCGGGCAACGGGTCGGTCTAGAGTGGCGCGTTCGTGGTTACGGCAAGGTGCCGCTTTAACTGCTCTGCATAGCGGCCTTTTCTGGGGCAGCATTGTTTTAATCGTTACTTACACTATTTGGCAATTTCCTATCGCTTTGATCTTAGCGCTCATCACAGCAGGAATAAGTGCGGCTGTTTCTTGGCTTGTATACCGCGATCGAATCAGACAGCGATATTACAACTATTTTCGAGAACAGTTCGGGAATAGGGATACTTTCACATTTGAACTGGAATTAAGCGAGGCAGGAATATGGACTCGACAATTTGGCATTCAGAACATGTTTGAGTGGCCAAATGTAGAAGAACTAGCGATAACCGAAGATGCCATAGAATTTTATATGTATGGTGGAAGTGCTGTCTCGGCGAGAAAGAGGGCTTTCGCTTCGTCAGTGCAGCAGCAGGAGTTTATAGATGCTGCTCGGCAACACCTTAACGTCTCGCGCACGTCTTCTAATTGGTTACGCGCCAGCTAACCACCCATTCAACCGGAGCGGAAATAGCTCGCTATTCATTCGCAAGATCACAGTTCGCCGGCGTCACGAACCGTCAGATTGTTCGTGGCCACAGCGTCGGGACGGTCGAATTAGGGGCGGGAACTATCGGTTTTCGCGAGCGCGGCGGGAAGCTTTCGCGCTATCACTTTCTTTCTTATCAGAGAGCACTCAACGGCGCGACCGTGCTTACGCTGCTCGCCGACCAGTACGAAGTGAACGCCGCCAACGTCAGCTTTTACGGCGAGAAATGGGTACGTGAGCCTAAGCGGTAACCCGACACACCACCAGAGCGCCATCTCGCCTTTTCGCGGATCGCCCGTCACTTTCGAAATGCCTCCGGCGCGCAGCCGCTCTTCGATCAGGTCCATATACTCGGTCGCCAAGAGGTATGTCGCCGGCAAGGTGCACTTCGGCTATCTGGTGGGGCCGGCCGAGGCTTGCGCCTTTTGGGCGAGAGTGCACGGCGCTCATTCCGCGATAGAGGCACTGGCCCGAGAATGGTTGCTTCTGATCGACCGCGTATGGAACGAGCAAGGTCAACACGCGCAGGCGCTCCCTGAAGCCGAGCTTCGTCGGCAGATTGCTCAAGACTTGGGAGAAGTCTGACGGAAAGGAAATCTTAGTGCGGCGCGCCCCCGAACAAGCCAATGCACCCGACCGCGGATCAGCATTGACTGTATTCTCCGACGGCTCGGCGGCTGTTTGGCAGCTTTATCATGCTCTCGCATGTGAGAGTTTCATCATAGAAGTGGAGGCCTGTGCTTTGTCACAACTACGACGTTACTGCCCTTTGCTCTTCCTCCTGACCCTCAGCGCATCCGCCGTCGCTCAGGAGCAGCCTTATACCCCGAAACGCGGCGACCCAGTGCGACAAGCCCTCCTCGACGCCTTGCGTACCCCCGTCGAGAAGAAGCTTAAGCGGCAGGTCGTCTTCAAGCTGGATCACCTGAAGGTACAAGACGGCTGGGCCTTCCTGCGCGGGGTGCCTCAGAAGCCCGGCGGGAGGAAGATGGATTACAGCGGGACGGTCTACGAGCAGCTGCAGAAAGACGGAGTGTTTGACGACTGGATCTGCGCCTTGTTCAGGAAGAGTCGGGGTGAGTGGCGGGTGGTGAAGTATGTGATCGGGGCGACGGATGTAGTGTATGAGGGATGGGACAAGGAGTACGGGGCGCCGGCTGCGATCTTCAAGGAGTGAGGAGGCAATCACAATGTGAAAGCGCCGGACGAGGGACGGGCGGACACGCCTGGCGGCTGTCAGCAGAGGCCCGGGCCGGGTTAACCGTTTGTAGCCACGGCCGGCAGGTGATCAACCATGAGAGGGCATCCGGGATGCCCACGATAAGCGCCCGGTAACCGGCTCGACCGGGCGGGCAGATCAACTCAACTCTTACCTCTCGGGAACTCCGCGCGCCGGTTTCAGAATCTTCAGACACCCTCAAAATCCCGCTCAGTCACCGAATTGCAGACGACCGCCGAGCGGCTCGGTCGTGCTGTCCTCGACGTGTGAGCGGTCGGCATACTGTAGTTTATAGAGTTTCCAGTAGAGACCGCGTTTGGCGAGAAGCTCCTGGTGCGAGCCCTTCTCGCGTATCTCGCCATGATGCAGCACAATGATGCGGTCGGCGCGCTGAATGGTCGAGAGGCGATGCGCGACGACGAGCGACGTGCGATTGCGCATCACGCGCTCGATGGCCTGCTGTATCAACTGCTCGGTCTCTGTGTCGATCGAGCTGGTCGCTTCGTCGAGGACGAGCAGTGCCGGGTCGAACGCAAGCGCGCGCGCAAAAGAGATGAGTTGTTTCTGCCCGACCGAGAGCCCGGCGCCGCGCTCTTTTACCTCCGTCCGGAATCCGGCGGGCAGGCGCTTGATAAAGCGGTCCGCGTGAACCTCGCCGGCGGCCCACTCGACGCGCTCATCCGAAATGTCGGCGCGACCCAGGCGTATGTTGCCCTCCACCGTACCGCTGAAAAGAAAGACATCCTGCAGCACGACGGCAAAGTTCTCGCGCAATGCCTGTAGATCCCAGTCGCGCACATCCGCCCCGTCGAGCAGAATCCGACCCCGCTGCACGTCGTAAAAGCGCATCAAGAGGTTCGTGATCGTCGTCTTTCCCGACCCCGTGTGGCCGACAAAGGCTACCGACTGGCCGGGTTCGACCGTGAAGGAGACGTCCTTGAGCACCCAGTCTCCTTCCTTGTACGCGAACCACACGTTCTCGAACTCGATGCGCCCCTCCGCGCGCCCCTTCTTTTTCGGACGATCCGGCGATGTAACCGCGACCGGCAAATCGAGTGTCTTGAAGATACGGTGCGACGCGACGACGGCCGCCTGCAGCACGTTGTACTTGTCCGAGATGTCGCGTATCGGCTGAAACAGTTGCTGCGAATATTGTATGAACGCGACGAGCGCGCCGAGGCTGAGCACCGTATTGGCCGCCGTGTTATGCATGACGCGCCAGCCTCCATACCAGATGATCAAGGCGATGCCGACCGCGCCGATTAGATCGACGAGCGGGAAGAAGACCGAATAGTAGAAGATCGTTTCAATGTTGGCGTTGCGGTGGTCATCATTAATCACATGAAACTGCCGGCGCGACTTCTCTTCGGCGTTAAAAATCTGCACGGTCTGCGCCCCCGAAATATGCTCCTGCAGAAAAGCGTTGATGCGGGCGATGCGCGTGCGCACGCGGTCGTAACCGCGCCGCGCGTGCTTCCGAAACCAGTTCGTCGCCGCAAAGAGCATCGGCACGGTCGTCAGCGTGACGAGCGTGAGCTGCCAGTCCATCCACAGCATCACGCCGATGATGGCGAAGATCAGGACGACGTCGCCGAGCACATCCGTCACTCCCGACGTGAAGAGCTCGTTGAGCGCGTCGACGTCCGACGTCAGGCGGGTCATGATGCGGCCCACCGGATGGCGGTCGTAATAGGCCACCTCCTGTCGCTGCAGCTTCTCATAAAGCTCGCGGCGCAGGTCGTACATGACTCGCTGCCCGACCGTGTTCAAGAGCACGGCTTGAAAATAGGAGAAGACGAATTGCGCGAGCCGCACGATGGTATAGACGAGGACAAATAAGCCGAGGCCGTTTGTCCGGCGGGGGATGATGTACCAATCAATCGCGTACTGCGTAAACTTCGGCTGCATGATGCCGAGCAGGTTAAGCGCGAGCGTTAACACCAGTGCGGGGATAAGTGCGCCCACGTAGGGTTTCAGATACTTAAGAAGCCTGCGCGCGATCTGAAGGTCATAGGTCTTACCGATGGCCTCTTCTTCATGAAATTCTTTGACAACTGCTGACATGTATCCTCAAGTTCCTGTCGTTAAGGCCTACTTGGCTTTATAAGTAGCAGCAAGGAGATGATCGCGCCGCGGTATTTGAAACAGGACGCCGAGCGCGGCAATGATCAATAGATAGTAGTAGGACGAAGCGCCAGGCAATATGAAACGTACCATCACCCCGATGATTCCGATCAGCTCTAACATGGCCCAGGTGACTATATACGCAGTATTAACCATCTCCGGTCGCTGCCTTGCCTCAGCCTGTTTAAGAAACATGCGCTTCAGCCAGAAAGAGATGAAAAAAATGGTGGCGGCAGCGATCATTAAAAACAGAAGCAGCGTCTTGTTTCCACCACCGCCGGCCGGAGGGGCCGCCAGCACCGAAACGAGAAACAGCAGGCCCTCAGAAATCAGAAAGGCAGACCATATGATTAGTAGCACACGGTGGCGTGCGTCCACACTCGCCTGGTTCGACCCGGGGTTAATCTGGTTCATGATCGGCCGCCCCAATATCAACTTGCCGCCAACTCTTCCTCCAACAGCTGGCGCTCATACAGATCCGCGTACTCGCCGCCCAAGGCGAGCAATTCCTCGTGCGTGCCGCGTTCGACGATGCGTCCCTCATCCAGAACGTAGATCAGGTCGGCCTCGCGCACAGTCGAGATGCGGTGCGAAACGATCAGGCTGGTGCGCTCGCGCATCACGCCGCGAAGCCGTGCCAGTATCTTCTCTTCCGTGTAAGTGTCAACAGATGAAAGCGCATCGTCGAGAATCAGGATCCTGGGCTGGCGCAAGACCGCGCGTGCGATCGCCGTCCGCTGCTTCTGACCACCCGAAAGTGTGATGCCGCGCTCGCCGACCATCGTGTCAAAGCCGTCCGGAAAACCGCGCACGTCTTCCGACAGGCCCGCGATCTCGGCCGCCCATTCGATCTCAGCGCGCTCCGCTTTCTCGACCCCGAACGCGATGTTGTCGGCGAGCGTGTCGCTGAACAGAAAAGTCTCCTGCGGCACGTAGCCGATGCTGGCGCGCAACTGCGCCAGCGGGTAATCGCGCAGCCGTACGCCATCGATAAAAAGGGTATCAGGCGGCGCCTCGATCAGGCGCGGGATGAGATTCACTAAAGTTGATTTCCCGCTGCCCGTGCGGCCGACGAAGGCGACCGTCTGGCCCTCTTCAATCGTGAGGTCGATGTCTCTGAGCACGGGCTCGTCTGTCGGGCGGTAACGAAATGTCAGGTTGCGAAACTCGATCCGACCTTTGACCGGCGGCTGCGCTTTCACCCCGGCCGCGTCCGTTATCGTGGGCTTGATGGCGAGAATAGCATTCATGCGCTTCAGGCTCGCCATCCCGCGCTGGTAAAGGTTAACGACATAACCGAGCGCGATGAGCGGCCAGATCAGGCGTGTGAGGTAAAGATTGAACTCGGTAAACTCGCCCACCGTGATCGCGCCGCGCACCGCGAGAGGGACGCCGTACCAGACGATCAGCACATAGCCCATCCCGATCAGGAATTGCATCAGCGGACGCATCACCGCGTCGATGCGGACGAGGTTCAGATTCCGCTCGGCATACTCATGGTTGAGGTCATTAAAAGCCGTGATCTCCGCGCCCTCCTGAGCGTACGCGCGGACGACGCGGACGCCCGTAAAGTTCTCCTGCGCCCGCGCCGTGATCTGAGCGAAGAAGTCTTGAATCTTTTCAAAGCGTACGTGAACCTGCTGGCCGAAGAATTTCACGGTCAGCGAGACGAGCGGCATCGTGACGAAAAGCAGCAGCGTCAGTCGCCAGTTGATCCTGAGCATCAGCGGCAAGACCATGACGACGACGAAAACGGTCTGCAGCGAGTACATGATCATCGGCCCGGCGAGTTGTCGGACCGCCGCCAGGTCGTTGGTGGCCCGCGCCATCAGGTCGCCCGTCCGGTGCTCCTGGAAAAATTGGAGCGGCTGGTCGACGAGATGCGCATAAAAATCGCGGCGCAGGTCGTACTCGACGTGCCGCGACACGCCGATCAGGATGCGCCGCTGCAGGAATAGAAACAGGCCGCTCACGAGGCTCGCGCCCAGGACTTTCAAGGCCGAAACCGTGAGCTTCGACCATGTGATCTGCGTCCAGTGCTCATCGATCGCGCGCCCGACGATAAGCGGGATCATTAGATTGAAGATAACCCCGGCGAATATGCAAAGAATACCTACGGTGAGGGATGTTTTATAAGGCCGGAAATAGCTTGCGAATTTTCGTAAATCGTCCATAAGCTCAACGTCATCTAAAGACGAACATGAACGCCCGCCGGCCTAAAATGAAGCCGCCAGATGCTATCTTGCGGGATTTCCATTCCGGACGCCAGCGGCGCGCCTTTAGATAACTGAATTGTAGACGAAAACGTGGCGAAAGTGTGAAGCGGGAAGCAGCCGAGGGCGCGAAGAAGAGTTTCAGGAGGGGGTCGTCAACGGGGCTCCTCGGGAGTGTCTGTCGTGACCTCGCTAAAATCGTAGTGGTATTCGTTTAAGCCGGCTTCAAATTCCGGCGGGGTGCTGACGCAGTTGCGCCCCCGCACCTTGGCGTTGTAAAGAGCGCGGTCGGCCGTCACCACAAGGGTGTCACGCGAGGAGGCGTGGATCGGGAAGGTGGCCACACCGAAGGATGCCGTAATGTGTCCGACGCCTGGCACTTCTGTGCTTTCGACGCGCCCGCGCACGCGCTCCGCGACGACCATCGCCCCATCCACACCGGCCTGCGGTAGGATCACTGCGAATTCATCGCCGCCATAGCGGGCGGCGGAATCGACACCGCGCAATTCCGCCCGCAAACATTCTGAGAGCACACGCAACGCCATGTCACCCGCGTCGTGGCCGAAGCTATCGTTAACGGTCTTGAAATGATCTATGTCGAACATCAGCAGTGAGAGGGGCTGGCGCATGCGGGTGGCCAGGTGCAGATCGCGCTCGAGTTGCATTTCGAAAGAACGGCGGTTGAAGCAGCCGGTCAGAGCGTCTGTGAGCGCTTGTTTCTGGGTCTGTCCGAAGAGACGTGCGTGGGCGACCGCCACCGTTACCTGGTCGGCGACGGTGCGCAGTAAGAGTAGCTCGTTCTCCTGCCAGACGCGCGTCGAATCGTCCGAGCGCACCAGCAACACGCCCATAAAACCTTTGTTGGAGATCAACGGAACGGCGGCAAGCGGAAGGATGCCTTGCGACTGGTCTCCCAGTTCTCCGTGCCCGTCTAAAACATAGCTGTTGAGACTTCTGGCGAGCCGCGCGATGTAAGCTTTAGTATCGCTGATGAGCTCCTCACGGTCCGCGTCGTTATCATCACCGTCGCGTAAATAGCAGTTCATCAGACCCTGCTGGCCGTATTCTCCTTCCACCCACAGTGCACAGTTTTGCGCGCTCAGCGCGCGCCCAACTTCGTTAACCGTGGTTTGCAGGATGCTCGAAAGTTCGAGTGAGCTACGAATCGCCGTCGCGATGCGGTTAATGGCGATTTCGCGGCCGGCCTGTTCCTGTAGCAGGCGCGCAAGTTTCGTTGTTACGCTGACGGTTAACTGCAGTGAAGTTGCCTTCGGCATCGACGAGCGAACGGCCCTGGTAAAGAAACGGGCCTGAAAAGGACGCTCGGCCGAAACACGCGCCATCAGGTATTCGAGCGCCGAGTAAACGATGTCCGGCTCGAACGTCCAGATCACCTTATCGCCCGCCACCTCCGTACCATCCTCTTCTATGTCGCGCACAGAAGTAAGCAAGGCAGAAAAGCGCGCATCCGCGACGACAATAAAGCGCTCATCTTCTGTATCGTCTTCCACCCGGTGAATGAGAATAGGCTCGCGATTCGGCTCGTTCAAGTGCCAGACCATATCATTAAGAGCATCCCCCGCCGTCACGAAAAAGAAGGAGCGATGAGCCGCGCGCCCGATCTCGCGGATCCGCGCCAGGTCGCGCAGCGAGCGCTCAGTATGAGACGGTAAGCTCTCAATCACCAGCGCCGATAGATTGTTCTCAAGCACCACGTCTTCAAAATAACGATGAAGTTGGGCGATCGTCTGCTCGGCGCAGCGAACCGGAGTTAGCTGGCGTGGGTGTTGGGAGAGCAGTGCGCTGTAGAGTGAATGCATGAAATAGAACGGCTGGATGCGGTTTGGAAGCGCCTATCGAAAGTCTCCGGAGCAAACGCTGCTTTCTCGCCAGGCAGCAAGGCTAAACATATTTTTGCATGTATTAACGCATTTGTCCATGGTAATTTAGCGAAAATGTCACGAAACTGTGCGCGTCCGCTTCAAGACAACCGGACATAGCTTGTAAGTGCTGTAGTTATTAGGCTTGTTGCTTCATCGCGGACATCAACGGCGACGACGATGAGGCGCCGGCCGGCGCGCCGGACGTGAGCTTGTGCGGTGGCCCGACCCTGCGTAAATGGGCGCAGGTAATGAATTGTCAGGTCGACAGTGGCGGTCGTTTCGTGCGGCTCAAGCAGCGTCAGAATAGCAAAAGCAGCGGCCGTATCGATCAGCGATCCGACCGCGCCGCCATGCACGAGGCCGCGGGTCTGTTTCAATTCGTCGCGCGCCTCCAAATAAAGGGTGGCTGAACCGCGTTCTACCTTCCCCAACTCAAGCCCGATGAGATGCGCGAAAGGGACATTCTGGAAAGCTTCACGAATTCGCTCCATCTCCTCGCCTGTAAGTTCAGTATTCTTCAAGAGCGATAGCCGTCCCCGTGATCAGCCGGCCCGACGACTACCGCCGTGCCGTAGGCAAGAACTTCTGTGACGCCGCTGGAGACTTCGGTCGCGTCGTAGCGCGCGCCGACAATAGCGTTGGCCCCGAGTTCCGTCGCATGTTGGATCATAATCTCAAAAGCTTCCGCGCGCGCCTGTTCGCAGAGGCGCGTCCAGGCGATGATATTGCCGCCCACGAGGGTCTGCAGGGCGGCGCCGATGTTAGTGACGATGGAGCGCGAGCGGACGACGATGCCGCGCACAATGCCGAGGTTTTGCGTAATGCGAAAGTTTGGTAATTCGAACGCCGTCGTCACCATGTGATGTGAAACGGAGTAACGCGGCGCACTAACTTCATAAGGCGCTCGCGGCGCCGTGATATTCTTGCTCATCGTAGATTCTCCAGAAGTAGCAGTAGATCAATCGCTAAACAGGCTCGGCTGGGTCCGGTCCCGTGAATTTTTGCCCTCCGGCCCTTCCGTTTCATCAGGCGTCCAGCGATAACGGCCCAGGTCGCAACGGCCGCGCGTATCAAACTCAATACCTTCGGCTTCGAGCATCCGCTGTTGTTTATCCGGCGGCAGAATGACAGGCCCGGTTGAGCAGGCGCCCTGTGCGTTTATCACGCGGTGCCAGGGGGTCGTCGCCTCATCCGCCGAGTGCATCACGAAGCCGACGGTGCGCGGCGTGTAGCCCTCGCCGAGAGTCTCTGCGATCTGACCATAGGTCATCACACGGCCGGCGGGGATCCCCCGCACGATCTCATAAACGCGCTCGCGGTAGCCTTCAGCCTCTTGCACATCGCCTTCTGTGGGCGAAGACCTGATGCGCAGTTCATCGCCTGTTCGCTTTCCTGTTTTGGTCATTGTTTTGAAATCCATTCGATGAGCGCGCCACCATGAGCGCCACTCTTCTACCGCACGTTCGCATTCGGCCTGCGAGGCCGCAGGCCGGAAACTAAGTCAGGTGGCGGTCGCGTCGCGCAAACACATTTCGGCGAGGAATCGTGTGCGTAGATCAACGCTCGCCAGTAGCCCGATCAATTGCGGAATGGGCAGTTGCGCCATGCGCGCACGCGCCGCAGCGAATTCTTCACGTCGCATTTGGGTTACTCCGTTGTGCGTAAGACCACACGCGCCGGGGCGCCATCGCCGCTGCCGCTCGCGATCCTGAGCGGCAGGCAGATCAGTTCGTACGTGCCCGCCGTGACTTCGCGCAGATCCAGCCCTTCGATGATCACGACCCTGTTGCCGAGCAGGACCTGATGCGTCTCGAAGCCTTCGGACCCGAACCGCTCGATCGACAGATAATCTATGCCGACGAGCCGCACACCCATCTTGACCAGCGCGTGCGCGGCCTCCCTGTCGATATACGTAAAATCGGTGCGAAATCCTTCCGCCGGACTGGCCCAGAAGGCGGAGTTACGCGTTTTGAAGAGCACACGCTTCACGCCCCGTAGCTCGGCTGCGGACACGTGACCGGCCTCAATCACACGCGCCCCGTCCGGTATCTCCACTACGCAAGCTTCGCCGATGAGTACATCGAGCGGCATGGCATCGACCTTGCCTGCGCCTTCGATGAAATGCGCCGGGGCATCGACGTGCGTGGCCGTATGCGCGCCGAAACGCAGCAGTGAGACATTGGCCAGGTCGCCGCGACTAATCGCCGCCCACTGTTCGACCTCGATGCCGGGGTCGCTCGGGTATGTCGGCGTGCCTGTCGAGATCGGCACACTCACATCATAAATTCGCACGAGTTAGTCTCAAATCCTCCGGTCTTTGACTCGCCTTAAAGGATTTACTGCTTTCCATATTAACGGCAAACGGCCAAAGGTAAAAGTCAGGAACCAAGGCTTTCCTGCCCTCACCTTTGCCTTTTACCTTTTTACTTTTGCCTTTATATTCCCGCGTGCGCTAGCATGGCTATCGCACGCCGACGTGTTAAGGATAGGAGAAGAGTGACGATTACGAAGGGTAGAGAAAAGCAGACGCCGTGCATCGCCGCTTCGAGCTATTTAAACACAGCGCCGCTGATCTGGAGCTTTATACACGGCAGCCGCCGGCGCGACGTGCGACTTTTGACTGACGCCGCGCCGGCACGCTGCGCCGACATGCTCGCGCGCGGGGAAGTTCAAGCGGCGCTCGTGCCGGTTATCGAATATCAGCGCATACCCGAGATCGCAGTCGTCCCGGACGTCTGCGTCGGGTCGCGCGCGCGCGTTCGCAGCGTTGTCCTCGCCACGAGGTGCGGTGATCTAAAAGACGTACGGCGTGCCGCGCTCGACGTATCCTCGCGCACGTCCGTCGCACTCGTTAAGATAATCTTTCGCGAGTTCCTGGGTTTCGAGCCGGAGTGGACATCGTGCGCGCCCGACCTCAAAGCGATGCTCGACCAATCGGACGCTGCCCTGATTATCGGCGACCCGGCAATGATTTTTCCACGCGAAGATTTGCGCGTCTACGATTTGGCGGGCCTCTGGCGCGAACACACCGGCCTCGGCTTTGTCTTCGCGATGTGGATGGCGCATGAGGGGGCTGCAGAAAGTGTGCGTGCCGTTAATTTCGCCGGCGCCCGCGACGAAGGCCTGGAGCATGTGAATGACATCGTCTCTGATTACCAGGCAGCGCTCGGGTTATCGCGCGACGAGTTGCGAACATACCTGCTCGAAAATATCTCTTTCAAGCTTGATCAGGAGATGCGGGCCGGTCTCGACCTCTTTTACAAACTCGCTCATAAAAACGGCATTACCGCGGCCAACCGCCCTTTGAAGATGGTCGGCAGGTAGATTTCGGGTAAGATCAGCAGACGCAATCAGGCGGAGGAAAAGGTGAGGGTACGGCTTTTATCGTGCGCCTGCCTGTCGGCAATATGCGACCTTAGGTTCGCGATTCGCGAATTAGTATGATGGTAGTAGGGATAAACGTCCGGGATTGAATCGGAATTCAAATTGCATGTATAGTCTTCGACTTGACGAGAGCCCGATGAGAAACAGAAACGATATTCGGCCCATCCTTGACCGTGCCCTGTCGGGCGAGCGCTTGACGGCAGAGGATTGCGCGGCGCTCCTTGAGTCTGACGACTTCGTTCGGATCGGACTCGCCGCCGATGAGATTCGCCAGCGCCGGCACCCGTCGGGCGTGGTCACATACATCATTGACCGCAACATCAATTACACGAATGTCTGTAATGTCGTCTGCACCTTCTGCGCCTTCTACCGGCGGCCGGGCCATCCCGAAACATACGTGCGCAGCCTCGATGAAATCTGCCGGAAGATAGATGAGACGATCGCGCTCGGCGGGACCGGCGTCCTGATGCAGGGCGGGTTGCATCCTGATTTCGGGATCGAATGGTACGAAGACCTCCTGCGCGCCCTTCACGCGAAGTACCCGAACTTTCAACTGCACTGCTTTTCGCCGCCCGAGATTCATAACATTCATCTCATCTCCGGCCTGGACTACGAGACGATTCTCCGCCGCCTCAAGGAAGCGGGTCTGAACAGCCTGCCGGGCGGAGGCGGCGAGATTTTAGATGACGAAGTGCGCAAGCGCGTCTCTACCAAGTGCACCACAAACGAGTGGCTGGCGGTGATGCGCGCCGTACACCGCGTCGGCTTGCGCTCGACCGCCACCATGATGTTTGGCATCGGCGATTCGGTGGCCCATCGCGTTCGTCACCTGCAGCGCCTGCGCGACTTGCAGGATCAAACAGGGGGCTTTACGGCCTTCATTCCGTGGACGTTCCAGCGCGAGAACACGGCGCTGGGCCGACGCATCAAGGAAGAGCCGACGGGGATTGATTACCTCAAGATGCTCTCCGTCTCACGCCTGTTTCTCGACAACATCGAGCACTTCCAATCATCCTGGCTGACGCAGGGGCTTAAGCTCGGGCAGGTCGCCCTGCGCTTCGGCGCAGACGATATGGGTTCGATTATGATCGAGGAAAACGTCGTCTCGGCAGCCGGGGCGCACAACCGCGCCGACGAAAAGATGCTGCGCTACCTGATCCGCGAAGCAGGCTTTATCCCACAGCAGCGGGATATTCTTTACCGCCACGTCTACCGCGACGAGTCACTGAAGATGGATGCGAAAGAATCAGCCCCGCTGCGTGAGTTGAACGTACTGTTCGCGGAGTGAAGAAAATAAGCGGCAGCTACGGTGATCGGCAACGATTTCACCATGGTTAATTCGAGAATTGCTCTGATTGAGCCGCCGCGGCCTCAACCGCCGACCGCTCCCATGATTTCACCGCCGTCAAAATATTTGGACAGTTCAGCAGGTAGAGCAAAGCGCCCCGCCTTCTCCGGCTCGAAGCTCACGACATTCACCACCGCATCGAGATTCAACAGGCCGTAAATGTGCGGAAACAAGTCCCGCCCACTCTCCAGGTTCTCATACACTATCTCCGGCCCTACCCGACGGGTATTAATGCAAAGAAGTACCAGTCCCTTTTGCCCACGAAACAGGCGGTTGGCAACCTCGACCACCTGGTCCGGTTTTGAACAGTGGATGAATCCCTCAGAGGCCAGCGTCCGGGGCCGATAGCCTCCCGCGACCTTTCCCCTTTCCCATTCTTCACCCCCCGTAATGTGAAAGATAATCTGCAAGTGTCACCCTTATTAAGCGGCTGCCGAGCGTGCCTGAAATGCGCTGCGGACTATGGCGTTGAACGTTTCGGGATGTTCCTCATGCGGCGCCATACGGCAGCGGTCGAAGATTTCGAGCGTGGCGCGTGGGTTGAGGCGCAGGAGTTCGGCGGCGTGCTCTGGCGGGTTGGTCCGATCCTGTTTGCCCCAGACCAGCGCCACAGGTTGAGTGAGGCGAGCAAAGGCGGCGCGTACATCCGTGTTCAGAAAGCCGGAGAGGAAGGCGGCGATAGCGTGCTGCGTGCCCGGCTGATGACTCGTCGCATAGAGGTGTGTGACGAGGCGGTCGGTAACGCGCCGGGGATCGTAGAAGAGCTGCTCGCGCGCGTAATCGCGTATGCTGCGCTCGCTCGCCATGACGTTGTAGAACGAGGTGCCGAGCACCGGAGATTGCAGCAGACCGTAGAAGGCCGCGCCCGTCATACCGGGGCGCACGCGCAGATTGCCCGTGCCCGTCGGTGCGATGAGCAACAGGGCGCGGGCGAGTTCGGGATACTCGTCGGCGACGCGCACGGCGTAAGCCGCGCTGAGAGAATTCGCGATAATGTGGGCCGGCGGACCGGCGACCTCGCGGATAAAGTCTGCGATCAGCTTGACGTAAAGGTCTGCGGAGTAAGGCGCGTAGGCGGGCTTGTCGGAGAGCCCGAAGCCGGGCAGGTCGGGCGCGTACACATTAAAGTCGCTCGCGAGCGCGTCGAAATTCTTTCTCCACGTGAAGCCGGACGCGCCGGCGCCAATTCCGTGCGCGAAGACCAGCGGTGGACCGGGCCTATCCACGCCCGCCGTTTTGTAGAAGATTCGCCCGTGCTCCCACTCAAACGCACGCGCTTCGCCACCGAGCGCGCTATCATCGGGCTCGCTCACATTCCGGCTGATCCTGGCGTTGACGGCGGCGAGCGCGGCGAAGCCTGCGCCCGCGGCCGCCATTGCCTTCCAGATTTTCCCCGCCGTACCCATACGTTTCGTGGCCCGAAACTCGGGCCACGGCCTTCGAGCGCTTCATTAACTCGAAACCCAGGGCCCGAAACTCGGGACCATTTGTCAGATGAAAGCGAAGTCGAACTGCTCCTGATGAATGTAGGGGTCGCTGGTGATATCGACGACACCGAGGTAGTCTTCGATCTCCGCGAGCACATCGCGTTCAGGGCCCCGTAGCGCGCGCACCACCTCCGGGTTGATGCGCAGCGTTGTTTGCTTCACACCTTCGCCATCATCATTCTTCGCCAGCCGCCGCGCCTCCTCCAGAATTTCATAGCAGACCGTTTGCGGCGACTTAACGAGGCCGGCGCCCTGGCAGTACGGGCACGGCGCGCAGAGTGTTCGTTCAAGCGACTGCTTAACGCGCTTGCGGGTCATAATCACCAGCCCGAAATCATTGAATGAAAGAACCTTGGTCGGTGATTTGTCGCCCTGAAGAGCTTCTTGCAGCGCCTGCATCACGCGGTTGCGGTTACGCCGGTCCTCCATGTCGATCAGGTCAAGGACGATGATGCCGCCGAGATCGCGCAGCCGTATTTGCCGCACAATCTCTTCGACGGCTTCCAGATTGGTCTTCGTAATCGTATCCTCGAGGCGGCTCCCGCCCCGCCCGACAAACTTACCTGTGTTGACATCAATTGCGACCAGGGCCTCGGTTTGATTGATGACGAGGTAGCCGCCCGACTTCAGCCAGACGCGCGGCTTGATGGCCTTATCAACTTCGGCTTGTACGCCGAAGGCTTCTAGGATCGGCTCGTCGCGGGTGTAGAGTTTGACGCGCTTGACCATCCGCGGTTGAATGCGGTTGATGAATTCGACGATGCGCAAGTACTCCTCTTCAGAATCGACGCGAATCGCCGTAAAGTCGTCCGACAACTGGTCACGCAGGATACGCTGCACCAGGTCGAGGTCGCGGTGGACTAGTGCGGGCGCTTTCGCCTTTTCCGCGTCGCGCCGTATGTCAAGCCACGTACGCACCAGGTAGCGCGCGTCGTCGCGCAGGTCTGCTTCGCTGATGCCGATGCCTGCCGTGCGCACGATGAAGCCGCCCGACGGCACGTCCTCTTCAGCGCGAATTGCCTGAATGAGCTTGCGCAGGCGTGCACGCTCGCTGTCGGATTCGATCTTCCTTGAGACTCCGACGTGTTCGACCGTCGGCATGTAAACAAGAAAGCGACCCGGGAGCGCGATATGCGAGGTGATGCGTGCGCCTTTTTTGGCGATGGGTTCTTTGGCGATCTGAACCAGGATCTCCTGTCCCTCACGCAGAAGGTCGGTGATTGCCGGTTGCTGCCGTTCGCGACGTGGTCCGCCACCGCCGCGACCACCACGCCCGTCCCGCCCGCCCCCCGACTGGCCTTCACGGCCGCCGCGCGGTGGATGATCGCGCCGCCCTTCGCTGCGCGACGGGGCCGTAGACGCACCGCCGCCCCTCACTTCAGCATCAGTAGCCGCATCGTGATCTTTTCCATTAGCGCGGTCTTCTTCGCCCCCACCCTCTTGTTGCTTGCCCGAGCGTCGCCGCCGCCGCCCGCCGCGGCGTGTGGCGAATTCTCCGCGTGAGCGGGGCGGCGTGATGCTCGCTTCCGCGTCTCCGTAAGCGGCCACCCCATCATGTTCTGTTCCGGCGCCGTCGGCGTCCGCCGTTTCAGACAGCGCTAAGTCCGTACCCTCACCGGATTCCGCGGGCCCCGTTTGAGTTGAGCGGCGCTTACGCCCCTTCGTGGCCCTCGTCTTTGTGCTTGCGGCCGATTTCGCTCCCTTCGCCGCGGATTGCTTACGGCCGCCCCGTTTGGCCTTCGGTGCTTCTCCTGCGCCCGGTTCGGTCGCTTCCTCCTTCGCCCCGGCGCGGCGTGAGCGGCCGCGCCTGCCGCGCGTGGCGGTAGTCGCAACTCCCTCAGTTTCATCCGCGCCCGTGGTTGTCGGTGCTTCAGCTCCGCCTTCCTCATCGCTCACGCGCTCGAAAGATCGCGCTCCGGCAGTTTCTTCGGCGATTTCATCGATGAAAGCGTCAACGTGTGCAGCGACCGCCTGCCGCACCGGGGCCGAGTCCCGGTCTTCGCTGCCGGCGGAGATGTCACTATCATCCACGCGGTGAAACGAGACGCCGGGAGAGGCGCCGGTAGAGAGAATCGAGCCGACCTGAGCGTCACGCACATCTTCCATATTGAACTCGACGGCGTGAATCTGGTCCAGAATACGCTCCTGCAGGATCGCGTCCTTAAGCATCGCGCCGTTTTCAATGGCCAGTTCGTCCTCATCGACGACGCGCTCAAAGGAAGACGCTCCGGCGACAAACGGGGTTTCAAGTGTTCGGGTGTCGAGCGCAGAAGATGTTGTGACGGCTGTGCCATATTCAGTCGCTTCCCCTGGCCTTTCCTGGGCCGCGCCCCGACCGCGCTTGCGACCGCGGCGCCCACGTCGTTTGCCGGCGGCATCCGTCTCCTGCTGTTCCTCATCTCGCGCCTGGTCCGTGAGTTGATCCGCATCCGGCGCCTCGCCTTGTTCAAAAGCAGGGACTTCAATCGCAGTGGCGCCGACCTGAGATTGTTCGGCGTCGAGGAGCGGAGTAACGCGCTCTTGCGTGGCCTCGATGCGATGCTCACGCTCGAGGCGCGCCTGCTCAATGTGCTCGGCGGCGGCGCGTGCGGCCCCGACCGCCTCGCCTTTCCTCGTTTTATCGATGACGATCCGCTCAAACTCTTCCTCTTCATCAAAAAAGTCTGAGACGTAGAGGAAAGCATCGCGCTCGAGCCCGATGTCAACGAAGGCGGATTGCATGCCGGGCAGAACGCGCATCACACGGCCTTTGTAGATGTTGCCGACGATGCCTTGATTTTCTTCACCTCGTTCGATATAGAACTCCGTGACCCGCTCGTTTTCAATGATGGCTATTTTCTTTTCGCGCCCGTTGACGCTAACAATCAATTCTTTTGGCATATGTAGGGAAGTGTCTCCTGAAACGGCGCGCCCCTGTTTGTATGTCGCCGGGCAAGATCGCCGCGCAGGTAAGTTCGGACGCAGTATTGATCTCGCCGGGCTGTTCGCATGGGGCAACGGCCGTTGTGTAGAAAATGTAGGTTGGCACTGCGGCGCGGCCTTCGAGCCGTCGGGCGAGGCGCGTGCAGCGCATACGATTAGCGGGGGCATTTGCCCCGCATGAAATTGTTGAAGTGGAATTACAGGCCGGGGCGCTCGGATCGATTGTCACATCTGCCCGCGCTTGTACCAGAGCAATCGCATGCGGGTCGCGCATCGGTCGTTCGATGGCTGGAACTCTTTCTTCCACTGCCCCAGAGCAGTTTGATGTATTCAAATGTCATCCCCAGTAGCCGCCAGAGCGCCCCTGTCAAGCGATTCAAGCGCAGCAGGGAGCAACGTGTTCACAAAAAATTTGCGTGCTCAAAACCTGCCCTTGCATGCTGGCTTAAGAGCTTGGCGCTATCCCCGGCCCACCATGTAGCACGTGCCCCTTCCATCGAAGGTGGCACGCCCGCAGTGAGCGTGTGGGCGGCCTTGATTAATAGTAAGAGCATGTCGTCGTAATACAACGACCGATAAAACCCGTGACTCGCCTGTCTGGGGCGCATGGAAACACTGTCTCAACCTGTGGTAGGGATGTCCAGCGCTTCGGTCGGCGTGCGCCGCGCCGAAATGAATGGTTCAAGCAGGGCGAGCACATTAAGTATAACTGAGAACATGGGCAAACGCGAAGCGGAAAGGCGCGTCGAAGTCAAACCGGCAGTGAAACTATGACCGCCATGAACTTTAGTGGTCATGGCCGCCTTCAACCCGGCGGCGGGCTTGGCCGCTCCGAGTGGTCGAGCAGGCGTGAAAAGTTGGTCGAAAAGGCCAACTCGTCTTGGCAGCCCGTCAATTAAAGCCTCGGCTTTAATTGACGAAGCGGCGCAGTTGGACGCTGATCGCAAAACCGATCGCGATGAACGTAGCGATGAGGGATGCCAGGCCGGCGCTCATCAGAGGTAGTGGCACGCCGATGACGGGCAGCATGCCGAGCGCCATGCCGACGTTGATAAAGATTTGAAACGCGAAGCCGCCGACAAGCACCATGATGACGAGCATCCCTGTCCGGTCCGGAGCGCGGCGCGCGCCGGCGATCAGTCTGGAGAGCAGCAGCGCATAGGCCATCAACAACAGAAGTGAGCCGACGAAGCCCGTGTTCTCTGCCGTCACGGCAAAGATAAAATCAGAGTGTGGCTCGGGGAGAAACTTCAGGCTGCTCTGGGAGTATTCGGAAGAGGAGTCTGCCCCCGTCAGCTTACCCTCACCGATAGTCAGAATGGATTGCTTTGTATGGTAGCCGAAACCGCGCGGGTCGGCATTCTCAGGATCGAGTATGACGTTGATGCGCTGCTGCTGGTAGTTGGCGACCACCCCGGCCTTGACCCCGGCGATGTAAGCGGCGGGCACGGCGATGACGCTCAAGACGAGCGCGGCGACCACGAGCCTCATCCGTACGCCGGAGAGAAACATAGCAACGGCCAGGAGCGGCATATAGGTGATCACCGACCCGGCATCCTTCTCCAGTATGATCAGACCGACGGGGAGGCATAGGATCAGACCGCCCACGATCATCTCCTTCAAGGTGAGGGCCGTTTGGCGCGGCCTGCCGAAATAGCGCCCCAGCATCAGCGCCGTCGTCACCTTGACGAATTCCGAAGGCTGAAACTGGCCGAGTCCCGGGAGCTTGATCCAGCTCCGGTGGCCGTTAATTTTCAGGCCGATGCCCGGAATCAGCACGAGCACCAGCAAAACCAGGCCGAAGACGTAAAAGGCAGGGGCAAAATGCACCAGCTTGCGATAGTCGATGAAGGCAATGATGAGCATCGCGGTGAGCGCGATGGCGAGACCGATCAGTTGCTTTTGCCAGAAGTTCGCGGTCGGCTGGGCGTTGCGGATCTGCCACGTGCCGAAGCCGACGATTATGATTGCCAGTAGTGCGAGGATCCAGTCGAAATCGCGGAGGGTGCGTCGTTCTAAAATTGCTGCCATAGTAAATTGCGCATCGTGAATAGATAAAGCTGCTACCTATTCATGATTTACCTCTTTAAAGCTATCTGCGCCCCCGGGGGCTCGTCGTTGCGCGTCTTGCGGTAGTAAACATCATAAAGGGCGCGCACAGCCGGGGCAGCAAATTTACTGCCGAACCCGGCGTTTTCAATCAGCGCGATGGCGGATATCTCCGGCTTATAAGCCGGAGCGTACGAAACGAACCATGAATGGTCCTTGTTAGCGCCGACGTCTTTACCCAGGCCCACGACCTGCGCCGTGCCCGTCTTTCCGGCAATATCGAATCCAACCATCTTGATGGCGCCGGCGGTGCCCCCCTCGTTGACTACTGCCCACATACCATTGACGACAAGTTGATGCTGGTCCGCCGGAATCGGAACCATCTTCGGATTGGACTGGTCCGGGTTGAGCGGTTTGAACGCCTGCGTCGGCCGATAATCGGGGGTTCCCGGCTCGCCTACCGCCCTCGCCTCTTTCAGCAGGTGCGGGATGTAGAGGCGGCCTCCCATCCCGATCCCCGCTTCCGCACGCAGCATCGCCATCGGCGTCATAATATCGTAAACCTGGCCGAATGAAGCGTAGACCGTATCAATGTCTTTCCACTCCGGGCTACGGGGCTGCATACGGGCTTTGAACTCGGGTGAAGGCGTCCAACTAACGACCTCATGCGGCAAGTCGATCCCGGTTCGCTTGTTGAGGTCGAACTCGTCCACCATCTTCATGATCCCGTCGATGCCCATCTTCAAGCCGAGACGATAAAAGTAGCCGTCACACGAGACACGGATCGCGGTGCGAAGGTCGGGCGTGCCGTGATGGCCCATGCAGCGCGTGAACTTGTTGCCGACCTGGATGCCGCCGCCGCACAGCAGGTTCGAGTGCTGGATGCTGATCGCGCCCTGCTGCAATCCGGCCACCGCCATCGGAATCTTCCAGGTCGAGCCCGGCGGATAGCGGCTCTGTATCGCCCGGTTAAGCAGCGGCGTCTTCGGATCCCTGAGCAGCGCCGCGTACTCGGCGCGCCCCTCTTTCGTCGCGATCCGCTGCGAAAAGAGGTTCGGATCGAATGTCGGGTACGACGCCATGGTCAGTATCTCGCCGTTGTTCGGGTCCATCGCGATGATCACGCCCCGTTTCTGAGGCGAGTTGCGGAGCTGCTCTTCCGCCACTTTCTGCAGGTCCAGGTCAATAGTGGTGATAAGATCTTGTCCCGGTTGCGGCGGAACCGTCTCAATCTCGTCCTGGATATGCCCGCGACTGTCAACGATCACCTTGCGATAACCGTCCCGCCCGCGCAGGTATTCATCATAAACTGCTTCCAGGCCGCTCTGGCCGATGATGTCGCCCGGCTTGTACCCTTTATCTTTATAACTGTCCTGCTTTAATTGATCGGGACTGATCTCACCGACGTAGCCGATCACATGGGCCAGCATCCCGTTTTCCGGGTAGCGCCGCTGCGGCTGCTTTTCGACGCGCAGTTCCGGAAATTCCAGCGTGTGCGCCTCGACCCAGGCGATGTCTGCCTGGGTGGCATTCTCTTTAATGGGAATGGACTCGAAAGCGGGCTGGGATTTGACCTGCTCAAAACGCTCGCGCAAGATGTCCTCGTCAATCGCCAGGCCTTTGGCCAAGGGCTCGACGAGCACGCCGAAATCCTTACCTTTCATGTCCTCGCGCGAGAGGATGACGTTGTAGATGGAGCGGGAATCAACGATCAGCCGCTCGTAGCGGTCGAAGATCGAGCCGCGCGGCGCCGGGATCGGCAGGAGGCGTATGCGCTGGTTCTCGGCGCGAACGGCGTAATAGTCGCCGTTAAGAATCTGTATGACGTAGAGCCGGACCGCCAGCACGGAGAGTAACAGAACGACCAGGATGTGGATCAGGCGCATGCGCAGCCGCAGGTTCTGTGAATCGTCTTCAAATTTCATAAGTGTTGCCCTCTATTGCGAGAGGCTACCTTTTTCTTCCGAGTGTCCCAATGCTCCGGCGCGCGACGCGGCGCCGGAAGGCAAATTGACGGCGCTGGCGCGCGCGATCACTAAAGAACGTGTCAAGCATGTAAAGGATGAGCGTTCCCGCAACGGTTGTCCCAATCAACTTGTAAGCTGCCATTTGCACGAACGGGATGAGCGACGGCTGGCCGAGCATGCGATGGAGGAGCACATAGACGGTGTTATCCAGAAGCGCCGCACCTGCTAAGACGGGAATTCGGGCCAAAGGGTTGTCGAGCATGACGCGGGTCGCCAGGCTGGCGATCAAAAAGGCGGTCAGCGTCTTGGAAAACCCCCCCGCGCCTAATAGTCCGCCGCTGAAGGCATCGGTCGCCAGCCCGGCGATGGCGCCGATAATCAGCGCTTGAAGCGGGTCGCGCTGCAATGCGACGTAGACGACAACCACGAGCGGCAGGTCAACATAGCCCAACGGAGGCCACTCATTCAGTAAGGACGTTTGTAAGATAATGGCGAGGCCGAGGACCAACGCGATTTTCAGTTGATTCACTATCTCAAAATACCTCAAAAGCGGGGAACGTAGCCGTTGTGCAAAACCCCTTTCTGCCCCAGCTTGATACCTTCAGCTTACTACTTGCGGCCCCCTTTACCTTTCACCACATTCGGCAACGCCTGATCCGGCGTGGCGCGTTGCGGCGGGCGGTATTGTAATACCGCCACTTCCGATAATTGGTTGATACGCGCACTGGGCTTAATATGGATCACGTGCGGAATGTTGGACGTCCCTTGTTTAACATCCACCACCTCGCCTACGTTCAAGCCCGGCGGGTAGATCCCGTCCTGGCCTGTGGTGAGAACGTAATCGCCCTTCTCCACCTTCTCAAGACCCGATACGTAGCGCATTTCAACGAGGCCGTTGTCACCCAGCCCGCGGACTGAGCCGAGCGCATTCGATGCGCCGAGCTGCCCCACAACCGCGCCCGCCGCCGCCTTTTCGTCTGTAATCAGCATCACCTGCGCCGTCCAGGGGCTAGTCGCGACGACGCGCCCGACAATACCACTCGGCGTTACAACCGGCATGTTCAGTGCGATACCGGATGAGCTGCCACGGTTGATCACCACCGTATTGAACCACAACGATGGGTCGCGCGCGATGACACGCGCCGCGACCACGCCGTACCTGCTGTTCTCCTTGAGATCGAGTAGCCCTTTCAACCGATCGTTCTCGTCCCGGTCCGCGCGGGTCTCGCGCAGCTCGATCTCCATCCGCTCGACACGCCGTTTCAGTTGATCATTTTCAACCATGGCGTTTTTCAAATCAATTATGCGCTGAAAAAATCCGAGGCCGGTGACGCCCGCACCGGATGAGACGCGCTGGAACGGCGAGGCAACGGCCTGTGCCCAGACGCGGATCAGTCGCTGCTTCGTCGCGTCGCCATTCTCACGAGCGTCAAACGCCATCAGAACCAGGTTCGCGAAGAGCAGCCCCACGAGCCATATCGGGGCAAGTTGACGTATCTCTTTTTGTGAGCGAGCTACCATAATGAGTCTGGAGTCTTAAAGTCCGGAGCTCAGAGGGTCAATCGGATCCCCGACCCTCTGGTCCCCCTGACCAGGTTTATGTTCCACTTGTAAGCGTATTGTCCCACTTGACGCGCTTCAACAGATTGAAGTCGGAGAGCATCTTGCCCGTGCCGAGTACCACCGAGGAGAGCGGATCATCGGCGAGCGAGACGGGCAGTCCCGTTTCAATCGAGAGGCGGCGATCCAGGTTCTTGAGCAACGCCC
>CAYLJO010000075.1:0-26161 GCA_964383905.1 uncultured Blastocatellaceae bacterium
CCGTGAGGGGGGGCGGACGGTGGGCGCAGGCACCATCACCGACATCGTGGAATAACTATCAGGCATCAGCCGTCGGCCATCGATTAAAACCCGGTTGGTGATGGATGGGCGCCAGGCTGATCACTGAAAGTTGATTACTGAAAGCCAATTTATGTTGAACGAAAAGATCAGAATCAGACTTAAGGCCTACGATCACCGCGTGCTGGACCAGTCCACTTCGGAGATCGTCGAGACGGCAAAACGGACCGGCGCGCGGGTTGCGGGGCCGATCCCGCTTCCCACTTTGAAAAATAAGTGGACCGTGCTGCGCTCGCCGCACGTCGATAAAAAGTCGCGCGAGCAATTCGAGATCCGGACGCACAAGCGTTTAATGGACATTCTGGATCCGACACCGCAGACAGTGGATGCGTTGATGAAACTGGATCTTCCGGCGGGCGTCGACGTTGAAATCAAAGCGTTCGGGAGAGACAGATAAAAAGTCTAAAGTCTGCAAAGTCTAGAGTCTAAAGTCTCTGGCTCTTAGACCCAGACTCCTGGACCCTCGACTAAGGTGATAGAGATGATTAACGGAATCATCGGTAAGAAGGTCGGTATGACGCAGTTGTTTGCCGCCGACGGCACAGTCACTCCGGTGACAGTCATTAAGGCGGGGCCGTGCGTCGTCGTGCAGAGAAAGTCTACAACGGGCCGCGACGGCTACGATGCTGTTCAACTCGGTCTGGTTGAAGAGAAGCCGTTAAAGCTAAAGAACGTCAACAAACCGATGCGCGGCCACTTCGAGAAGACGGGCAACGGCATACCGCCGGCCCGCGTCCTCAAAGAGTTTCGTCTCGACGCGTCTAACGACGCGACGAGAGTCGGTGACAAAGTGCTGGTCGACCAGTTCGCCGATGGCGATGTGATCGATGTCATCGGACGTTCGAAAGGCCGCGGCTTCGCGGGTACGGTCAAACGTCACAACTTCAACCGCGGCCCGGAGTCACACGGTTCCATGAACGTCCGCGCGCCGGGTTCGATCGGCGCTTCGGCATACCCGTCGCGCGTCATTAAAGGCACACGTTCTTCCGGCCACTTGGGCGATGAGCGAGTAACGGTGAAGGGGTTGACTGTCGCGCGCGTTGACGTCGAGAACAATCTGCTGATGGTGCGCGGCGCAGTACCGGGCGCGGCGGGCAGCGTGGTTATTATTAAGAAGGCGGCCAATCAGAAAAAGAAGTGATGGGGGATGAGCGCAGAATTAATTCATCAGTCATCACTGCGCCATTCATCACCCCTTTTTATGGAGTTTAGTTATGCCTACCGTCAAGGTGCGCAATCTTAAAAATGAAGAGACGGGCGACGTCGAATTGCCCGACGCGGTGTTCGGTGTGGAACTGAACGAGCCCTTAATCCACGCCGCCGTGCGAAATTTCATGGCTAACGCGCGGGCCGGCACTGTCGGCACGAAGACGCGCGGCGATGCTTCCGGCTCGGGCCGCAAGCTCTGGAAGCAGAAAGGTACGGGGCGCGCGCGGATCGCCAGTTTACGCTCGCCGCTCTGGAAGGGCGGCGGCAATGCGCACGGCCCGCAGGCGCGCGACTGGTCTTATAACATGCCGAAGAAGATGCGTCGCGGCGCGTTGCGCTCGGCGTTGTCAGAGCGTGTGCGCGAAGGGAACGTGGTGGTCATTGATAGCTTCATACTTGAGCGGCCGAAGACGAAGGATTTCGTCAAGTCGCTCGACACACTCGGGCTCGAAGGTAAGACGCTAATCGTTGATTCTCTGGAGAACGAGATGCTGGTTCTCGCGGCGCGGAATGTGAAGCGGGCCAAGGTTGTCAACAGTTACGGCTTGAACATTTACGACCTGCTGTATCACGAGAAACTTGTGTTCTCGCGCGCCGCCGTCGAAGAACTGATCGGAATTCTTGATCCGCAGGCGAAGAAAGCCGCCGGGCCTGAACAGGGTGGCGCGGTAGAAGATCGGGACACGAGAGAGGAGGCGGCCTAAGAGATGAGAACAGTTTGGGACGTCATCAAATCGCCTGTGATTACAGAGAAAGCGTTGGTCGCCAAAGAGGAGTCGCAGGACGGTCGCCAGTTGTTGACCTTCCGGGTTGACAAGCACGCGACGAAGCCGGAGATCAAGTCGGCGGTGGAGAAGATCTTTCAGGTCAAAGTCGATCAAGTGCGCACGATCAATTATATGGGGAAGACGGCGCGGCGCGGGCGCTACGAAGGTCGCAAGCCGTCATGGAAAAAAGCTTACGTCACATTGAAGCACGGCGAAAAGCCGCTTGATTACGGCGAATCGATCTAAGTCCAGAGTTAAATCTTTAACCCGGGACTCGAAACTTTAAAAGGCTATGGGCATCAAAAAACTTACACCGACATCACCGGCGCGGCGCTATCAGACCTATTTAACACGCGACGAATTGACGAGCGGCGCGGTGCCTGAAAAGTCTTTGCTCGAACCCAAGAAGCGCATTTCGGGGCGCAACAACGACGGGCACATCACGGTGCGCAGGCGCGGCGGCGGCCACAAGCGCTTTTACCGCATCATCGATTTCAAGCGGGACAAGGAGGGCGTGCCCGGCCGTGTCACGCAGATCGAGTATGACCCGAATCGCTCCGCGCACATTGCGCTCATCACCTACCTTGATGGCGAGAAGCGTTACATTATCGCACCCGCGGGGCTCGAAGTCGGCAAGACCATCATGAGTGGGGCCGAGGCAGATATTCTGCCGGGAAACGCCTTGCCGATTCGCAATATTCCGCTCGGGACCCAGATCCACAACATTGAGTTGCGCCCCGGCAAAGGGGGACAGATGGCCCGTTCGGCCGGGGCTTTCGCACAACTCGTCGCCAAAGAAGGCGATTATGCCCAACTGCGTATGCCTTCGGGCGAAGTTCGCCGCGTACCGGTCGTCTGCATGGCGACCGTCGGCCAGGTCGGCAACGTCGAGCACGAAAATGTTTCTTACGGAAAGGCCGGTCGCTCGCGTTGGAAAGGCATCCGCCCGCACGTGCGCGGCGTGGCCATGAACCCTGTGGATCACCCGCACGGCGGCGGCGAGGGCAAGACCTCCGGCGGCCGCCACCCGGTCACCCCGTGGGGGCAACCGACCCGCGGCTACAAGACGCGCGGCAACAAGCGCACGCAGAAGATGATCGTGCGTGACCGGAGAGTGAAATAAGTGATGAACGGGAAGGCGGCTGCTTTTAATTCATCACTCATCATCCCCGGTTCATAATTTTGTTGAGTGGAGCGAACAAGAGATATGGCCCGTTCGGTTAAAAAAGGCGCGTTTGTTGACAGGAGCATCCAGAAGGCCGTTGAGCGCATCCGCGCAGGCGGTAACCGCCCTCCGGCGATCAGAACGTGGTCGCGGCGCTCAACGATCACGCCCGACATGGTCGGACTCACCTTCGGCGTGCACAACGGCAAACGTCATTTGCCGATCTACGTGACGGAGAATATGGTCGGCCACAAACTGGGCGAGTTTGCGCCGACCCGGACTTTCAAAGGCCATTCCGGAACGAAGGCGGAAAAATCTGCCAAGGTGGCCAAGAAATAGAGTTTCGGGTTTCGAGCTGACAGCTTTGTTAACTCGAAACCCTGAGCCCGAAGGAACTGAGCATGGAATCAAAAGCGAGTGCCAAATATCTTCGCGGGTCGGCGCAGAAGGCGCGGCTCGTGATAGATATGATTCGCGGCAAGAACGTCAATCAAGCCCTGGCGATTCTGCAATACACGAATAAGCGCGCGGCCGACGGAATCGAAGCTTGCGTGCGCTCGGCCATCGCCAACGCGAGCGAGGCGGCGGAGAAAGCAAACGTCGCCATCGATCCCGATGAGCTGTGGGTCAAAGCGGCCTTTGTTGATCGTGGGCCGACGAAGAATCGCCGCCGCATGCGCCCGGCCCCACAGGGCCGCGCCTACCGCGAGCGTCGCCACTTCTGCCACGTCACCGTTCTGCTCTCCAATGAAGAGAAGACGGAAGCTAAAGGGTCGGCAGGCAACGGCAACCTGGCGGCAACGAGACCTGCGCGGCTCGCCGAAAGCAGAAATCGCAAACGCGGTGGGGCCGCCGCCGCGCCGCGCGCCAAGCGTAACCCTGCGCCGAAAGTGGCGGGCGAGAAGAGGCCCGCCGCGACCGCCGGGAAGAGTGAGAGTGCGGATCAAACGGCTGGTGAAGAATAGTTTACCGAAATATTGAAACGGAGAAGATTGTGGGTCAGAAAGTTCATCCTTACGGCTTCCGCCTTGGCTATAACAAAGATTGGCACTCGCACTGGTACGCCAAGAGACAGTTCGGTGAATACCTGCTGGAAGATTTGAAGCTCAAGCGGGACCTCAAGCAGCGCTTCACGGGCGCCGGCGTCTCGCACATTGATGTCGAGCGCGCGGCCAACCGCCTGAAGATCATTGTTTATACGTCGCGACCGGGCATCATCATCGGGCGCAAGGGCGCGGAGATTGACAAGCTCAAGGGCGACCTTTCTTCCAAGACGGGCCGCGAGGTTCTGGTTTCAATCCAGGAGATTCACAAGCCTGAACTCAACGCCCAGCTTCAGGCCGAGAAGATCGCGTCGCAGCTCGAAAAGCGCATCGCATTCCGCCGCGCCATGCGCAAGGCCGTTGAGGAATCGCTGCGCTTCGGCGCCCAAGGCATCAAGGTCAAGGTTAGCGGCCGCCTCAACGGGGCCGAAATCGCCCGCAGTGAGTGGCACCTTCAAGGCCAGTTGCCGCTCCATACACTGCGCGCAGACATTGATTACGGCCTTGCTGAAGCGCACACCACCTTCGGCGTGATCGGCGTTAAAGTCTGGATTTATCGCGGCGAGATTCTCGATCCGAAAGCAGCCATGGCGCGTGGGACGGGCTCGGATCCAATTAACGAGCCGCGCGGCGAACAGCGCGAGCGTCGGCCTCGCACGCGCCGCGAGCGCGAAGGGCGCAACGGCGAGCGCGGCGAACGTCGTCCCCGCGGGGATAGAGCATGATAGTGATCAGTCGTCAGTTATCAGCAAACGCTGACCGCTCGAACTGATTACTGACTACTGATCACTGATTACTTAGGATTTATTCACCATGTTGATGCCGAAAAAAGTTAAGCACCGGAAGCAGATGCGCGGGCGTATGAACGGCGTGGCGAACCGCGGCGGCGCGATCAGCTTCGGTCAGTACGGGCTGAAAACCCTGGAGCCCGCTTGGATCACGGACCGGCAGATTGAGGCGGCGCGTATCGCGATGACGCGCCACATCAAGCGCGGGGGCAAGATCTGGATACGCATGTTCCCGGATAAACCGGTCACCAAGAAGCCCGCGGAAACGCGTATGGGTAAGGGTAAGGGCGCGCCCGAATACTGGGTCGCCGTCGTCAAGCCGGGCCGCATCCTTTATGAGATTGAGGGTGTGGATGAAGCGACCGCGCGCGAAGCGATGCGGCTCGCCGCACAGAAGCTTCCGGTCAGGACGAAGTTTGTGACACGCGCGGAGCAGGAGGGAGGCGCGATATAGCCATGAAGAGACGCGAAGAGATAGACAGGCTGCGCGATATGTCGAGCGAGGATTTGCGGGGCGAGGCCGCGCGTTTGAAAGAATCGCTCTTCCGCCTCAATTTCAAGCTGGCGCTCGGTGAAGTCGACGCGATCAAGCGCATCCGTCAGGAGAAGAAGTCGCTCGCGCGCATCCAGACCCTCGTGCGCGAGCGCGAGGCGCAGGCCGCCCCGTAACTATAATTAAATAAGACGCGGCGGGCACTGCCGCGGATGGGTTGAAAGATGGCAGAAGAAAGTCAAGAAAACGTCCGGCCAAACTCGCCGGAAGCGAGGCCGGCGGCCGCTACGGCGACGGGCGAGCGGCTGGCGCACGAGGTGGCGGCCGGTGTGGATTCACAGCCGGGCAACGCCTCCGGCACCGAAGCGGGTAAGCGCGGTAAGCGTGCGCAGAAGATCGGCATCGTCGCCTCTGACAAGATGCAAAAGACGGTCGTCGTACGCGTTGACCGGCTCGTCCTGCATCCGAAGTACCGCCGCTACGTCCGCCGCACGTCTAAGTTCATGGCACATGATGAGCTTGACGCGGCGGTCGGCGATAAAGTGCGCATCGTCGAGACGCGTCCACTCTCGGCAAGAAAACGCTGGCGCGTTGTCGAGATTGTGCAGAGAGCGGCGAAATAAGAGAGGACCGGACAAGGGGCCGGAGAAAGCTTTTATCCTGTTACCTGTCACCCGAACGGAGTGAGTGGTTATGATTCAAATGCAAACGTCCCTTGACGTGGCCGATAATTCAGGCGCGCGTCGTGTCGAGATGATTATGCCCATCGGCGGATCGACCGGCAAAATCGCCAGTCTCGGAGACAGAATCAAGGTCGCCGTAAAAGAGGCGGCGCCGGACGGCACAATCAAGAAAGGCACCGTGCAGAATGCCGTGATCGTGCGCACGCGCAAAGAGGTGCGCCGCAAGGATGGGACTTATATACGCTTCGACCAGAATGCGGCGGTACTCATCAAAGAGGACGGCACGCCCATCGGCACACGCGTGTTCGGCCCTGTCGCGCGCGAGCTGCGCGACAAGAACTTTATGAAGATCGTCTCACTCGCGCCGGAGGTGATATAAAATTGAAAAAGGGGACCAAGCGCGCCAAGATTAAAAAGGGTGATCAGGTGGTCATTATCGCCGGGCGTGATAAGGATAAGCGCGGCCGTGTGCTCGAAGTCTCGCCCGCTAAAGGTAAGGTGAAGGTGGAGGGCGCCGGGATGATAAAAAGGCATCAACGCGCCAACCCGCAGAGCAATCGTGGCGGTGGCATCATTGATAAGGAAGCGTACATAGACATCTCGAACGTGCAGTTGATCGACCCGCAATCGGGCCGGCCGACGCGCGTAAAATATGAGGTGCAGGGCGACGGCACGAAACAGCGCGTGGCATCGGCCAGCGGGAATTCGCTGGAGAAGTAACGGTTCGTGGGCCGTCAATAGTCGATCGTGAATAGTTAAAAGCGCGATCACGATTTACGGGGAAGAGAGATGGCAGCCAGATTAAAAGAGCGTTATACGAAAGAGGTTGCGCCCGCGATCTCGAAGGAGTTCAGTATCACGAACCCGATGGCGATTCCGCGCCTGGAAAAGATCGTGATCAATATGGGGATGGGCGAGGCGACGGCCAACGCGAAGGTTCTCGATACGGCGACTGACGAGTTGCGCGCGATCACAGGACAGAAGCCAGTGATCACCAAGGCGAAGAAGTCCATCGCCTCGTTCAAGCTGCGCCAGGGCATGCCCATCGGCGTCATGGTGACGCTGCGCGGCGACCGCATGTATGAGTTTCTGGACCGGCTTGTCTCCATCGCGCTGCCGCGCGTCCGTGATTTTCGCGGCGTTTCGCCCAAGGCATTTGACGGGCGTGGCAATTACACGCTCGGCATACGCGAGCAGTTGATCTTCCCCGAGATCGACTTCAACAAAGTGGACAGGACGCGCGGCATGAACATCTCGATCGTCACCACCGCGCGTAACGACGAACAGGCGCGCTCGCTCCTGAGGTCGCTGGGGATGCCGTTCCGGCAGTAAGTTTCGAAGAGTTCGGGGCCGGTCATGACCGGCCCCGAACAATGAAAGAAAGATTCATGGCAAAGAAATCATTGATCGCGAAGGCGAACCGGAAACCTAAATTTTCGGTTCGCGCTTATACGCGCTGCAAGCGTTGCGGGCGGGCGCGCGGTTACTTGCGCAAGTTCCATTTGTGCCGCATCTGCTTCCGCGAACTGGCACTGCAAGGACAAATTCCCGGTGTCGTTAAATCGAGTTGGTGAAATAGTAATTAGTAATCCGTAGTCGGCTGAAAACTGGTTACCGATTTACCGCTGATCGACTACTTTTGGAGCTGGTAGAATGACTGACCCTATCGCCGATATGTTAACGCGCATCCGCAATGCTATTTCGTCAAAGCACTCGCGCGTAGATATTCCGGCCTCGAAATTGAAGCTGGAGATTGCCCGGATCCTGAAGGAAGAGGGCTACATTAATAATTTCGTCATCAAGGGCGAAGGCGTCAAGCGCAACATACGCATCTTCCTCCGCTACGACGCCCGCGGCACGTCTTCGATCTCGCACCTCGCGAGGGTGTCGCGCCCGGGGCGACGCGTCTACATGGGCTCGCAGGAGATCCCGAAAGTGCTCGGCGGCTACGGCGTCAACATCGTCTCGACTTCGCGCGGTCTGATGAGCGGCAAAACGGCGCGCCGCGAAAACATCGGCGGCGAAGTATTGGCAGAAATATACTAGTCAGCGGTCAGACAGGCGCCGGTCATTGCTTACTAACCGAAGGTTATTATTATGTCTCGTATCGGAAGGAAACCCATCACGGTTCCGAAGGGTGTCACGGTCACGATCCATGATCGTGAGCTGGAGGTTAAAGGCGCGAAAGGCACGTTGAGGACGCCGATCCCTGAGGGTATCAGTTTCAAGCTCGAAGGCGATCAGTTGCAGGCCGAGCGTGCCTCCGACGAGTTGTCGGCCAAACATGGTCTGGCGCGGGCGCTCGCCAATAACGCCATCCTCGGCGTCACACAGGGGTTTTCGAGGCAGATGGACGTGGTCGGGGTCGGCTACAAGGCCGACGTTCAAGGCAGAAGGATTGTCTTCTCGCTCGGCTATTCACACCCCATCAACTTTCCGCTGCCGGAAGGTGTGGAAGTAAAAGCCGAGCGTGTCCCGACGAAAACGAGTATCCAGCAGTACCAGACGACGATCACGCTCTCCAGCACTGACAAGCAGAAGCTAGGCCAGGTGGCCGCCGAGATCCACAAGCTCCGCAAGCCTGACGCGTACAAGGGCAAGGGCGTGCGTTACGCCGATGTGGCTTTGAAGTTGAAACCGGGTAAAACGGGCAAGTAATGGTCAAGCTGCGGGTTGCGATTTCCGGTCAATTCAAAACTCGAAACCCACGGCTCGAAAGTTAAAGATATGGCAAACAGGAACAGAGCGGATGTCCGAGGCGCGATTCATAAGCGCATTCGCCGTAAAGTTCATGGCTCGACTGAGCGCCCGCGGCTGGCGATCTATCGCAGCCTGAACCATATTTACGCGCAGTTAATTGATGACGAGCGCGGGCAGACGATCGTCTCCGCCTCGACGACGGAGAAGGACCTGCGCGGTACGACGGGCGGCAACATTGAGGCCGCCGAGCGCGTCGGACGCGTCATCGCCGAGCGGGCGCGCGCCGCAGGGATCAATCAGGTGGTTTTTGATCGCGGCGGCTACCTCTATCATGGCCGCGTCAAGGCGTTGACCGATGCGGCGCGCGAAGCCGGACTCAATAAAGATGAGGCGGCCCAAACTGAGGGCGAGAATAACCGGAAAGAGCAATGAGACAACCTAAACAGCGAATTTCACCGCAGGGCCTCGACCTGAAGGATCAGGTCATCTCCATCAACCGTGTGACCAAGGTTGTGAAGGGCGGCAAGAACCTTTCATTCGCAGCACTCGTCATTGTCGGCGACGAGGCAGGACACGTCGGCTTCGGCACGGGCAAGGCGCGCGAAGTGCCGCTCGCCATCAAGAAGGGCATCGAGTCGGCCAAAAAGAATTTGATCCGGGTACCTTTGATCAGCAATACGCTGCCGCACCAGTTGATCGGTAAATACGGTGCGGGACGCGTGCTGATGAAGCCGGCTTCGGAGGGTACGGGCGTCATCGCGGGCGGGGCCGTGCGCGCCATTATGCAGGCGGTCGGCGTCCACGATGTGCGAACCAAAGTTCTCGGCTCAAGCAACCCCCACAACGTCGTCCGCGCCACCTTTGACGGCCTTCTGAAAATGAAGGACCCGATGGAACTGGCGCGCCTGCGCGGCAAACAGGTGGAAGAGTTGTAAGCTTCGGGTTTCAGAACTCAGGTTAAAACGGTTTTAACCCGGGACCGGGGGGTTTTTATGGGAGATCAGAATAAAGGGCAGACCGGCGGGACCATCCGCATCCAGTATTACCGGAGTTTCATCGCCGCTCCGAGGACGCACAAGCAGATTGTCAGGAGCGTCGGTCTGACGAAATTGAATCAAATCGTTGAGCGTCCGGACACGCCCGCCATGCGCGGCTTCGTCGCCAAAGTCCCGCATCTGTTGCGGATTGTGGAGTAACTAAATCATGGCCATCGGTCTTAATAATTTGCGGCCCGCAGAAGGCTCAACCCATAAGAAGAAGCGTGTCGGACGCGGCCCCGGCTCGGGGTTGGGTAAAACCTCGGGGCGCGGCGAGAAGGGACAGAAGTCCCGCTCCGGCTACTCGTCTAAAATCGGTTTCGAAGGCGGCCAGATGCCGCTGCACCGGCGCCTGCCCAAACGCGGCTTTACTAACATCTTCAAGAAAGAGTGGATCGAGATTAGCCTCGCGGCGCTCGACCAGAGTTTTGAGGCCAACGAGGAAGTATCCCCCGAACTTCTGCACGAGCGCGGGCTGATCAAGAAGGCCAAGCGCGACGTGGTTGTGCTCGGCACGGGCGAAATCTCCAAAGCATTGCGTGTCTCCGCGCACCGCTTTACAAAGAGCGCCCGTGAGAAGATAGAAAAGGCGGGCGGCGCCGCCACACTGATCACGCGCGGCGCCCGGCCGGCGCGCTGAGCAGCCCGCCGGGTCCGAAGCGCTGTAGAAGTTTGAAAACGTCAGCAGCCATCGACCACTGAAGTTTGCCGGCGTGAGCCATTTTGAGCCCCGCCGGCAACGCTTCGATGGTTTCGTTTAACCCCGGCCGACTTGCGCGTTTCGCCGCCGCAAGGTCATAATCGGATTCGCACTGGGGCGATATTTAAACGCCGGAGGCGTCCATATGGAAAAGTTTTTTGCCGCCGTTCGCAACATGTTCAATGTCCCGGACCTGCGTCGGCGTATCCTCTTTACGCTCGGGATGCTGATTGTTTACCGGTTCGGCGCGCACGTCGGCGCCCCCGGCATCAACCGGGCTCGACTGGAGCAGGTTTGGCACGACGTGAGTGGTACCCTGCTCGGGGTCCTTGATCTGTTCTCCGGCGGGAATTTTCGTGTGATCTCCGTTTTCGCCCTTGGCGTCACGCCCTACATCACGGCCTCAATCATTTTGCAGTTGATGACTGTGGTCTCACCGCAGCTGAAGAAGCTGCAGGAAGAGGGTGAGATGGGGCGGCAGAAGATCAATCAGTGGACTCGCTACCTGACGGTCGGTTTGTCCGCCATCCAAACCAGTTTCGTCGCGCACTGGTTGCAGGTCAACGGCGTCGGCAACCCCGGTTGGGGATTCCTGCTCATGACGGTATTAACGCTGACGACGGGGACGATCTTCGTCATGTGGCTGGGCGAGCAGATTACGGAGCGCGGCATCGGCAACGGTATTTCGCTGCTCATCTTTGCGGGTATCGTCAGGAACCTTCCGAACGGCGTGGCGCAGGTGTTTGAACGCCTGCGCGGCGGCGACACCCTCGAGACAATCGGCGTCATCGTGATGGTTGTCGCCCTGGTGCTGATCATCGCTTTTATCGTCTTTGTCGAGTCGGGGCGGCGCAAAGTCCCCGTCAGTTATGCCAAACGTCATGTCGGGCGTCAGCTTGTCGGCGGCCAGCAGACGGTCATGCCGCTCAAGGTCAACATGGGCGGCGTGATCCCGGTGATCTTCGCGTCATCCGTGCTGGCAATGCCGCAGACCCTTTTCTCCGCCTTCCCGCCGAACCAGAACAACCAGAATTCCATGTGGAGCAAGGTGTTCCTCTTCTTCCAGAGTTTTCACGGCGGCGACCCGTACTACGAGCTCGTCTTTATGACGCTCATCATCTTCTTCACCTTCTTTTACATCTCGATTGTTTTTAACGTTGAAGAGGTGGCCGATAACCTGCGCAAGCACGGCGGCTTCCTGCCGGGCATCCGGCCCGGGAAAGCGACGGCCGAATACTTGAATACGATCATGACGCGGCTGACCACCGTCGGCGCCGTCTATCTCGCGATTATCGCTTTCCTGCCGCAGTTCATGCTCAGCGGCTTCAAACTCGCGCGCTTGCCATTCATCGGCCCTTCGCTTGACGCCTTTGTGAGCAGCACGCCCGGCCTCGGGTGGATCCCGACCGGCATGGGTTATCAATTTTATTTCGGCGGCACGTCACTGCTCATCCTCGTCGGCGTCGCGATGGATACGGTCGCGCAGATCGAAGCGCAGCTCGTGATGCGCAACTACGAAGGGTTTCTCGGGTCGGGCGGGCGCTTGCGCGGCCGCCGTGCCTAAACAGTTTAAGATTTGTGATTGCCGATTTGCGGTCGGAAGGCCTCTTATTTCACATCCCGGACCCCGGATCTCAAATCGCAGATTGGTATGTACAAGATCATCGTCCTGATGGGAACGCCGGGCGCCGGGAAGGGCACTCAGGCGCGCCTGCTTCGAGAGCGTCTTGGCCTCCCACAGATCTCGACGGGCGACATGTTTCGTGCCCTTAAGGAAGAGCGGACGCCGCTCGCCGAAGAGGTGCGCGCCATCATGAACGTAGGCGGGCTGGTCCCCGACGACCTGGTGATCAGGATGGTGCGTGAGCGCACGGGGCGCGAGGATTGCAAGAACGGGTATATCCTGGACGGTTTCCCGCGTACGGCGGCGCAGGCGGCGATGCTCGAAAAGCTGGCGGTCGAGCAGGGTAAAAGGATTCTGCCGATCTTTATTGATGTGCCCTTCGAGATAATCGAGAAGCGCACCCTGGGTCGCCGGACCTGTCCCGTGTGTGGCGAGATATATAACGTCTATTTTAAACCGCCAAGATCGGATAACGTGTGTGACATCCACCCGGACGTCCAGCTTACGTGGCGGACGGACGACACGCCGGAAACCATCAGGGTGCGCCTTGAGAAGTATGAGCAGGAGACGCGTCCGCTGCTTGATTACTATGTCGCCGCGAATCTTTTGCGCCGCGTTGACGGGACGCGCGAGCCGGAAGTGATCTACGCAGATATTGAAAAGATCGTGGCGAATGACGGATGAAAAGAAGGAAGCATCGTCTGTCACTTCTTATGATTATCGGGAAATCAAAAAAAGAGCTGGAGAAGATGCGCGCCGCCGGGCAGCTCGCCGGCCGCGTCCTTCAAGAGTTACGCCGCATGGTTGAGCCCGGCATCACGACGCTCGAAGTGGACGCGGCGGCCGAAAAGATGATTCGCGACGCCGGCGCGTTGCCGACCTTCAAAGGCTATCACGGGTATCCTTTCTCCATCTGCGCCTCGGTTAACGAACAGATTGTGCACGGCTTCCCCTCCAAATACGTGCTGAGGGAGGGCGATATATTCTCCATCGATTGTGGCGCAACGCTCGAAGGTTTCGTCGGCGACACGGCGACCACGGTCCCGGTGGGCCGCGTGCGCGAAGAATGGCTGAAACTCATCCGCGTCACGGAAGAGTGCCTTGAACGGGCCATTGAACAATGCCGGGTGGGCAAGCATCTGGGAGACATCGGGTGGGCCGTGCAGGGGTATGCCGAAGCGCACGGCTACTCGGTCGTGCGCGAGTACGTCGGGCACGGCATCGGGCGCAGGATGCACGAGGACCCGCAGATCCCCAATTACGGCTCGCCCGGCAAGGGCATCAAGATTAAAAACGGGTATGTTTTCGCCGTCGAGCCGATGGTCAACCTGGGCACCCACCACACGCGGGTGCTCTCTGACGGGTGGACGGTCGTGACTGTTGACGGACAGCCCAGCGCGCACGCCGAGCACACGATTGCCGTCACCGAAAACGGGCCCGAGGTGCTGACCCGTGTCGCCGTGGCCGGTCAGAAAGAGCCTGCCCCGGCCTTCGCCTAGGTCCTCCGGCGTTGCTTGGCAAGATATCGTTGTTATGCTATGCTATAAAGTTTGTCGGCGTCGGCAAAATATAGACTCAAGAGGATATGGCGAAGGAAGAAGCGATAGAGGTCATGGCCACGGTCCTGGAGACCCTACCGAATGCAATGTTTCGCGTCGAACTGGAGGATAACCGGCATCAGGTGCTCGCGCATATCTCGGGTAAGATGCGCAAGCATTTCATCCGCATTCTTCCCGGCGACCGCGTGCTCGTCGAACTTTCGCCTTACGATCTGAATCGTGGTCGGATCACTTATCGTTACAAGTAGGTGGCGCCGCAAGCCGGCAAAGCAGAGGGGGGGCCGTAGAACAGATGAAAGTACGTGCTTCAGTTAGAAAGATGTGCGACAACTGCAAGATCATCCACCGCAAGGGCGTCGTGCGCGTGATCTGCACCAACCCGAAACATAAGCAGCGGCAGGGGTAAGGTAAGGTTTCCGGTTTGAGGTCTCAAACCTCAGACCGTCCGAAGTCGGAGAAGAGAAGGAATGGCTCGTATAGCTGGCGTCGATCTTCCGCCTAACAAGCGCGCACAGATCGGACTGACATATATTTACGGTATCGGGCGCTCGCGCGCGACCAGTATCCTCGGTGAAGCTCAGGTCAGCATTGACACGCGGATCAGAGACTTAAATGAGGACGAACTCGGTCGCATCCGCGCCGTCATCGACAGCCAGGGGGAGATCGAAGGCGACCTGCGCAAGCGCGTGCAGATGGACATTAAGCGTCTGATGGACATCGGTTCCTATAGAGGGTTGCGCCATCGCCGCTCATTGCCCGTGCGGGGCCAGCGCACCCACACAAACGCGCGCACGCGTAAGGGGCCGCGCCGCGCGACCATCGCGAAGAAGAAAGCGCCGGGTAAGAAATAAAGGATGTGTTCAGTTTTCAGCAATCAGTTATCAGTTTAATACTTGGCTACTGATTACTGATTACTGACAGCTAAATTATGGCAAAGGCAACAGGCGGAAAAAAGAAGGTCTTTCGTAAGAAAGAGAAGAAGAACATCCCTGTCGGGATCGCTTACATCGCGGCGTCGTTCAATAACACGATGATTTCGATCACCGACCTCGAAGGGAACCTGATCGCGCAGTCCTCTTCCGGCGCGCGCGGCTTTAGAGGCTCACGCAAGGGCACACCCTTCGCTGCGCAGCAGGCGGCCTACGAAGCGGCGAATAGGGCCAAAGACGCCGGCATGCAGCAGTGCGAGGTGCGCGTGAAGGGCCCCGGCGGCGGGCGCGAATCGGCGATTCGCGCGATCAACAACGCGGGCATCCGCGTCACGACGATTCGTGACACGACGCCCATCCCCCACAACGGGTGCCGTCCGCCAAAACGCCGCAGAGTTTAACAAGAAAGTGATCAGCTTTTACTGGTTACTCGTTATTAACCTAAAGGATGAAGGGCGACCCGGCCGGCCGGCGCCGCCTGTAAACTTTTCCGTCTAGTTTATAGACCGGAGGCAAAAACCATTGGCTAGGTATAGAGAAGCGGTGTGCCGTTTGTGCCGCCGTGAAGGCGCAAAACTTTTCCTCAAGGGCGACCGTTGTTACAAGCCTTCGTGCCCGATTGAGAAGCGCGGCACCCAGCCGCCCGGGCAGCACGGCAACTCTTTGCGCCGTGGCAAGGCGCTGGTCGGTTACGGTCAACAGTTGCGCGAGAAGCAAAAAGTCAAACGCATCTATTTCATCCTCGAAGGCCAGTTTCGCAACTACTTCGAACGCGCCGCGCGGCTCAAGGGCATCACGGGCGAGAACCTGCTGTTCCTCCTCGAACGTCGCCTCGACAATACCGTCTACCGGGCCGGCTTTTCCACGTCGCGCCGTCAGGCGCGCCAGCTCGTCAATCACGGCCACGTTGAAGTCAACGGGCGTAAGGTTGACATCCCCTCTTTCCAGGTGAAAGCCGGAGACATTGTCAGCATTAAGGAGGCGAGCCGTAAGAACCCCCACATCGAAGGCGCGTGGCAGACGGCTGCAGGACGCGGTCGCCCGTCATGGATCACCCCGGCGGAGGGCGAGGACATGAGCGTGCGGATCGCATCTTTGCCGGCGCGCGCAGATATTGATCGGTCAATTAACGAGCAACTGATCGTCGAGCTTTATAGTAAATAGCGTTGGAGGCGCCTGACGTGAGTGCCCGAGAGTGCACGTACTCGGGCACGCGCGCCGGGGCCGCCAACTATTTTTTAACGATTTCACTCCCGGACTAAAAAATTATGGCTATAGATCAAAATAATCTTTGGACAGGTTTTCAGATGCCGCGCCGCCTGGCGGCCGATGCCGAGACGATGACCGACCGTTACGGCCGCTTTTCCGCGCAGCCCTTCGAGCGTGGCTTCGGCACCACCGTCGGTAACTCGCTCCGGCGCGCCCTTCTCTCTTCCATCGAGGGTGCGGCCATCACGGCCGTCAAGATCGAAGGTGTCGAGCACGAGTTCTCTTCAATCAACGGCGTCGTCGAAGACGCGACAGACGTCATACTTAATTTGAAACAGGTGCCGTTCAAGCTTCACAGCAGCGAACCGAAAACCCTGACGATTACCAAGGAGGGGGCGGGCGAGGTCACCTCCGGCGACATCGAGGTTGATGCCGACGTTGAGGTGCTCGACCCGAATATTCATATCGCCACCGTTAGCGAAGGCGGCTCGCTCAAAATTGAGATGCGACTGAAGCGCGGGCGCGGCTATATCTCCGCCGACCGCAATTTCGATGAAGACCTTTCGCTCGGCTACATCCCGGTTGATTCGGTGCACACTCCGGTCAAAAAGGTCAACTACACGGTCGAAGCGGCGCGTCTCGGCCAGAACACGGAATTTGACAAGCTGACCATCGAGGTTTGGACCGACGGCTCGGTCAAGCCGGACGACGCTATCGGGCTGGCCGCCAAGTTGATCAAGGATCACATGTCGATCTTTATCAATTTCGAGGAGGATACGGACGATCTCGCTTACGCGAAGATGGAACGGCCGCCGCTGCCGCGCAACGATCAGCTGGATCGCTCCGTGGACGAGCTGGAGCTCTCCGTGCGCTCTTATAACTGCTTGAAGAATGCTGACATACGTACCATCCGCGATCTCGTCCAGCGCACCGAGCGTGAAATGCTGGCGACAAAGAACTTCGGTAAGAAGTCGCTGCACGAAATTAAAGACATCCTCAACGGGATGGGCCTTGATTTCGGGATGGAGTTTGACGCGCAGGGCAACCCGATCCCGGGCTCGGGCGGGCGCGATAGCGATATCGGCGATTACGAAGACAACGAAGAATAAGGTTGTGACAGGTAGCAGGCCACGTGTAACGGGGAGGCTTTTCTCTCGCCACCTGTCACTTAAGAAAAGCCATGCGACACTTAAAGGCACATCGCAAACTGGGCCGCACGACCGCGCACCGGATATCTATGCTGCGCAACCTTGCGACCTCGTTGATTAATGCGCACGATGAGCGCATCATTACGACACTACCTAAAGCGAAAGAATTGCGGCCGTTTGTCGAACGTGCGATCACGCTTTCGCGTCGCGCGCAAACTCTGGAAGGCGATACCGCCGGCACGCAGTCGGTTCATCTGCGCCGTCAGGCGGCTTCGTTTTTCCATCCCGGCAACCGGCAGCAAGCTGTCCTGAGCGCAAGACGGGGGTCTCCCCGCGCCCCCCGGACGGCCGGCGTCGCCGCCCTCAAGCGACTCTTCGACGAATTGGGCGAGCGCTTCAAGGATCGCCCGGGCGGTTATACGCGGATCATTAAGCTGGGCCGGCGCGACGGCGATAATGCCGAGCTCGCGATCATCGAGCTCGTCGGCAACCCGCGCGAGCGAGAGGCGGTGGAAGCCGCCGCCAAGCGGGCCAAGTCTGCGGCCGGCAAGAAGAAGACGGCCAAAGCAAGCGATGAGGCGGAGACGACGAATGCTCGTCGCGGCGGCAAAAAAGCCGACCGGACTTTTGAGAAAGAAGAAACAACGCGCGCCCGCGGTAAAGGCGAAGAGCCGGCCGGTACTGAGCTGAAAGATCAAATGCCCAAGGGCGGCCGGCGCGCGAAGAAAACGGAATCGACCGCCGACGAGCAATCTACAGAGAATTAAGCGATGTAATAGCCTCAAGCGAGCGGCGCGCGCGAACTTTATCAGGAATGCGTGCGCCTTTGTTTGACTGGCCGCGAGCCTCAATGAACCTTCGGCGCGTATGAACCGGGGCAGTTGAGGCTCTTCGCTTTCTGTGATGCGTAAGGCGCGGCCCATATTTATACAGACCCGCTCGGAGCCTAAAGAGAGAATGAGCGATCAAAAACCGCCGCCGTCGTCCGGTGACGAACGACAACATGACCTGAAACATACCGAACGTGGGGGACACAGCCGCGGGCGACGTCGCCACCAGCAGCAGAATCAGCCGCGCCGGCCCGAACCTTCGCTTAACATGGATGAGTTGCGTGATCTGGTCCGGTTGATTGCCGATCACGGCTTGACGGATTTTGAGCTTGAGCGCGAAGGCTTCCGCGTCCGCCTGCGCCGCGACCATACCCCCCAGGCGTCAGCGGCACCTCAGGCGCAAGGGGCGGCAACGCAGCCACACGGGCCAGCGCCATCACCCGCATCACACGCCTCGGGCGGGGCCGGGCAGAGTACGGCGCACGCGGTCGCGACGCCACACCCTGGCTCGCAGGCGGAAATGGCCGCGTCTGAGGACGAAGGCCTGCACATCATCACTTCGCCTATTGTTGGCACTTTCTATCGCGCGGCGTCGCCTACGTCTGAGCCTTTTGTCCGGCTGGGCAGCAATGTTGATCCGGATACGGTCGTCTGCATTATTGAAGCAATGAAGCTGATGAACGAAATCCAGGCGGAAACGAGCGGTGAAGTGGTTAAGATTTACGTCGAGAACGGCCAGCCGGTAGAGTACGGCCAGCCGCTTTTCGGGATCAAAAAATGAGGGTCCAATGTCCAACGTCAATCGGACGACCTTAGAGGCATTGGGCGCTGGACTTTAGACTTTGGATTTGAGCATGTCAAGCACGCGCCAGTTCCGCAAAATCCTGATCGCCAATCGCGGCGAGATTGCGTGCCGCATCATCTGGACATGCAAGGAGATGGGCATTCGCACGGTGGCCGTCTACAGCGAGGCAGACCGCGATTCACTTCACGTGCGCTTTGCGGATGAGGCCATATGTATCGGCCCGGCGCCTTCCGCACAGAGTTACCTCAACATTCCTGCCGTCATCAGCGCCGCCGAAATCGCGAATGTCGACGGCATCCACCCCGGCTACGGCTTTCTCGCCGAATCGGCGTACTTCGCGGAAATCTGTGAGGCGTGCAACATCAAATTTATTGGCCCCCGTTCCAGTGTCATCCGCCTCATGGGCGACAAAGTGAAAGCCAGGCGTGCGATGCAGGAGGCGGGGCTCCCCGTCCTGCCCGGCAGCCCTGAGCCGCTGGAATCAGAGGAAGAAGCGCTCAAACTGACGCGCGAAATAGGCCTGCCCGTCATCGTCAAAGCGGCCGCCGGGGGCGGCGGGCGCGGCATGCGCATCGTGCGTTCGGAAGAGGACCTTGGCCCGGCGCTCGAAGCGGCCTCCAACGAAGCGCAGGCGGCGTTCAAGGACGGTGACGTCTACATCGAGCGCTACCTCAAACGGCCGCGCCACATCGAGATTCAGGTGCTCGCCGACGAGCACGGCACGTGTGTACACCTCGGCGAGCGCGAGTGCACGATTCAGCGGCGCCATCAAAAGCTTATCGAGGAAGCTCCGTCGCCGGTGCTCTCTCGCGAGTTGCGCGAGGAGATGGGCGCGGCGGCGGTGACCGCCTGCCGGCGCCTCGGCTATTCAAGCGCGGGCACATTTGAATTTCTGCTCGATGAAGATAACCGCTTCTACTTCATGGAGATGAATACGCGCATCCAGGTCGAGCATCCGGTGACAGAAATGGTCACACTGGCGGACATCGTGCGCAATCAAATTCGGGTCGCGGAAGGCGCCCCGCTGGGCTTTACGCAGTCAGACGTGCTGATCGTCGGGCACTCGATCGAGTGCCGCATCAACGCCGAGCACCCCGAAACATTTGTGCCTTCACCCGGCACGATCACCGCCTTCAACCTGCCCGGCGGGCCCGGCGTGCGCGTCGACACGGCTGCTTATCCGGGCTACGTCGTGCCGCCTTTTTACGACTCGATGATCGCCAAAGTGATCGTTCACGCGGGGACGAGGGAGCTGGCCATCGCGCGTATGCGGCGCGCGCTCGAAGCGATGGTCGTTGAAGGCATCAGGACGACCATTCCGCTTCAACTGAAGATCATGGATCATCCGAAATTCCGCGCGGGCGAGTTTTCAACCAATTTTATGGAGGAATTTTTCTCCCTCAACGGCGCGAAAGGGCCGGGCAAATTCCTTCCCCCCGCGCGTTGACGATAGAGGGAAGTACCTTTATAATAAACGACTTTTCTATGGTGAGAAATTCTCGCCGGGAGGGACGTAAGAATGAGTTTCGCAATCGTTAAAAGTGGTGGCAAGCAGTTTCGCGTCGAAGAAGGCGCGACCGTGCGTGTACCATTAATTAACAGGAGTGCGGGTGAATTAGTCGAGCTTGATGTGTTGATGGTGGCCGGTGGGGATGAGTCCAGAACGGGCGCACCGATCGTCGAGGGGGCGCGTGTTACGGCCACGGTGGTTGACCACGGGCGTGACGCGAAGATGATTGTTTTCAAGAAGAAGCGGCGCAAGCACTATAAGCGTAAACAAGGACACCGCCAGGGCTACACGACCTTGAAGATCGACTCGATTAGTTAGAACGATGAATGCTGAACGCTGAGCTGAAAGCATTTGTCTTTACATTCATCGTTCAGAGCTCATGGTTCATCATGAGGGGTTAAGGAAATGGCACATAAGAAAGGTGTTGGTTCCTCGCGCAACGGTCGCGATTCCGCGGCCCAGCGCTTGGGCCTCAAAAAATTCGGCGGCCAGTATGTCACCGGCGGAAACATTCTGGCCAGGCAGCGTGGCACGAAGTGGAAGCCTGGCAAAAATGTCGGACGCGGCAAGGACGACACCCTGTTTGCGCTCGTGGACGGAATTGTCAAGTTCGAAGACAAAGGCCGCTCCGGGAAGTTTATTAGCGTCTATCCGGAAACGGCCGCTGCGCCCGAACAACCGCCCGCGGCCGCCTGACAGGCGAGGGTTACCAGAACGGGCCTGCCATAACGCGACGCCTGCGCCGAGTGCTTTTTACTCCTCGAAGCGCCTGGCGTCGCTTTTATAGTTGTCAGTAGTCAGTAATCAGCTAAAGCCAAAAGCTGGTAACCGATCATTCGTTTGGCCCTCTTCTTAACTGATTACTGATAGCTGATTACTGACCACTTGAGTGTTTATTGACCGCACTAAGATTCGGGTACAGGGGGGGCACGGCGGCAACGGCGTGACGGCCTTCCGTCGTGAAAAATTTGTGCCGCGGGGTGGGCCGTCGGGCGGAGACGGCGGCCGCGGAGGCGACGTTTGGCTGGTCGCGGACGAATCTCTCAACACACTGCTGCATCTTCGTTACAATCCAGAACATGTCGCGGGCCGCGGGATGCACGGCGAAGGCTCCAACCGCCATGGGCGCGACGGCGCAGACACGCTTGTGCGCGTCCCGGTCGGCACACAGGTCTACGATGCGCTAACCGGCGATTTACTTTACGATTTCACGGAAGACGGGGCGCGTTGGCTGGCCGCACGCGGTGGTCGCGGTGGCTTCGGTAACGCGCATTTCACCACTTCGACCAATCGCGCGCCGCGTTATCATCAGGAGGGCAGTCCGGGCGAAGAGCGCGGGTTGCAGCTTGAGTTGAAACTGCTTGCGGACGTCGGCCTCGTCGGTTTCCCGAACGCCGGAAAGTCAACGCTCATCTCGACCATCTCGGCCGCCAAACCGAAGATCGCAGACTACCCCTTCACCACGCTGGAGCCACATCTGGGGGTGGTCGATATGGGAGGGTTTCGCACCTTTGTTGTCGCGGACATTCCGGGGTTAATCGAAGGCGCACACAGAGGGGCCGGCCTCGGCGACCGCTTTCTGCGCCACGTTGAGAGGACAAAGCTGCTGCTGCACCTCGTCGATGTCTCTTCGCTGACGGGGCGCGATCCCGTCAGCGATTATGAGACGATCAACCGCGAGCTTGAGGCCTATGACGCGAAACTCGCGTCGCGCCCGCAGATCGTTGTGGCCACAAAAATTGATGCGCTTGACGAGCCGGGGCGCCTGGAGGGCTTGAGACGCCGTGCCGAAAGTGACGGCAGGCCTTTTTTCGCCATCTCGTCGGTGACCGGGGAAGGCGTGCGCGAGCTGATGAATGCAGTTTCGCGGGCGCTGGAAGAGATCGGTGCTGCCCCGAGCCGTCAAGCGGACGAAGCCCGGCTCGCTTCTTGATGAGAGATAACCGTCACCCACGTGAGGTGGGTGGCGCGACTGTGTCGGGTCGGCCGGGCCGCTGAAGGGAACTTTTAATGAAGGGGCGCAAACGCACGGCTCTTTACGGCGGGACGTTTGATCCGGTTCATGTCGGACACCTCGCCATCGCCGAGAGGCTCTTGAGGCTGTTTGCGCTCGACGATCTGCTATTTATTCCGGCGCACGTGGCGCCGCACAAGCGAGAGGGGGCAGTAACGCCCGCGCTCCAGCGCTACGCGATGCTCGTGCTGGCCACACAGCACGAATGGTCGCTGTGCGTCTCGACTATTGAGCTCGACGCGCCCGAGAGGCCCTATACGGTCGATACGCTCTCGCGACTGCAGGCCGAGCTGGGCCGCACGACCCGGCTCTTCTTCGTGATGGGCGCGGACTCATGGGCGGAGATCGTGACGTGGCGCGAATGGGAGCGGGTGCTCACGCTGACCGATCATATTATCGTGACGCGCCCCGGGTATCACTTGAGCACGGCGCACGTCACGCCTTCGGTCCGCGAGAGAATCGTTGATTTGCGTGGTGCCAATAAGGAGCGGGTCTCGCGGGAGCTTGATCAGAGCGATGGTCCGAAAATCTACGTTACCGATGCCGTGCTGATGGACGTTTCGGCGACCGCCATTCGCCGCGCGGCGCATGACGGGGGCGACCAATGGCCGGCGCTTGTGCCGCCGCCCGTGGCGGACTACATCAAAAAGTATGGGCTTTACAGAGAACTGCATGAAACAGAATTCAACCATAAGGAAACGAGCATTAGATCCTGAGCGTAAGGCGAAGGCGGGTTCGGCGCGCAAGCCGGCCGCCTCTTCGACGGCCGAGAATAAGGCTCAGGTCGGCGGGCTTGACGAGCGGATCCGCACGGCCCTCAGCGCGGCCGGCGATAAGAAAGCGTTAGACCCGGTCGTCCTTGACCTGCGCGATGTCGCCACTTTCACCGACTACTTTTTAATCACGAGCGGCACAAACACGCGGCAGGTGCAGGCGATCGCTGACGAAATCGTCGAGCAATTGAAGAACCAGGGCACGCGGGCCGCGCGCGTGGAAGGGTACAATACGGCCGAGTGGGTGCTGGTGGACTACGGCGATTTCGTTGTCCACGTTTTCGAAGACAAGGCCCGGCGATTTTACGATCTCGAGAGATTGTGGCGGGATGCGACCCGGGTGGAAATTCCTGCCGACTTGCTGGACGGCGGTATCTCTTTGAGAAAAGAGTTGTGATCGAGATAGTCGCGCTGTCGGAAGCAATGCGCGAGGCGGTCATGCTGGCCGAGCGCGTCGCCGTGACGGACGCCAACGTTCTGGTCACCGGCGAATCCGGCACGGGCAAAGATGCGCTGGCGCTTTTCATTCACACGCGTTCCCGGCGCGCGGCCGAGCCTCTGGTGAAGATTGATTGCGCGACGTTGCCGGGCAACCTGCTCGAGGCCGAGCTTTTCGGGTACGAGCGGGGGGCGTTTACCGGCGCCACGGAGGCGAAGCCGGGGCGTCTTGAAGCGGCGGACAAAGGGACGCTCGTGCTGGACGAGATTGCGCACCTCTCGACGGATGCGCAGGCGAAACTTCTGCGGGTGATTGAGCGGCGCGAGTTTGAAAAATTGGGCGGGCGGCGGACCGTCAAGGTCGACGCGCGGCTGATCGCGCTCACCAACGTTGACCTGGGCGAGGCGGTCAAGCGCCGGGCTTTTCGCGAGGACCTCTTTTATCGCCTGAACGTCGTGCATATTCACGTGCCGCCGCTGACCGAGCGTCGCGAAGACTTGCCGCAGCTGGCCCAGGCATTGTTGAAAAGTTACGCCGCCAAGCATGGTCGTCGCGTGGCGGAGATCGCCCCCGCGGCGTTCGCGCTCCTTAAGGATTACGAGTTTCCCGGCAACGTCCGCGAGCTGGCTAACACGATGGAGCGCGCAGTTATCGTTTCCAGCGGCCCGCGAATCGAAGAGGCGGATTTACCGGAAGCGGTGCGGGCCTCTGCCGTCATGCAAAAAAGGCGGAAGCAGCCGCCGACGCTGGCCGAGCTGGAAGCCGATTACATCGGTTCGACGCTCGCGGCGACGAAGGGAAACAAATCTGAGGCGGCCCGCATCCTCGGCATCAGTCGCAAGAACCTGTACGAGAAGATCGCGCGCCTGCGAAAGGATGAAGGCGGAAGGGGGGAAAGAAAGGGATGAAGACGAGTGATGAACGGTGAGTGATGAATAAAAGCAACACGGCCTCATCTTATCGTTCTCCACATTTGCACTCGTCATTCATCACTCGTCAGTCCTTCCCACGCGATGCGCTTGCGTTTCATCTGGGTTGGGAAGACAAGGAACGAGCACCTGCGGGCGCTTGTTGACGATTATTTGGGAAGGCTCGCGCGGTTCGTTCGCTGGGAGATTACGGAGCTGCGCGAAAGTGCGGCCCGCACGGAGCGCGAAGGCATCGCAGACGAGAGCCGGCGCATCATAAGCGCGCTTCGTCCTGGGGCCTTGACAGTGTTGCTCGATGCGGGTGGGCAGGAGTGGAGTTCAGGGCAACTGGCGGCGGAAATCGACCGCCGGCAGCTCGGCGGTACAAAGGAGGTGGCTTTCATCGTCGGCGGGCCCTGCGGGGTTTCAACCGAGGTCGCTAAACGCTCAGACTTACGCTGGTCTTTATCGCGCCTGACGCTCACGCACGAGATGGCACGCGTAGTGTTGGTCGAACAGATTTACCGGGCGTACACGATCATTCACGGGTTGCCATATCAGAAATAGAAAATGACGGACGGTGAGTAAAAACCGGATCTCCTAATTCATCGTTCCGCGTTCGGCCTTATTTTCAAGTCTCCCTTCGATCAATCGCGTCGGCACGGCTCAGGAGCAAGCAAAGAACCAGAGGAGCAAACTAAAACGATGGACAAACGTAAAATAAAAACATACCGGGACAGGCTGCTGGCCCGCCGTGAGGGGCTGGTCGGGCAGGTTCAGGAGGCGGAGCTCTACAGCCGCGAGCGGGACTCGGAAGCGACGCAGGACCCCGCGGACATGGCCGCCAACGCTTATACCAAAGAGCTATTATTCTCCATGTCGGCGAATGATCGTAAGTTACTCGAGCTGATTGACGAAGCGTTGGAGCGTATCGAGGCTGGAGAGTATGGCAACTGCGTGAGTTGTGGCGAGCCCGTGCAGGAGAAGAGGCTGGAAGCCGTGCCGTGGGCACGCCACTGCTTACGCTGCCAGGATTTACAGGAGCGCGGTCTATTAACTAATGAAGAAGAGTAGCTTGGAAGAGTAGAGAAGGGATATCCTAACGTGAGATAACTGCGGCCTCCCGGCTTGAGCACACAAGCCCGGAGGTCGTTTGCGTATTTATCTGAGGGAACCTCTGTCCTTGAGCGGTCACATTAGATGAGACCAAGCCGCCCGTTGGAGATGACCAGAGCCAACCAACTTTGCAAGCGAAGCAAGGCAGTCCGCACAATAGGCGTACTTTACGACGCGGTGCTGGCTTTGCTTTACCCGCAAGCGTGCGCGGTGTGCGGCGCGAGCGTTGAATCGCGTGATGATGGAGTGGCCTGTGCGACGTCCTGGCACGAGACGTTCATCTTCTCCGGCGAAGAGACTCTGTGCTGGAAATGCGGCGATCTTGCGCCGGGGGTAGTGCCGGAAGAAAAGCGTCGGGAAGTGCGCTGTCGGCGTTGCGACGCCGAACATTTTACGGCGGCGCGCGCATGCGGGGCGTACGAAGGCGCGTTGCGTGAGTCCACGTTGGCCTTGAAACGAACGCCACACGTTGCGCCTCGCCTCGCTCGTTTGCTGTTTGAGACACGGCGGCGACCGCCGCTTAACACCGCGACGCTTATCATGCCTGTCCCGCTTCATCCTGAACGGGCGCGCGAGCGCGGCTTTAATCAAGCCGTTGTGCTGGGGCGTGCGCTCGCGCGGCTCACACGCCTGC